>JANXOP010000089.1 GCA_025357755.1 Kofleriaceae bacterium | reverse complement strand
TCTTTACTCGCGCCGACCGCCGAGCCCGCGGCATCGACCTCGACGAGCACCGCGTCGAACGCGGCATGCGCGCTCGGAACCTGCTCGACGCAGCCGGCAGCGAGGACCAGATCCGCAGCGGGTGCAGCGGCGAGCGCGGCGGCGAGCTCGGTGCCGTAGAGCCGCTCGCCGATGAACGAAGCGAGGCGTTCCTCATCGACCGCGACCCCCGGAAGTGTTTCACGCGCCGTCGCGAGCAGCGTGTCCCACGCGCCGATGACCGCGGCAGCCGCACCTGCGGCCAGCCCGCTCGCGGTCGTCAGCTGAGCTACCCGGTCCGATGCCACCGGGATCTATTGTGTCACAATGCGCGCAGTGGAGTGCCTCGACGCGAACGTCGTCCAGGACCTGATGTCGGGAGCTCTCGACGAGGTGATGCGGGGGAATGTCCTCGGACATCTCGATACCTGTGAGGACTGCCGAGAGCTGATCGGTGTCACCGCCAAGGTCGCGCTGCAAGACGTTGTTACCGAGACGCGGCCGTATGCCTCTCGGCTGATCACTCCGCGCGCCATGAACGGAGACATCGGAGATATCGCGCTCGACGAGACGATCGCGCCGAGTCACGTCGAGCCGGCGCTCGACGAGACGCTCGCGAGCGGTGATCATGGCGCGGGCGCGACGATGCGTCCGCCGTCGCGGCTGATCCCCCCGCGCGGTCGTCCAGCGACCGAAGGCGGCCCTTTCGGGCGCTACGTGCTCGACGAAAAGATCGGCTCTGGCGCGATGGGTGTGGTCTGGCGCGCGCACGATCCGAAGCTCGGTCGGCTCGTCGCGCTCAAGCTCTTGCGCCGTTACGACCCGGCGCTCATGGATCGCCTCGTGCGCGAAGCCCAATCGATGGCCCAGGTCAGCCATCCGAATGTCGTCGGCGTCTACGACGTCGGCGCGGCCGATGGCGCGAGCTTCATCGCGATGGAGCTCGTCAAGGGTCAGAGCCTGCGCGCATGGCAGACCGAAGGTCAGCGGACGCTGCCCGAGATCATCACCGCGTACATCGCTGCTGGTCGCGGTCTCGCCGCGGCGCACAGCGCGGGCATCATCCACCGCGACTTCAAAGCGGACAACGTCCTCGTCGGGCAAGACGGTAGCGTCAAGGTCACCGATTTCGGTCTCGCCGCAGCCAAGCCGAGCGACACCGGCACGAAGCATCCGATCGCCGAGGTCAACCTCACGACCGAAGGCTCGGTGCTCGGTACCCCTGCGTACATGGCGCCCGAACAGTTCGCCGGGCTCAACGTCGATCCGCGGACCGATCAATTCAACTTCTGCGCGACGCTCTACGAAGCGCTCTACGGCGAGCGTCCGTTCGAAGGCAAGCTGTTCGCCGAGCTCTCGGAGAACGTGATCGCGGGCAAGATCAAGCCCGCGCCCGCCACGACGTCGGTCTCGAGCGGGATCCGCGCGATCCTCGTGCGCGGGCTCTCTGTAAAGCCCGGCGATCGCTTTCCGACGATGGACTTCTTGCTCGCCGAGCTCGGTCGCGATCGCGCGCGCCCGTGGCGTCGCACGGCATGGATCGCGCTCGCCGTCGCGGCGGCGCTCGGGCTCGGGCTGGTCGCCGACTGGACCGTGCGCGGCCGGTTGAACGCGCAGGTCGACGAGTCGTTCGCGCTGACCGGGCGCCAGGTCGACAAAACCTTGAGCCGCGTCGGTAAGAACTTCAATCGCTCTTCCGAGATCGCCTACAACGAATCCGCGATGCGCGAGGTCGCCGGTCATCACGATCAGGCCGACTTCGGGCTCGGCACACCCGAGGCCGATCTCGAGGATCTCGAGAAGCTGCACGGCACGCTCGCCTCGCTACAGTGGTCGGGGCTCGCGACCCAGCACCGCGCGGTGATCGACTACAAAGGCCGCTTGCTGTTCACGAGCTACGCGCCGCAGGTCTGGAACACCGACACTCACGCGATTCCCGCAGTCAAACGCGCGCTCGATTCCGGTGCGAGTCAGAGCTTGACCGTGAGCTCGTACGCCGATCCGGTGTTCGCGCCCAGCCAGATCTTCGGTACCGCACGACCGATCGGGCTGGTCATCACGCACCTGCGTGCGCTCACCCTCGGCAACAACGCGACGAGCTCGAACGAGACCCGCGCGATCTTGCTCCAGTTCGAGGACATCAACGAGATCCTCGCCGACCTCCGGCTCGACGACGAGACGTTGTTCGCGGTCGTCGCGCCGAACGCGACGTTCGTCGCCGATCCAGGCCTCGACGAGAGCCTCGTGCGCGCAGCCCCGCGCGATGGCATCGCGCAGGTCAGCGAGCACGGCCACGACTATCGCGTGCTGCAATTTCCGGTGGTCGATGACGATCACGAGATCGCGCAGATCGTGATGGCGCGCAAAGTCGATGGCGTGCTCACGCTGTTCCCACACGCACGGTTATTGTTCGCGCTCGCCGCGCTCGGCGCGTTGAGCCTCGCACTCGGGACGGCGTGGCAGGCACGCAAGATCACGGGAGCTCGAGTGGCGTGAGGATCTTCGAGAGGGCAGGGGAGCGGGTGGAGGTCGAGATCGACGACCGCGCGACCTCGCCGATCCGCGCGAAGTGGGATGCGGATCGCGAGTGCCGGAGGCTCGTCGCGGAGGGTTGGGTTCAGATCGGGGGCATGCGCGAAGAGGCCGCGTCGCAACCCGCGTTGCTCGCCGCGCTCGCCGCGCAGCCGGATGATCTCGAGACCCTCCAGATCTATGGCGACTCGCTCGCGGAGCGTGGCGATCCGTGGGGCCAGATCATCTTGATACAGCACGCGCTCGAGACGCTGCCGCGTTTCGGCCACGCCGAGCGGCGCGATGCCTTCCAGCGTGAAGATATCCGGCTGCGCTTCATGCACGCGACACGGTTGTGGGGTGCGCTCGGCGAACAGATCGTCGACGAGCCTACGCAGAAGTACGCGGCGGATCTCGTCGATGCGACATGGCGGTGCGGGTTCGTCCGCAGCGCCCACCTGCACGGCATGCCCGAGGAGCTCGAGATGCTGATCGCGCCGCTCGCCTCGCTCGAGATCACGCAGTTTCTTCGCACGCTCGTGATCGAGGCCGCGCTGTGGGAGCGCCGCACGTGTGACGCGCTCGCGGCGCAGCGCTGGCCGCATCTCGAGGCACTCGAGATCCGGTCGCCGTATCGAGATCCCGGTGACCGCGTGCTCGATGCGCGCTGGCTCGTGCCGCTGCTCGCACCCGAGATCACGCCGAAGTTGACCGAGCTGTGTGTCACGGTCTCGCACTCCACCGATGGCCTGTGCTTCGCGCTCGCGACGAATCCGATCGGCGCGCGGCTGCGAAAGCTCACGCTGCTCGATGCTCAGCTCACCGAGGAGGGCATCGCGTTTCTCGGGGGTGGCAGCTTCGATTCACTGCGCTCGCTCAAGATCACCGGGACCGGGCCTCCGAACACCAAGCGCTTGCTGTCGCGGTTGGCGCCGGAGCTCTCGATCGATCTGCGGCTCGGCGGCGCGGGCGAGATCGACGAAACCTAGCGTCGGTGCTGAAGAAGACCGATCTAGAGCGTGACGCCGTACTCGGCGAGGACTTCGGCGGTGTGCTCGCCGTGCTTGGGCGGCGGTGACGCCTTCGCCGGTCTACCCACCGGGGTGCGTACCTGCATGATCGGGCCAACGCCGGGGCCGCCGTCGATCTCGAAGAACACTTCGCGCGCGGTGTGGAGCGGATGGCTCGGGAGCTCTTCGAGCTCGGTCACGATCTCGACGCAGCAGTCGTGGGGGGCGAGCACCGCGTGCCATTCGGCGGCGGTCTTCTGCAGGAAGATCTCGGCGAGCTCGCCGCGAATGCGTGCCTGGTCGGCGGGCGAACCGATCAGCTCGGCGGCGACCGGCGGGCGCCCGATCGCGGCGTTCAGCGCGAGCCAGAACTTCGGCTCGAGCGCGCCGACCGCGAGATAGCGCTCGTCCTTGGTGCGGTACACGCCGTAGCACGCGAGGCCACCGTTCAAGGTCTCGACCCCACGCGTGGGCTTCGCGCCACAATCGAGATTGCCAAGCTCGGGCGCGACGAGCGCGAGCGCACCTTCGGTCATCGAGATATCGAGGTGCGCGCCCTTGTTGGTGCGATGGCGACCGACGAGCGCGCCGAGGATCGCGGTCGCGCTCCACAATGCACCACCGGCGAGATCCGCGATCTGCACCCCCGGCATCTGCGGTCCGGCATGCGCGGGACCGGTCATCGCGAGCACGCCCGCGAGCGCGATGTAATCCAGATCATGGCCCGCGCGATGGGTGTACGGGCCGGTCTGGCCGTACCCGCTGATCGAGCACATGATGATCTTTGGATTCCTCGCCGCGAGCACCTCGTACGCGAGCCCGAGCTTCGCCATCACCCCTGGACGAAAGCTCTCGACGACGACGTCGGCTTTCTCGACCATCGCGAGCAGTGCAGCGCGCCCCGCCGCCTGCTTGAGATCAAGCACCATCGAGCGCTTGCCGCGGTTGACCGCGAGATAGCGTCCGCCGACACCGCCCTTGGCGGGTGGAAAGGCTCGCATGTAGTCGCCGAGGTTCGGATCTTCGACCTTGACCACGTCCGCGCCCATATCCGCGAGAATCATCGTCAGAAACGGGCCCGGCAGCAGGCGCGACAGATCGAGGACACGGATACCTTGCAACGCGTCGGCGAGCGGAGACGGAGCCATGGCGGCAGTGTACGATCCCACCCGATGAATCAGGGGCCGCCCTGCCCAAACTGCGGCTCGCTGCTGCGCTGGTATTCGGACCAGCAGCAGTGGGGATGTGACACGTGCAGGGTGATGTTCCCCCCGCAGGTGATGGTCCATCCGCAGGACTACGCGACCGGCGCACCACGCAACAAGCGCGCGCAGCGCCAGGTGCCGGAGAAGAAGTGGCGACCTCTGCCGCTCGTCATCGCGGGGCTCTTGCTCGCGGGCGGCGCGACCGGCGTGACGCTGCTGCTGCTTCACAAGCCCACGCCGAAAGTGGCCGACCTCGGCGGCTACACCGATCGCGACACCGCCGTGCGCGAGACCTTTCGGGCGCTCGCCGCCGGAGACCTCGAAGGTCTCGTCGCGAAGTCCGGCAGCGGCCTGGTGCCGATGATCGTCGCGTGCGACGACAGCCACGAGCAGACCGCGGCCGATGCGCAGCAGGCCGCCGGCCTCGTTCGCGACGAGCTCTCGCACGCGATCGATCACGCGAAGGGCACCTCGTTCTCGGTCGCGAAGATCGACGAGCCGACTCCCGCGAAGGTGATGGCCAAGGGCGAGGCGATGTCGCGCGGCTGCAAGCTCACGCAGCCGTTCACTAGCCACACGCTCGCGGTCCAGTTGAAGCTCACGCGCAAGGGCAAGCCGTCGACGACCGACGCCACGCTCGTCGTCACCGAAGTCGCGGGTCGGTTCTTCGTCGCGACGGCGCCAAAGCTCGGCGGATGCGACGCCGCGATCGCGCAGCTCGTGATGGTCCAGGCCGAGGTCGCGAAGGTCGAAGCACCGCTCGTCACGGCGTGCAGCGATGACGCGTGGGCGCCGAAAGTCGTCGAGTGTACGACCCACGTGCTGCAGCTCGCCGACGCGAAGTCGTGCTTCCGAGATCTCGATCCGAATCAGCTCGCGCATGTCCGCACCGCGATCGCTTCGGTGCCGTCGCTCGCGCTCGCGGCCCCCGCGGCCGAGCCCGCTACCACCCTCGGCCCCGCAACGCAGCTCGGCATCGCGGACTTCTGGGTCGCGCCGCGCTCCGATGGTGCGTTCGTCGTGACCTCGCCGCTCGTCACCGCGACGTTTCCGATCAAGCCGACCGCGAAGGCGACCCAGTCGTCGAAGCCGAACGCCGATGGCAAGCGCTTCGACATCTACACGATCTCGGCGCAACCGCCGGCCGGCTCGAATGGACCGGTCTACGAGCTGGAGCTGATCGCGATGGGGCGCAACATGCGCGATCAAGGCGGGCTCAAGGAGATCGGCGCCGAGCTCGCGAAGCACGGCACCATGACGAAGGCCGAGCGCACCGACGACAAGCAAGCGATCACGCGGTTCACGGTGAAGGGCACGGGCGTCGAGATCGTGGTCGATGCGCAGATCGATACCGCGCGCGGGTTGATCGCGAGCTCGAGCGCGAACGGAGCGCAATCCGCTGCGACCGAGGCGTTCCTCGCGAGCGTCCACCTGCGCCAGGTTCCCGATGCGGTCACCGATCCGGCGACGCTGACGGGCATCCGCTCGCGCGCGGGCGCCAAGGGTAAGTTCGTCATCCACGACCAGACCGACACCTTCACGCTCGAGGTGCCAGCCAAGCCGGAGATCAAGCGCACGATCGATCTGGCCGGTCACGCGGTCGTGGTCACGGCGACCTCGACGCAAAAACGCGCGAAGTACGTGATCACGGTCTCGGAGATGTCGGTCTGGGACGCGCTCGCGATCGGGCCAACCAAGCTCGCCGAGCTCCAAAGCAAAAAGACCAAAGCAACAGTCCTCTGGAATCCCTTCCAGCATCGACTGTTCCGTTTGGTCTGTACCGATACGCCGTGTGACGTGATCGCGAAGTCCGTGCACTTCGCAGATCCGACAACTCCGTAAAGCGCTTCGCAGGGCGAAGCTAGACGCTCATTTCGGGCGAGCGATTTCGAACAGCTGCTGCAGCTTCATCGCGAGCATCGGATCGCCCGAGACGCGAAGCTTGCCCTGGAAGTACAGCTGCATGCCGGCGTTGGGGTCCGACAGCATTGTCTTGAAGTCATCGGCAGCGACTTCGACCGTGCACTGCGCCTTGCCCGTGTCACCACGGACGCAGGCCGGCGGGTCGCTCGTGCAGTCGACGGTCCACTCGCCGCCACCTTCGCCGCTGACCTTGAAGCAGTAGATCGCGTTGAGCTCGCGGGCCTTGTCCGGATAAGCCTTCAGGCCTTCGGGGACGAGGTTGTCGAACAGTTCCTGAGCGTCTTTGGGCAGATTCGCCATGCGTTCCTCCGACGAGGTTGTTACCGCGGGCGACAAGATACAGTCAACTGTGACCGCAGCTTACTGAACCGGCGGCAGGTCGACGTCGGCGAACGCGCAGGCGGCGGCGTCACCCTCGGTCGGCTGGAAGCTGGCGTTGTCGGTGTAGTAGGTCCGGCGGAAGTCCGTGCCCCAGCATTCCGAGGCAATCGCCTGGACCGTGCCCAGGTCGCCACCTGCGATCCGCGCATCACCACGACCCGCGCCGGCGGCGGTCCACCGCGAGCGCACCGTCATCTGCTCGTTCGCGGCGGTGCCGCCCGCGTTACCGAACACGTTGAAGGTCATGTCGCCCGAACCATCGGTGCCTTCAGCGTACGCGTAGTCCGCGACCTCCGCGGCGCCGTGGTCGTCGGTCGTGTCGATATGGAGCGAGAGCTTCTTCGCCGCGAGATCGTAGGTCGCGTCGATCACGCCCTTGTCGGTCGGATTGTCGATCGGATCGACGCTGTGGCTCGCGTTCAGATCAAGGGTGAAGTGACCGTTACCGGCGAGCTCGCCCGCGGTCGGATCCGCATCGCCCGTGATGATCATCTGGAACTGCGAACCGCTCTGAGTCTTGTTGCGACCCGACAGCGAGTACGCGTACGTGCCGTCACCATTCGCGGTGACGTCGAGGCGGTACTCCGCCGGGTCGAGCGCGTTGCTCCACGGGCCCCACGTATAGGTGTTGCCGCTGACCGACGTGACCGGGTACTGGACGATCGCGTGGAGGAGCGTGAGCACCCAGGCGGCGCCACCGTTGAAGGTCAGCGTCGCGGCGCGCGTGGTCAGGTAGTACGTCGCGAGGTCGCCGACCGTCCGGCTCTGACCCGCGGTCGGCAGCTTGATCGTGACCTGGTCAGCGGTCGGGATGGCGTTGTCGATGTCGCTCGTGGGGGTGGCATCCTGGCGGACGCACCCGGTTGCGGCGAGGGACATCACGACAGTCGCGGCGAGCAGGCTCTTCATCACGTTCATCATGACGAGCTACTAAAGCAGCTCGGATGCCAAGGCTTCGCGAGCCTGATCGCGTAGTTACGGTGCAGCGTTTTCCGACGGCGGACGCGTCGCACCGGGAGCCGTAGGAGGGGCCGACAGCTCGGGCAGGACCGTGAGGGTGTCGCCGTCGTGGAACACGACAACCGCATCCGGGGCGACGGCGACCCCGATCGGGTCGGGGCGCTGTACGACCGGGAGCGGATACACCCACATCAGCAACGCATTCGCCGCATAACCCACGATGAAGTGGTGGTCGAGCGAACGATCGAGCTGGATCGCGAGCGCGGCATCGCCGACCGAGTCGATGCCGTGCCCGTTGATGCCGATGCCCGGCACCGGAAACGCGACCGTGCCGTGGAGCGAGCCGGTCGCATCGATATCGAACAGGCTCATCTCGGCCACGCCCCCGAATCGCCCGACGTTCGAGACGCGCACCATCGGGGTTTGCTCCGGCAGATAGACCGCACCGATCAGCTCGGTGAACGTGCGCTTCGACTTCCACGCGGGCTTGCCCTTCTGCGTCGCTGACAGGACACCCTCGTCATCTTGCGTCACGTCCCACGCGCGATCCTTGTAGGTGATCGTGAGGGCCGGCTCGTTCGCGGGCGCGGAGCTCGCGAGGCCAGTGACCGGATCGACGAGCACGGCCTTGTCGCCGCGCTTCCATAGCAACGTGTCGCCGGGCGTACTCCAGAGATGTTGGGGGCCTGGCTCGTCGGCGAACTCCTGGACGTCTTTCTGATGACCGCGGATCGCGACGTAGTTGATGTCTCCGCCGGTCGGATTCACGGTCCGCACGCAGCCGAGCAGCAGCTCCTCGCCCTTCATCTCGGGCGGTTGCAGGCACTCTCCGACGAGCACGAACGCGCCGGCGCGCGCGAGCGGGGGCGCGACGTGGAGCCCGGCGGGTCTACTCCACATCACTTGACCGCTGCGATAGTCGACCGCGACGAAGCCGAACTGCGATGACGAGACGACCGCGATGCCTTTCGCGAGTGCCGGTCCGCCGACATCGAAGCGCGGGATCGTGGTCTTCACGGGCAGCGGTACGACGTGCACCGGCTCGGTCTTCGTGAAGCGCGCGAGCTCGGCCCACTCGTCGTGCTTCGGCGCGGCATCGCCGTGCAGCACGGCCGCGGACGCGGCGTCCTCGAACACGTGGGCCTCCGGTTTGCCTCTACAACCGATCACGCCGAGTAGCAGGGCGAAGCGCTTCACTTGCGACCGAACAGCCGACGCAGGAAACCGGGCCGTCTCTCGGAGGCAGGTACGGGTGCTCGCGGATCGAGATCGCCAGGGCCCCGCACGTACCCCGCGACGCGCCCGTCCGAGACCAGCATGACCGCCGGTGAGATCGATCGGCCGCCGCTCTGATCGTGACGCGTGCGCGCGAGCTGCGTGAACCGCGCGATTGCCTCGGGCTCGTCGGTGATCTTACCGACCAGCAGGCAACCGCGTGAGGGTGCGGCGGCGGCGAGCAGATCCGCGCCGAGGTCATCGTGGAGCGAGCGCATGAAGTCGCGGTCTAGTAACTTCTCTGCCGCGTAAAAACTTCCCGACACGATGATGATCTTCGCATCGTCGAAGGGCAGCACGTCGCACTGCACGGTCTCCTCGGCGAGGTTCGCGTACGCCTCGGCGAGCGCCTGTTCGGCGGGCTTCGGCAGGGCTTCTTTGCGGAGCATCGCGAACGTGCGTTCACCGTCGATGCCGCACACGATGATCGGCAGATCCTTCGGCGCTTCATCGTCGACGACCGGGCGCCACAGGATCTCGTCGAGCACGACATCGCCGCGCGCGCGCAAGCTCGGCATCAGCCGGCCGGTCGCGGCGCGCACCGGATCCCCGGCCGCGGCGAGCAGCTCGAACAGCGATGCCGCCCCGACATCCTCGATCACGCGCTGCGCGCGATTCGTCGGGAACACGACGTTCTTCGCGAGCGCGGTGGCCTCGTCGAGCTCGAAGCCGAAAGGCACGAGCGCGCGTTCGGTCTGGATCCAGCGACCCGCGTACTTCGCGCGCAGCAGCTCGCCGGTCAGCGCCGCGAGCTCGAGCACCCGCGTCCAGTACACCGCCTCGTCGGAGCGGTCCGGTGGATTCGTCGTGGTCTGCTGTTCGAGCATGTGGAGCGCCATCGCGAGATCGCGCACGCCCATCTTCGCGGCGGCGCGCTTCGCGAGCTGCGCGAACATCCGATCCGCGAGATCGCCAGTCGCGCCGACCGAACCGGGGCCGAGTGCTTCGAGCGCCATCTTGCGATCCGAGCGCTCGATCTTCGCGCCGGTCGCGACGAGCGCCTCGCGCAGCAGGGCCGGAGGCTTGCTGCCGATCACGTAGTGTACCGCGGCGTTGCGGTGACCGTCGTCCGCGAGCTGCGCGCGCGCGTTGATGATGCGCGCCATCGCGAACAGCACCGAGAGCTCGGGCTCCGCCAACATCTCGGCGGCGGTGCGGTGATCGGTCTGGATCGCGATCGGTCTACCGTCGACCCGAGCAGCCAGGTCGATTTTGTCGATCGAGCAGTACACCTCTCTTAAGAGGTAGCACGGGACTCAGCCGCCTTCAGGCGGCTTCTTGCGCTTGGATTGCGCTTCGCGGAAGCGGTCGGCCCACCCCTCGACGTTGACCTGTTTCACGCGCGTGATGGCGAGGGCCCCGCGGGGGACATCCTTGGTCACCGTCGTGCCCGAGCCGACATACGCATCGCGCCCGATCGTGACGGGCGCGACGAGCTGGCTATCGGAACCGACGAACGCGCCGGCCTCGATCGTGGTCTTGTACTTGCCGACGCCGTCGTAGTTACACGTGATCACGCCCGCGCCGATGTTGCACTTGGCGCCGACCGAGGCATCGCCGAGATACGCGAGGTGGTTCGCCTTCGCGCCCGCCATCATGTGGGTCTTCTTGGTCTCGACGAAGTTACCAAGGTGGACATCCTCGTCGACGCGCGTGCCGGGGCGCAGGTGGCTGAACGGACCGATCTGAGCGCGCTCGCCGATCTGCGATTCGGCGACGACCGAGTACGGCTTGATGTGCGTGCCGGCGGCGATCGAGGCATCGGTGATCACCGCACCGTGATCGATCTGGACGCCATCGCCGATCGTGGTCTTGCCGCGCAGCGCGACGTTCGCCCCGAGGATCACGTCCTTGCCGAGTGGCCCTACCTCGGCGTCGACGTACGTGCTCGCCGGATCGATCATCGTGACGCCCGCACGCATCCAGCCTTCGTTGATGCGCTTGCGCGCCGCGGTCTCGACGGCCGCGAGGTCGACGCGGTCGTTGATGCCGGTGACTTCGGTGAACGGCGCCTCGATCGAGGTCGCCCCGCCGCGTGCGTACGCGTGCGCCACGAGGTCGGTGAGGTAGAGCTCGGCCTTGGCATTATCGGCCGAGAGCTTCGAGAGATCCGAGCGCAGATGGCCGAGCCGGATCGCGTAGAACCCGGCGTTCGTATCCTTGATCAGGCGCTGCTCGGGCGACGCATCGGGATGCTCGACGATCTTCGCGAGCACACCCTTGTCGTCGCGCACGAGCCGGCCGTACGGCATCGGCCGATCGGGCACGGTCGATACGAGCGCCATCCCGGCCGGCGATGCGGCAGCCGCAGCGACCAGCTCGGAGATTCTTTCAGCCGGGAGCAGGGGGGCATCACCGGTCAGGATCACGACGATCCGATCATCGGGCTCGTTCGCGACCGAGGGCAGGGCGCATTGCACCGCGTGACCGGTGCCGCGCTGCTCGGCTTGCTGCGCGATGTCGACGGCGCCAGCCCCGAAGCTGGCGTCGAGCGAGGTCCTCACGGCTTCGATCTGGTGGCCGAGGATCGCGACGACGCGCGAGGCTCCAGCGCTGCGCGCCGTGGTCACGACCCAATGCAACATCGGGCGGCCGGCGACTTTGTGCAGCACTTTGGCCGTTTCGCTCTTCATCCGCGTGCCGAGTCCGGCGGCCATGATGAAGACGAGGGGGGCTTGACGACTCATGTGGCATGAAACGTACACCGAAGGTTCTCGTCAGAGCACCCGCGGCTCCTGCACAATATCGGTTGTGAAGTACGCCATCACCTTCGCCATCGTGCCCGTGGTGGCAGCGTGGGCGGCGTGCAGCGCCCAGCTCGGCGATGCGATCGGCACCCACACGGCAGGCGTCGATGGCAACGTCGACGGTGAGACCGCGATTCCGCTCGACGCGATGCCCGATGCGCGGCCGTGTACCGGTGGCGACTCGAACGCGACGGATGCGAGCGGCAACTGCTTCATGCTGTTCAAGACCGCGAAGACCTTCGATGCCGCGAAGGCCGCGTGCATCGCGGTCAACGCGCACCTCGCGAAGATCGAGAACGCGACCCAGAACGAGCTCGTCGCGACGCTCGGCACGGGCTACGACATGTTCCTCGGCGCGACCGATGTGGTGACCGAGGGAACGTTCTTGTGGCAGGACAACACGCCGCTCACGTTCAAGATGTTCCACGCCGGCGAGCCGAACAATAGCGGTGGCGGCGGCTACCAAGAAGACTGTCTCGTGATGGCCGGCCTGCGCACGCCCGCGGACACCTGGGATGACCGTCCGTGCACGACCGGCCTCGCGCCCGTGCCGGCGGGCTCGTATGCCTACGTCTGCGAATTTTAACGCCGCCTTCGCGACTTCTGACTAGGCGCCTCTTCGGCACCTCCGCCTACGTGTGCGCGCTAAAAACACCACGGCCCTTCATGGTTCAAAGCGAGAGGTCGACCTGGCTATACTGGAGGCACATTGGTAGTAGACCCTTCGCAGTCAGGCGGGGACGAGAGCAAGCCGGTTGTCATCTGCGTAGATGACGATCGCAACAACCTGGATGCGCTCGGGCGCGTGCTCCGGGCGCGCTGCACCGTGATGCTTGCCACGAGTGGGCAAGAAGCCCTCGAGATGATCGAGGCGCAGCCCGATGTCGTCGCGGTGCTAGCGGACCTTCGCATGCCAGGGCTCCCCGGCGCGGAGCTGCTCGCGCGGATCTCGACGCTGCGGCCGCATTGTCGCCGCGCGGTCGTCACCGGCTTTCCGGATTCTGAAGAGCTGATCACCGCGATCAATGCAGGTCATCTGCATTACGTGATCACGAAACCGTGGAAGCTCGCCGACCTCTTGCAGGTCGTCGATCAGCTGATCCACACCTATCGGCTCGAGCGCGCGAACGTGCGCCTGATGGACGAGCTCCGCACGGTGAACGTGCAGTTGCGCGAGCACGAGGTCGCGCTCCAGACCCAGCTCTCGGATCGAGGTCGCGAGATCTCCGCGGCGACCGAACAGCTGGCGCAGATGGGGATGCAGCTCGACGCCCTCACGCTGCGCGATCCGCTGACCAGCCTCTACACCCACCTCGCCTTTCAAGAGCGCCTGCGTGAAGAGTGCGCGCGCGCGCTTCGCTACTCCCAGCCGATGTCGCTCTTGATCGCCGATATCGACAGCTTCGCGAGCGTCAACTACGACCTCGGCTATCAAGCCGGCGACGATATCCTACGCAAGATCGCGAACATCTTGCTCGAGGATGCCGATCGGGTGCGGACGTCCGATGTTGTTGCGCGCTACTCCGGCGAAGAGTTCGTGCTGCTCTTGCCCGAGACCAACAAGGCCGGGGCGCTGACCAAGGCCGGCCGGATTCGCGATGCGGTCGCGGCGGCGACGATGCCGAACGATCGCAAGATCACGGTCTCGATCGGTGTCGCCTGCTTGCCCGAGGACGCGGCGGATCCGGAGAGCCTGTTGACCGCAGCGGAGTCCGCCCTGCGGGGTGCGAAGCGCGGTGGGACCGGTCGCGTGCACCACTTCTCTGCCGGCGAAGACGCCGAGCCCAAGACCACCGCGAGCAAGCCGTTCAACAAGCCGCGCGAGCCCGAGGTCGATCGGTTTCGCCCGTATCAAGAGCGCATGGCAGAGGTCACGTCGATCCTGCAGCGCGATCGCTCGCTGTCGTGCCTGCTCGTCGATCTGTCGCGCCTGCATCGCGTCGAGCTCGACCTCGGCGTCGCGCATCACAGCGAGATCTATGATCACGCTGCGGCGGTGCTCGATCGGTTGCGTGGCGCGGTGCTAGATCCGGCAGATATCATCTGTCGATCCGGCGACGGTGATGGCTACTTCGTCATCCTCGCGCCGCGGGGCGCGCAGCGCCTCGATCTCGAGGCGCTCGCGCAAGCGGTCGAACGCGCGGTCGAAGAAGCGCTCGTGGCGATGGTCAGCGAGGTGCTACGCGAACAGCCGCGCATCGTTGTCGGTGCGGCACGCGTGCTCGGCAATTCGCTGCTCCGCCCCGAGCGGCTCACCGCGCGCTTGATCAGCGACGCGACCGAATCCGCGCGCAACCTGCGCGAACGCAAGGCGCATCGCGATCGCTCGACCCTCCAGGACGTGATCCTCGGTGAAGGGCTCACGAGCGTGTATCAACCGATCGTCGATCTCGGCACCGGCGACGTGTTCGCCTTCGAGGCGCTGACCCGCGGCCCGCGCGGCACCGCCATCGAATCGCCGGCGACGCTGTTCGCGATCGCGGAAGAAGTCGATCTCACCGTCGAGCTAGATCGCGCGTGCTTCCGCGGTGCCTTGCGCTCGGCGAAGGCGCTCGAACCGGTCCATCGCCTGTTCGTGAACCTCCTGCCGATGTCGTTCTACGACCACGCCTTCATCGAGGTCGAGGTCGGCAACTTGCTCACGGCCGCGGGTCTCACCCCCGCAAACATCGTCTTCGAGATCACCGAGCGCCTCGCGATCGAGAACTTCACCTCGTTCAAGCGCGCGCTCGGCGTATATACCGCGATGGGCTTTGGCGTCGCGATCGATGACGTCGGGACCCGCCACTCGAACCTCGAGACCGTGATGTCGCTGCGCCCGCACTTCATCAAGATCTCCGACGTGCTCGTGCGTGGCATCGCACGCTCGACGGTGAAGCGCGAGATGTTGCGCTCGCTCCGCCACATCGCCGAGACGATCGATGCGGTGATGATCGCCGAGGGCATCGAACAGGTCGAAGATGTCGTGGCGCTGCGCGACCTCGGGATTCGTTATGGCCAGGGCTACTACATGGCGCGGCCCGGCCCACCGTTTCCGACACTACCGGATGCGGTTCGTGCGGAGCTCCGGTCGACCAACTCGGCGGCGAGCTCGAAGCCGCAGATCCTGGTCCAGGTCCAGCACGACGCGGATGAGGATGAAGATGAGGATCGCGATCTCCCGATTCCGATCGCGCAGGGCAGCCTGACCAACGCGATCCCGCGCAATGCGTTCGGTCGACCCGAGGAAGAAATCACCTCGGACTTCGCGTTGCCCAGCGTGACCGACCCGCGTCGGCCCCGCGCCTCTGAACCACCCACGGATGCCCCCGAACCGACCGTGCAGGCCTGGCAGCCACTCAGCGATGACGAGGCGACCGGCGAGGCGCTCCTGTCCAGCTTGAAGAAGCCTGGAGACCCCGAAAACGCGACCGACGGAAAGCCCGGCGGAGGCCGACCCGGTCTAAACTGATCCGGTCTGCATGGATCGCAACGCGTTTCACAAGCTGTTGGCCTTCGGCGTCGAGCGCGGCGTCTCCGATATCCATTTCGAAGTTGGCTATCCCCCACACTATCGTCTTCACGGTGAGCTGCTCGGCGCGATCAAGGTGCCGCCGCTCACGGCCGCAGACACCGAAGCCATCGCGCGGATGATCCTCGAGGATCGCAACATCCAGACCGACTTCACGCGCCGGTTCGCCGAGATCGATGTCTCGTACTCGCTCGCGCAACGCGGTCGGTTCCGCGCCTCGGTATTTCGCCAGCGCGGCGCGGTCGGTATCGTGATGCGCCTCATCCCGATCCAGGTGCTCTCGATCGAGCAGCTCAACCTGCCGCCCGTGCTCGCCGAGATCGCCGATGCGCGTCGTGGCCTCGTGCTGATCACGGGCGCGACCGGCAACGGCAAGACCACGTCGATGGCAGCGATGCTGCGCTACATCAACGAGACCCGCCACGCGCACATCATCACGATCGAAGATCCGATCGAGTTCATCCACGAACCGCAGAAGTGCATGATCATCCAGCGCGAAGTCGGCGCGGATACCGAGTCATTCAAGGACGCGATGACCGCGGCGCTGCGCCAGGATCCGGACGTGATCCTCGTCGGTGAGATCCGTGATCGCGAGACCGCCGCTACGTGCCTCAAGGCCGCCGAGACCGGTCACCTCGTGCTCTCGGCGATCCATACGCCGGATGCCGTCGCGACGGTGCAGCGCTACGTCGGCTTGTTCGAGACCGACGCGCAGGATGTCATTCGCGATCGCCTCGGCGACACGCTGCAGGCCGTCGTGTGCCTGCGCCTCGTCGCGAGCAAGGATGGTCGTCGCCGGCTCCCAGCCGTCGAGATCCTCCGCGTCACGCGCACGATCCGCGAGTGCATTCGTTCGGGCCGGTTGCAGGACATTCCGGAGCTCATCCGGAAGGGCCGCGACCTGTACTCGATGCAGCTCTTCGATCAGCACCTGATCGATCTCGTGAACGCCGGCCTCGTCTCGATGGAGACGGCGATCTACGCGAGCTCGAACCCCGAAGAGTTCGAGCGCGCGCTCCGCGTCGAGTAACTACTCTTTGTGTACGCGGGTCCGCGACGGCTCTTGCTGCGGGGCCGTTGGACGTTGCGGCGGCGCCGTGCGCGGCGCGGTCGGTTGCTGCGGCGGAATTTCCGGACGGATCGGGACCGACGGACCGTTCGGGCGGACGCCGCCGCCGTCTTGCGGACGCGTGCCTTGTTCCGGGCGCGTCGGATATTCGGGGCGTTGCGGCTGCGTCGGACGACCACCCTGCTCGGGACGCGTCGGATACTCCGGCCGCTGCGGCTCTTGCGTCGGGCAACCACCCTGACCTTGCTCGGGACGCGTCGGATACTCCGGCCGCTGGGGCTGGGTCGGACGACCACCCTGCTCGGGGCGCGTCG
>JANXOP010000085.1 GCA_025357755.1 Kofleriaceae bacterium | reverse complement strand
CATCGCCCATCGCGATCTCAAACCCGAGAACATCTTTCTCGTACGCGATTCGGATGGCGGCGAAGACTGGCCGAAGCTGCTCGATTTCGGCATCGCGAAGCTGATGAGCTCGGGTGAAGAAGCGAACAAGCACAAGACGCGCACCGGTATCCCGATCGGCACGCCGTACTACATGTCGCCGGAGCAATGCCGCGGCAAGGACGTCGACCACCGTACCGACTACTACGCGTTCGGCGTGGTCGCGTATCAGATGCTGACCGGCAAGCATGCGATCGATGCCGACGACTTCATGGAGATCATGATCAAGCAGCTCAACGACGAGCCGGTCGCACCGTCGACGCTCGCCCCCGGGTTGCCGGCGGGTGTCGACGAAGCGATCGCCTGGCTGATGAAGAAGTCGCGCGACGAGCGCCCGCCGAACCTCGCGACCGCGATCCGCGCGCTCGAGCGAGCGGCCGAGGCCGCCGGCATCGCGATCGCTCGCCCGACCGTCGGCTGGGATGCGGTGACACCACCGCCCAACACGATGCGATCGATCACCGCGTCCTCCGTTCCGTCGCTCGCGGCGACGCAACCGAGCCATCCCGAGCTGCCCACGCCGAGCATGACGCCGAGCACGTTGGTCGGTCCCGCGAAAAACGCGCGCGTGGGCCTGATGCTCGGGGTCGTCGCGATCGTCGCGGCCGCGATCGTCGCGGTGATCGTGTTGACGCAGAAGTCGCAACCCGTCGTCGAGAAGGCGGCGCCCGTCGTCGAGAAGGCGGCGCCCGTCCTCGAGAAGGCGGCGCCCGTCGTCGAGAAGCCAGCGCCGGTCATCGTCCCCGCGCCCGCCGATGCCACGCCCGCCGCCGGGGCCGCGCCAGTCGTCGAGCCCAAACCAGTGATCAAGAAGCCGAGTACCAGGCCGAGGCAACAACCCGGCCACGACGACATCATCGACGTGTTCGGAAAGGACAAACCTTGAATCGGGTCGCACTCGCACTCGCGTTGCTCGCCCTCAATGCCGCAGGCTGTACGACCTTCGATCCGGTCGCGCGCAACGTGTGCGGCAACGGCGTCGTCGAAGCTGGCGAAGATTGCGATTCGCGCGAGGCGACCTGTGTCGCTTGCGCGGTGGTCTGTACCGCCGCGACCGATTGTCCGACGAGCGCGTACACCTGCGGCGCCGACGATCGCTGTCACGCACCCGGCGGCACGCTCGGGCAGGCCCAGGTCGCAGGCCCCTTCGCCGCGGACGACTACCGGATCACCGATATCGATCGCGACGGCATCGGGGATGTCGTCGGTGCGTCGCGTTCGTCGATCATCATTCGCCATGGCGCGAGCTCGGGGTTGCTCGCGGTCTCCGAGTCCCAGCTCACGCCGACCCAGACCGGCCCGGCCGCGTTCGGGGATCTCGATGGCGATGCCTCGATCGATCTCGCGCTCAGTACGCCTGACGGACTCGTCGCCTACACCTCGCCGTACGGCGCACTCTCCCCACTCGATGTCGAGAGTCTGCTCGCCGATCCGACCCAGACCACCACACTCGATGTTCACTACGTGTTCAGCGTCACGCGCGAGGTGGTCGGCGCGCTGATCGTCGACACCGTTCCTGGCAGTCCCACGATCGGCAAGCTCCGGTTCCTGTTGTTCGATTTCGTCGACATCGCCAATCCGGTCAATATCTTGCCGTGTGACCTCGCGCTGACCCCGGACCAGCTCGCGGCCACGGACGTAGAGACCTATCAGATCAATGCCGAGGGTGCCTCGCCGACCGATCTCGTGTTCGCGATGCGCACGGGCACCGGCGCGGACAAGAAGCTCTGCGTGCTCGCGATCCACAAGAACAGCTTCGCCGAGACCGCGATCGTCACGAACATCACGCCACCGAACGCACCGACGTACAAGCAAAACCCGGTATTCGCGAACATCTCGCTCGATCCCACGAGCCGCTGCCCGTCGCTGATCGACGTCGATGGTGGTCCGGCGGCGCTCCGTCGCTACGACGCGATCATGACCGGATCCGGATCGAATACGCATTGCGTGATGAAGCCGGCGAGCGTCATCGGTGCGCAGGCGCTGGGGGGCGATCCGTTGCAACCGCTCGCCGGACCGACCTCGCAGACCGTGATCATCGGTCACGTGCCGACCGTGCCAGCACTTCCCAACTGCTCGAACGATATCCTCGTGACGAGCGATGGGTTGTACCTGTTCGTCGCGGGCACGACCTCGTGGCTGAACATCTACCAATCGGCGCGCACGTGGTCGCAGGTCGCGTACGGAGACTTCGATCTGGATGGACGCACGGATCTGGTGCTTGCCGGTCGAGGTGCGGATGACCTCGACATCCTCTCTCGCCAGTCGTACCTCGGCTATCCGGTGTTCGAGCTGTTCAGGCTCGACACGGCCGCCGAGGTCACCGCCCTCACGATCGACGACTACGATGGCAATGGCTATCCGGACATCGGCTTCACCGAGCTCGTCGGTGATCACACCGAGCTCGATGTCTCGTACGTGACCTCGGATCGGCCGCAGCCGCCCGTGCCGGTCGCCGTGTTCTCGCAGCTGATCGCCTCGGCGAAGGTCGGCCTGACCGATTCGGCGGATCCCCTCGATGTCGTCGCCGACCTGCTCGTCCTCACGCCCGGTCAGCCCTACGCCGGCCTCACGTTCCTGCACGGCAGCGCACAGCGCGCGATGCTGCCTTATTACGATCCGCGGAGCGATGCCGTCGGCACCAAGTACAGCGAGAGCACGCTGTTCCGTAGTGCGGTGATCGGCAAGTTCGTACCGTCGGTCGGTAGCACGAGCGATCATCCTGATCTCGTCGGTCTTGCGGTGCCCAAAGCCAACACGGCGGGCATCGGCCCGCGCGCGTGGATCGCAGCTGGCAACGGCTCCACGCTCGATGGCACGACCTCCGATGGGTCCGCGCTCATCGGGGTCGGGGCCATCGAAGCGTCCGCGCTGCTCGCGTGGCCGGTGAGCGCGACGCACGATGTGGTGTTCGCGATCGACAAATCGGCGACGCCGGCCGGGCTGGTGTTCGATCCGAGCGTGCAGGGCGCTCCCTCGATCACCGCGGAACCCACGCCGGGGTTCGGCCCGATCGCCCCGGGCTCGAGCGAACGATCGTTGCATCCCGCGGACCTCGACGGAGATGGTGTGCCCGAGCTCGTCGCGGCGTTTGCGGCGGGCAGTGCGGGTCTGGGGAGCGTCCTGGTCTGCGCGGTCGATCCGCACGGGCAACCCCACGCTTGCGTCGATGTCGTCGCGACCTCGATCGCGGCCATCGCACCGGCAGGCTCGGCGTGCTTCGACGCGGCGCCCGGTCACTTCGCGTACAGCGATCGGTTCGCGACTCCGAGTGTTGCGAGCGAGCTGGTCGTCGCGTGCCACGAGGGCACGGGCACCACGCTCTATCGCGTGGCGGCGACCACGAGTGGCTACAGCGCCGACGTCCTGCTTCACACGCCCGCGGTGCTCGGCTCGATCCAGGTCGGGGATGTCACCGGTGATGGCGTCGACGACGTGGTCGCCCTCACGGGCACGCGCGGCACCGAGGCCCTCGTCGTGTTCGCGCAGTGCTCTTCGCGCGATGCCTCGCGCTGCGCGGGGGTCAGCCGATGAAGCGGCTCGCCCTCCTTGTTCTACTGGCGAGCGCCGTGGCACAGGCCGACGATCGCGCGACCGCCGAGCGCTACTTCCGCGCGGGCAGCCAGGCGTACTCGGCGCAAAACTTCAGCGCGGCGGCGGCGGACTTCGACGAGGCGTTCAAGGCGATGCCGCTGCCGGAGATCGCGTTCTCCGCCGCGCAGGCGTATCGCCGCTTGTATCGCGTCGATGCCAAGCCCGAGTACGCGCGGCGCTGCGTCGAGCTCTACAAGCTATATCTCGATCGCGTGAAGACCGGCGGTCGGGTTGGCGATGCGGCCGACAGCCTCGGCGAGATGGAGCGCGAGATGGAACGCGCGAACATCAAGCCGAGCACCGCGGCGACGACGACCGTCGAGCACACGCGCCTCGGCGTCTCGATCACGCTGCCAGGGCAGGGCGACACCGCGTTGCGCGAGGTCGGCGATAGCACCGGCGAGGTCACGAAGGGGCTACATGCCACGCTCGATGGCAAACCGATCGAGCCGTTCGCGCTCGTCGATGTCGATCCGCGCGAGCACGTCGTCGGGGTGAGCGCCGCGGGCTATCTGCCGGCGGAGAAGAAGGCGATCGCGATCGCGGGGCAATCACAGCTGATCGAGCTCGAGCTCCGGCCCAGGCCCGCGACGATCGCGGTCCACACCGAAGCCGATGCCGTCATCGCGATCGATGGTCGGCCGACCCCGGGTTCGTCGCTCGAGATCGGCGCGGGCAAGCACCTCCTCGCGATCACACATCGCGGTCGCGAGCCGTTCGCGAGAGAGCTCGTCGTGCAACGCGGCCAGCTGCTCGTACTCGATGCGCCGCTGCGCTCGACCTCGCGGCGCAAGGCGGTGCCGTGGGTGCTCGGCAGTGCCAGCGTGCTCGCGGCGGGCGCGCTCACCACCTCGATCGTCGCGCTCGTGCGCGATCACAGCGCGTCGAATCTGCAGCGTTCGCTCGCGATGGGCGATCAGCCCGCCCACGTCGCCGACGACTATGATCACGCGGTGACCTCTCGTGATCACTTCGTCACCGCGACCTGGATCCTGGGTGGCGCTGCCGTAGCCGCGGCAGCGACGGGACTTGCACTCTACCTGTTCGACGAGCCCAGCGCAGAATCGGTGCGCTTCGCGCCGCTCGTCGCGCCGGGCGCGGGTGGGGCCGTGATGACCGGCCAATTTTAGGAAGGGGCGCTAAGCCTTGCCTCGCGGCGCGGCGGTGGGTACAAGCCCCGTATGGGCACCACGGGTAAGCGGCTCGCGGCGGTGGCAACCACCCTCACGTTCGAGAAGTTCTGGACCTGGCTCGGTGGCCACGCGAACTGCATCGTCCGTGCGGGTACGCCGGAGACCGTGCTGCTCGACCATGACGATTTTCACTGGACCCTGATCAAGGAAGACGACCACACCCGCGTCGTCCAGCTCGCCCGCGCGAAGGATCTGGTCGGCGAGATGCTCGTGTTCTCGACCGAGATCGCCTACGTCCAGGCCGAGCCGACCGAGACCGAGGGCGAGTGGATGTTCGAGTGTTTCGTCGAGAACGAGAAGACCCGCGAGGTGGCGTACCACTTCGTGATGGCGCACGAATACGAAGACACCGAGCACCGCCGCGAAGAGAAGTGGACGCACTAGGCGTGCTAGTTTAGTTGTCGTGACCGACGACACCTCGGACGGCCGAGTAGGCCAGGTCGTCGACGATCGTTACAAGCTGCTCGAGGTGATGGCGGCTGGCGCGATGGGCGAGGTCTTCAAGGCCGAGCGCGTCCCCGTCGGCAAGCTCGTCGCGATCAAATTCCTCCACGCGTCGTTCATCTCCGACCACGAGTTCCAGGCCCGCTTCGATCGCGAGACCCGCGTGATGTCGAAGCTCGCGCATCCGAACTGCGTCTCCGTCGTTGATTTCGGCGTGTGGCAGGACACGCCGTACCTCGTGATGGACTTCGTCAACGGCGAGACCCTGCGCAAGCGGCTCGACGATCGCGACGCGCTCCCACCAGACCAGGCCCTCGCACTCGCCCGACAGATCACGGCCGGCCTCGCACACGCGCACGAGCAGGGCATCATCCACCGCGATGTGAAGCCCGCGAACATCATGATCTCCGATGAGATCGGGCATGGCGAGCGGGTCCGGATCCTCGATTTTGGACTCGCGCGTTTGCGCGGCAACGTCGGTCGTGATGCGACGCAGACGAACATGGTCGTAGGCACGCCGAACTACATGGCGCCCGAGCAGACGGTGCCGGGCGGCACGATCGACGCGCGCACGGATCTGTATGCCCTCGGGGTCGTGCTGTTCGAGATGGTGGTGGGCGAGCGCCCGTTCGCGGCCGAAGACACGCTCGCGCTCCTCGGCATGCATCGCGGCGCGCCGATTCCGAGGCTCGCCGATCGCGTCGACGAGGACATCGTTCTCCCGGACGGGCTGCAGGCGCTGATCGACAAGGCGATGGCCAAGTCGCCCGATGCGAGGTTTCAGACCGCGATCGAGATGGCGAACGCGATCGACGAGATCACGGGGCTCAAGTCGTCGCCGGGCATCGTGATCGAAGCGCAGAAGAAGATCGAGTCCAAGGGTGTCAAGCGCGCCGTCGGTGCGGGCACGATCGGCGCTGCGTCGACGCAGCTCGATGTCGATGCCACCGAGCTCGAGCCGATGCGTCCGAGCGTGATGGCGATGGATGGCGATCGGCCGGTCAAGCGCTCGCGGTTCTGGCGCACCCTGATCGCGGCGATGGTCTTGATCGGTGGCACCGCGGCGATGGCGGGTTACTTGATCCATCGCGTCGGTCAGGGTGAGACGGCCAAGCCGGCCAAACCCGATGCCTCGGTCGCGACGTTCATCGATGCCGCGCCTCCGGTGGTGGCCGTCGCCACGGTCACGCCCGATGCTGCGGTGATGGACGGCGCGGACGACGCCGAGATCGAGATGGATCCGGCGAAGGCCGAGGATCTCGATCCGTCGAAGGGCTCGGCGGAGAGCGCCGAAGAAGAGGCCGCGGACGCGCCGGCGTCCAATGAAGAAGCCGAGAAAAAGGCGCCCACGGCGCCCCAGCTCGCGACCAATGTTCACGACGCCGTGAACCTCATCAAGGCCGGTTATCGCGAAGAAGCGCTCGCCAGCCTGCGCGTGCTGAAGAAAAAAGCGCCGGCCAGTGCCTACGTCCCATTTCTCATGGGCAACCTCCATTTCGACAAGACCTGGTGGTCGGTCGCGATGGACAACTACGCCGAAGCCATCCACAAGAACGCCCAGTACAAGAACAATCCGGTGATCAACCGGAATCTAATCAAGATGTTGAGCAGCTCGCGGACCCGAACCCGGGCGTCGAGCTTCTTGCGCGGCATCGGCCACCCAGCCGCGATCTACGTCAGGTACGCCGCCGCGCACGATCCAAATCCGGTCGTAAAGAAGACCGCCGCAGCTCTGGCCAAGCAGATCCGTTAAGCGCGGCCATGGACGTAGGTACGTTACCCTTGACAGAACAGCGCGGATCCATAAGATTCCGCGCTCGCCGAGCTTTTCGGCCTAGTCACGCCAGCAGGATTTAGATGCCTACGATCAATCAACTTGTCCGCAACGGTCGCGAGAAGGTGCGGACGAAGTCCGCTTCGCCGGCGCTCAAAGACTGCCCGCAGAAGCGCGGCGTCTGCACGCGCGTCTACACGACGACTCCGAAGAAGCCGAACTCGGCCCTTCGCAAGGTCGCTCGCGTTCGTCTCACGAACGGCATGGAAGTTACGTCGTACATCCCCGGCGAGGGGCACAACCTGCAGGAGCACTCGGTCGTTCTGATCCGCGGCGGTCGCGTCAAGGATCTCCCGGGCGTTCGCTATCACATCATCCGCGGCACGCTTGACACCACCGGTGTCACGAACCGCAAGCAGTCGCGCTCCAAGTACGGCGCGAAGCGCCCGAAGTAAGAGGAATCGACAATGCCGCGTAAAGGTGAAGTTCCCAAGCGTCAGGTCCTCCCGGACCCGAAGTACACTGACGCTCCGACCGATCTGCGCAAGCGGATCACGAAGTTCGTCAACGTCGTGATGTCCGATGGCAAGAAGGCCGTCGCCGAGGGCATCGTGTACGGTGCGCTCGATCTCGTGGCGGAGCGCGCCAAGGATGATCCGTTGAAGGTGTGGGAGCGCGCGCTAGGCAACGTTCGCCCGCGCGTCGAAGTGAAGAGCCGCCGCGTCGGTGGTTCGACGTACCAGGTGCCGGTCGATGTCCGCCCGGACCGCTCGCTCGCTCTCGGTATGCGCTGGCTCGTCGAGTACGCTCGCGGCCGCAACGAGAAGACGATGATCGATCGCCTCGCGAACGAGATCGTCGATGCTGGCCAGAACCGTGGCAACGCGGTCAAAAAGCGCGAAGACGTCCACAAGATGGCAGACGCCAACAAGGCGTTCGCTCACTATCGCTGGTAAGACAGTCCTCCGGTTCGAAAGGAGCTCGGCAGGTGGGCGAAGGCCCAAACCACCAGGCTCGAACAAATGGCAACCCGCCCAGATACCCGCACGGTCTCCCAAGACCGGACCCGCAACATCGGGATCATGGCGCACGTCGACGCGGGTAAGACCACGACGACGGAACGGATGCTGTTCTACACCGGTGTCACCTCCCGTCTCGGTGAGGTCGACGACGGCGCTGCCTTCACCGATTGGATGCAGCAGGAGCAGGAGCGCGGGATCTCGATCACCGCCGCCGCGACGACGTTCGGCTGGAAGAGCCACGTCGTTAACCTGATCGACACGCCGGGCCACGTCGACTTCACCATGGAAGTCGAGCGCTCGCTCCGCGTGCTCGATGGCGCGATCGCCGTATTCGACGCCGTCGAAGGCGTCGAGTCGCAGAGCGAGACCGTGTGGCGCCAGGCGGACCGTTATGGGATTCCGCGGCTCGCCTTCATCAACAAGTGCGATCGCGTCGGTGCGGATCCCGCGCGCGTCATCGCCGAGATGAAGAGCCGGCTCGGTGCCACGCCGATCCTCATCCAGCTCCCGATCGGGATCGGGGCCTCCTTTTCTTCGGTGATCGATCTCATCTCGATGCGCGCGCGCACGTGGGATCTCGACACCCTGGGCCGCAACTTCGACGACGGCCCGATCCCGCACGCTCACGTCCCGGCGGCCTCCCGCGCACGCGAGGAGATGATCGAAGCGATCGCCGATCACGACGACGAGATGATGGCCGCGTGGGTTTCGGGTCGCGAGCTCTCGGTCGAACAGATCAAGGCCGCCCTCCGTCGCGTCACGCTCGGCCGGGCGCGGCAGGCGCACCAGTGCGTGCCCACGCTCGTCGGTGCCGCGTTCAAGAACCTCGGCATCCACAACCTCCTCGACGCGGTGATCGACTATCTGCCGTCGCCTGCCGATCTCGAGGCCGTGCGCGGCCGTGATCCGCAAGATCCCGCGAGCACCGCGACGATCGTGCGCTCGAGCGGCGACGATCAGCCGCTCGCCGCGCTCGCGTTCAAGGTCCAGTCCGACGACCACGGCGGCCAGCTGACCTTCGTGCGCGTCTACGCCGGCTCGCTTCGTGTCGGTGATGCGGTGTTGAACGCGACGCGCGGCCAGCTCGTCGAAGTCGGTCGCCTCGTGCGGATGTTCGCGAATCGTCGCGAAGACATTCGCGCGATCGAGTCCGGCATGATCGGCGCGATCGTGATGACCGCGGGTGCGATGACCGCGGGCAAGCTCGCGACCGGCGACACGCTCTGCGATCCGCGCCATCCGATCCTCCTCGATCAGATCGCGATCCCCCAGACCGTGATCAACGTGATCGTCGAACCCGATACCGACGAAGACGCGGTCAAGCTCGTCGCCGCGCTCGAGCGCCTCGCGATCGAAGACCCCTCGTTCAAGATCAAGACGGACGTCGAGTCCGGCCAGATCATGATCTCGGGCATGGGCGAGCTCCACCTCGAGATCGTCGTCGACCGGCTCCGCCGCGAGTACGGTGTGAAGGCTCGCGTGGGCAAGCCTGCGGTCTCGTACCGCGAGACGATCACGCGTCGCGCCGAGGGCGAGAACAAGTTCGTGCGGGTCGCCGCGGGCCCGGGTGGACCTCGTGGCGAGTATGGCCACGTCTGCCTGGTGGTCGAACCAACGGACCGCGGCGGGGGCTATGTTTACGAGAACCGCGCCTCCCAAACCGAGATCCCTTCCGAGCATGCACCCGCGATCGAAGCGGGAGTGACCGAAGCGGTCGAGCGCGGAGTGATCGCTGGGTACCCCATGACCGACCTCCGCGTGCAGGTCGTCGGCGGCTCGTACCACCCGGTCGATTCGAACAATTTTGCCTTTAAAGTCGCGGGGTCCAAGGCGTTTGTGGCCGCCGCAAACAAGGCCGCTCCGACCGTCCTCGAGCCGATCATGGCGCTCGAGGTCGTGAGCCCCGAGGAAGCGGTCGGTGACGTCCTCGGTGATTTGCATGCACGACGCGGAAAAGTGGCTGGAATTACCGCACGTCCTGGTGTACAAGCCGTCGCCTGTTTCGTCCCCATGGCCTCGATGTTTGGATATGCGTCTGACCTTCGCTCCCGGAGCCGAGGACGAGCCACGTACTCGATGGAACTCGATCATTACGCCGAAGTGCCTTTACAGATTCGCGAAGAGCTGACCGGTCGCCAGGCCAGCAAATAGGAAAGCGCCCATGTCTAAAGAGAAATTCGTCCGCAACAAACCCCACGTCAACATCGGCACGATCGGTCACGTCGATCACGGCAAGACCACGTTGAC
>JANXOP010000080.1 GCA_025357755.1 Kofleriaceae bacterium | reverse complement strand
GATCGATTCGAGCTCGGCGCCTGGCAGGTCCCTGACCAGATCCGCACGGCGATCGAGCAGCTCGAGGCGGCGCGGATCTCCAGCGCGCGAGGCGGCATCGATCGCGACGTCGATCACGCGCAACCAACCACCGCGCGTGATGAGCGGCGACGGTTGGGTGTCGCGCTCGTTCGGATCTTCGTCCATCCGCTCGATCGCGGCCCAGCACAGCGCGAGGGCACCGGCCGGATCGTTGCCGCGATCGATCAGCAGCGCGGCGAGCGCGGCGATCTCCTCGGGCGACGAGGTCTTGCTCGCGGCGGCGTGCCGGATCTCGATCACCCGGGCCCAGTTGCCGGCCGCGGCATGCGCGAGCGCCGCGAGCTCGACCGCATGCGAGCGCCAGCGCGGCTCGGCGCCGGCGAGCGCGCGATCGGCGAGCGGCGCCGCGAGATCGGCGCGGGAGTGCCGCCACAGGTACGCCTCGGCGAGATCGAGCGCGACCGCAGGCGTGGGCGTGCCGATCTTCGCGAGCGCGGCGGTGAGGTCGGCCTCGTCGCCATCGCCGAGCGCAGCGGAGAGCCGGAGGCGCGCGGCGAGTGGATGGCTCTCGGCGAGCTCGAGGTAGCGCATCGCCTCGTCGGGTTGGTGCAGGCCATCCCACGCGGCGAGGGCGGTGCGAACGTTCAGATCGGCGAGCCGCGCTTCATCACCCGTGAGCAAGGCCTCGGCCTCGCTCGCGACGAGATCGAGCATGCGTGCGACCAGCTGGCCCGCATCCGGAATGTCGAGGTTGCGCGTGTGGTCGTCGCGAAACACCGGCTCGTCGCCGGTATCTCCGGTGTCTTCACCGATCGACGGCACCGCCAGCACATCAGTCTTCGCCGGGATGGGCGGGATGATGCGCGGAATCGGCGGCGGCCGGGTCAGCGGCGGCCGGTGCTTGGGCGGATCCGCCATGTGGGCGATAAATCGTACCGCGGATCGCGGCGAACCGAAGAATGCGCGCTGAATGCCTTGGGGTAGTCACACGTATGCGACGGGGATTCGGGCGCTCTAGAGTCGTTGACGTGGTGTTGCCCCACCCGTACGCTTCCGACCCGATGGGAGCCTCGCCTCGAGCGGTCTGCGTGTGCGCTGATCGCGCCGTCGCCCGCGTCGTCGAGCGTGCGCTGACCGCGGCCGGAGTCGTGGTCGATCATCGCGAAACGATTCCAGCCGAGCTCGCCGATGCCGCGCTGCTCGTGGTCGACCGTGCGACCCGGCTCGCCGCGGGCGACATCTTGCGCGCCGCGTCCTGCCCGGTCGTGGTGGTCGGTGATGATGTCGATGACGACGGCCTGATCACGCTGATGCTCGAAGCCCCGGTCAGTCACCTCGTCGGCGATCCGACGACCGCGGACCTCGGGATCACGAGCGAGAAGCTGGTCTCGGGCGACCTTTTCGGGCTCGAGAAGTATCTCGCGCCGAACACCAAGGTGGGCGAGCGCGTGGTCGCGAGCGACCCCGAGCGCCGGGTCGTGATCGGCGAGGTCTGTGCGTGGGCCGAAGCGATCGGCGCGCGCACACCCGTGGTGCACCGCCTCGCAAACGTGGTCGACGAGCTGCTGATGAACGCGCTGCACGATGCGCCACGCGAATCCAAGCCGCTCATCGCCGAGAGCACCTCGGGCGACAAGCTCGAAAGGCGCGCCGTGTTGCGCTGGGCCTGTGACGCCAACACGATCGCTATCTCCGTCGGAGATGCGTTCGGTGCGTTGCGCCAGCGCGATGTCATCGATCACGTGCGGCGCGCGAAAGAAGAGCGCGGTCGACCCGAGCTCGACCCGCACGGCGCCGGCCTCGGCCTCTACCTCGTGCTCGCGAATGTCGCGTCGCTGGTCGTCAACGTCGACCCGGGCCGCCGCACCGAGGTCGTCTGCTTGTTCGATCGCACGGGGGTCGACCAGCGCGCGGTCGAGCCCCGCGCGAAGTCACTCCACGTGTTCACGTAGCCCGCGCGATCGCGAACACCGCGGGGACCGCCACGAACACGGCGACCCACGCGACCAACCAAGCGATCTTCGCGCGCCTGCGCAGGGCCAGGCTGATCGGCAGCGTCGAGGACAACCGCGCGAGCTCGATCGGCGATCGCGTCAACCGGCGGCCGAGCGAGATCGCGTAGAGCCCGACTCCCGACAGCGTCGCGATCAACCATGCGGGTTCGCTCGGCTCCGCGATCGCGATGATGCCGAGCACGATGAACGCGAGCGCACCGAGCGCATAGGCCATCGGATAGCGCCGGCGCATCAGCCGCGCATCTTTGCGATACGCGAGGCCGGCTGCTCCGACGAGCTTCGCGACGCCCCGCTCGATCGCGGTCGGCGGATGGATCTCGAGCGTCGCGAGCCGCTGGCGATCGAGCGCGGAGACATCGCGCAAGATCGAGCCCATCGTCGCGGCCGCCTTCTGGCGCAGCGAGACGATCAGGGCGATGCTGACGCCAGCGACGACGCCGAGCGCGGGCCCCGGATCGACGTGGGCCTCGGCATTGATCAGGGCGGGCGCGACGAGGAACACGGTCACGAAGACGACACTCGAGGCGAACCCCGGCAGCGCGCCGAGCACGGCCCCGGCCGAGCCCATGCCCGGCGCGGTGAGCGGCCTGGTCGCGGCGCCCTGAGGCTCGCGTGCTGGCGCGCCACCGATCGCGGTCGCGACCTGGAGCAAGTTCTTCGATCTCGCGACGAGCGAGGCCGCATAGATCGAGATACCCGGGATGAAGCAGGCCGCGACGAGCCCGAGCGTCACCGCGAGCACGGCGTGCGTGCCGAACAACTCGAGCGGCGTGAACCGCGGCACCGGATCGCCCGCGATCGGCATCGCCTGCAGCGTGCGGGTCGCCGCGCCGACGCGATCGGCATCGAGCAGCACGAATGGAATCGCGCCGACGATCGCGACCAACGTCGCCGCCAGCGCCGCGCGCGCACAGCGCCGTAGCGCTCCATCGAACAGGATCGTCCCGCCGATCGGCAGCTGCGCGAGTAACGCCGCATCCTTGCGCCAGTAGATCTGAAACGGCGTCCGCATGAACGTCAGGGCAAACGCCGCGAGCGTGCCAGCGAGCCAGACGTGCGACGCGCTCGCGATCGTCACCGCATCCGCGCGCCACGCGGTGAGCCCGGCGAGCGACGCGCCGGCGACGACCACCGTGATCCAGCGAGCGAGCGCTCCGCCTTCGCGAGACTCCCGGAGCCGCTCCCACCGGAGAAACCCCGCGCTGCTCATCGGCGGTAGGGGTGGCGGCGCCGGCGTCCGGATCGGCGTCGATGTCAGCGTGTCGGTCACGTCGGACCTTCGTCGGCGATCAGCGAGATGTACAGCTCCTCGAGTGCGTGCGGGCCCTGCGCGAGCAACGCCTTCACCTCGGCGCCGCGCTTGTCATCGACCAGCTTGCCCTTGTTCATCACGATCACGCGGTCGCACAACCGCTCGGCGACCCCGAGCAGGTGCGTCGACATCAAGATCGCGTTGCCCGCATCCGCGAACGCGCGGAGCACCGTGCGCGCCGAGCGCGCGGCATGCGGATCGAGGCCATTCAGGGTTTCATCGAGCAGCGCGACCTTCACGGGACCGACGAGCGCCGCCGCCAAGCCGACGCGCTGGCGCATGCCGAACGACAGCTCGCGGCACGGTCGCTGCGCGATCTTCTCGAGCCCGAGCTCGGTCAACACGGCCATCGCCGCGCCGCGATCCGCGCCGCGCGCCTCCGCGATGAACCCGACGTGCTCCTCGACCGTGAAGTACTCGTACAGCGCCGGTGGCTGATCGGCGAAGCCGACCTTCGACCGCGCCTCGCGGGGTGCGGTCGCGAGATCCTGGCCATCGATCGAGATCGATCCCGCACTCGGCAGCACGGCACCGGCGATCGCGGCGAGCGTCGTCGATTTACCGGCCCCGTTCGGGCCGAGCAGGAGCGCGATCTCGCCCGCGTCGAGCTTCAGATCGAGCGCGTCGACCGCGATGCGCTTGCCGTACTGGATGGTGAGTTGACGAACCTCGGCGATCACGACGGGCGCAGTAAACCACGTCGCTGCGAGCTCGCGAGCTACGGCGACCAGGTGTAGACGACGACATACAGGATCTTCTGCTCGCTCTTGGCCGCCACGGAAGTCCGCAGCGAGATCTGCTGCGCACCCTCCTGACCGGGCCGCTTCGTGGAGTCGTAGGCCAGCCCCCAGTTGAGGCCGCGATACATGTGCTCGCGCACGAGCACTCCGACCGGCGCATCGCGCTGGTTATCGAGGGTGATCAGGAACTCCTCGGTGATCTTCTTGCGTGCCTCGTCGATCGTGAGCTCGCGGCGCTCGCGATGACCGGTCACGCCTTCGGCGGTGCCAACCGCGATGGTATCGACCTCGGCGACGCGGGTGGCCGCGTCGAACATCCGCGCCTCACCGAGGACGGCGAGCGAACCATCGGGTCGGCGCTCGAGCAGGCGGACCGGGCCGGCGGGGAGGCCCGCGAACGCGCGCTGGGCCGAGGGGCTGTTCCCCGTCGGGGTTCGCTGGATCTCGAAGCTCTCGCTGATCTTGATCGATGCCGGCGGATCTACGCCCAGGTTCACGTCGCGCGAGGGCTCGGCGGTTGCATTGTCGAGCTTGGTGCCGATCGGGTCGTAGACCAGCACTGCGTGCATCGGGCGCGGCGCCGAGATCGCCGCGAGCTCGACCCGGGTCTCGCCACGGACGAGCGTCGCGAGGCCGAGCGGGCGCGAGCTCGCGACGGGCGTGGTGCTCGCGGTCGCCCCGGTGAGCTTCGCGCCGAGATGTTCGGCGGTGTGCGCGCGCCAGCTCGCGAGCTCGGCATCGATGACGTAGATCGCGGCGTTCGCGAAGTCGCGGCCGGTCGTGTTGCGGATCGCGAGGGCACCGTGGAGGACGGCACGATCGCGCGCGGGCGTCGTGGTGATCGTGTAATCGGCATCCCACTTCAAGTCTTTCGTCGCGTACAGGAGCGTGATCGCGTACGTGCCGGCGTGGGGTGCGGTGACGTCGAGCGTCACATCCGCCGCCGCGACCGGCTCGGCGGCTTCACCTTCGATGGCCTTGTCGTCGTCGGAACCTTGCGGCGTCGCGAGCTCGTCCGCGCCGAGCACGTGCAGGGCGCGCACCGTCACGCCGTCGGTCGCGAGTAACGAGAGCTGCGTGGCACCACCTGCGATCTGCACGGTCACGGTGGTCGGCGTGGCCGGGAGCGCGAGCTCGAAGCGCTGCTCGACGAGGGCGACATCGCGATAGAGCGTGATCGAGGCGACGGGCTCGATCGCGCGCGGCGGCTGCGCGTGACATGCAGCGAGCACGCCTACCACCCCTAGCACCGGGAGCGGCTTCACCACGAATAGACGACGGTATACGTGATCGACTTCTTGCTGCCGGCGGGCAGCGTGATCCGATATTCCTGGGTCTGCGGCGTGACGCGCGCGCCGGCGATGCTCTCGTCCTCGAGCTTGAACATCGGCCACCGCCACATGAACTCGCGCGCGATCACGTCGAGGCTTTGCTTGCTCTTGTTTTCGAGCTTGACCTCGATCTTTTCGCGAATCACGTGGCCGCGCTCGTCGTAGTTGCAGCTCAGGGCGTGGCGTTCGCCTTCGATCTGATCGTCCTTGTCGAGCGTAATGCGCGCGACGCCCGCGACCGAGTGGAGCACATCCTCGGTGACCACCTCGAGCCGTTGCCCGGCACGCCTGAACAGACGAACGCGACCATCGGGGAGCGACGACTTCGTCGGCACGTCGACCTCGAGCGCGACCCCGGTCTTCGACGTGCCCACGCTCGTCGAGAACTGATTGCAATCGACCGCCTGGAACTGCTGGAAGCTCGGCGAAGGATCGGGCATCGCCTCGAACAGCGCGACGGGTCGTGCCTTCGCGTTCTTGCGCGGCGTGAACAGCTCGACCTGCACAGACTCTCCCGTGCCGAGCCGCACCGCATTCGGTACGACGAAGCGATTCGGTGCGGCGGAAGGTCTGGTCATCAGCTGCGCGGCGCCACTCGCGCCCGGATCGACGAGTACGAGATCCGCGTTCTCGAACGTCGCGCTCGTGGCGTTCTTCACCGTAGCCCACGCCGAGAAATCGAGCGTCTTCTGTGCCTCGTCGAGGATCGCGAGGTAATCCGCGGTCCAGGTCAGGCCTTCGGTGCGGTACGAGAATTCGACATCGTGTTTGCCGGGCTTCTTCGCGGTGACGCGCCACACGAGGCTCGGCTTGTCGGTGCTGGCCGTCACCGCGATCCGGACGTCCTGGACGTAGCCATCTCGGCGCATCACCGAGAGCTTGCGCTGCTCGCCGGTGCCGACCTCGAGCACGAGCGCCTGGGCATCGACCGAGCGGAGCACGCCCACGACCTCGGCCTTCGGCGTGACCACCGTGACCTGCTCGCCGACATGGCGCGCGAGGATCTCGTCCGGCGTGATGGCCCCGGGAACGAAGCGCTGCTCGTCGACGGTGAAGCCGCCAACGTCCGAGATGCTGCGCAGCTGGACCGACGCGGCATCGAGCGAGGCGGGCACGCCCGAGATCCGGACCTCACCCGCGGCCGCGACTTCGAGCTCGCGGTGCTCGACGATCATCGCGCCGGTCGGAACCGTCGCGGTGCCATACGAAGCGCCGCCATAGATCGGTGAGGCAATGACAGGGGCCGCCGCCGCACCCCAGATCGTGATCGACGTATGCGGCGAGGTCCCCGCTCCAGCGCCACCGACGGCGAGTCCTACGACGAGCACCGCCGCGGCACCGACCGCGGTGACCACAGGAACCACGCGGAGAGCCATTGCGGTCGAGCATACGCTGGCGAGGAAACAGATGCCCGCGCGGTTCCTCGTGCGTCGGTATCTGCGTGTATGATTTGCGATGTGGCCGTCGCGACCTATCCAGGCACGGTGTCGCCTTTGCGGGGCTTGGACCCGTTTGGCGAGGCTGAGAGGGATGTCTGGCACGGCCGCGAGGCCGAGCGCGACGAGCTCGCGCGCATGGTCACGGCCGATGGCTTTCGCGCGGGCCTCCTGTTCGGCGAGCCGGGCGTCGGCAAGACCTCGCTGATCCGCGCCGGCCTGATCCCGCACCTGCGCGATCACGGCATCGTCGCGCTGGTCTGCGAGGATCTCGGCGCGCCGGCGCAGAGCTTCGCCGCGGGCTTGTCCTCGTTCGGGATCCAGCCCAATGCGGGCGAGCTGCCCGTCGCGTTCATCACGCGTGCGGTCTCGAACTCGGTCGCCGGTCAGCAGTTCGTGTTCATCGTCGACGATGTCGACCTCGCGAGCGGCGACGAGCGTGCCGTCGGCGAGCTCGCCGAGATGTTCGCGAAGGTCGTCAGCCGGTCCGCCGGTCGCGCGCGGTTCTTGTTCGTCGCGGCGAGCGAGCGCCAGCACCTGCTCGGCGCACTCGAGCGCCGCACCGGCTCGCTGTTCCCGCCTTCGAATCGCTACGAGCTACCGCGCATGCCGGGCCCGGCCGCTTCGCAGTTATTGGATCGCGTGCTGTCGCTCTCGGGGGTGGCCGCGGATCCGCCGCTCGCGGATGCGGTGGTCCAGGGCCTGACCCAGGTCGCGCCGCAAGGTGTGCTGTGCGCGGATCTCCAGATCTGCGCGATGGCGATGCGCGACCTCCGCATCACGACCCTGACCGCGCTACAAAAAGCCGGCGGCGCGACCGAGCTCGAAGGCCTGTGGTTGAACGACGCGTGCAGGGCGACCGGCAACGAGCGCTCGGCGCTGCGCCTGTGCGCCGAGCTCGCTGCGGGTGGCTGGAATCCCAAGTCGGGCGACAGCGTCGCGAAGCGGATCAACCTCGAACCGCAATTCGCGGCGCACGCGTACGACGTCCTCGAGCAGCGCGGTGTGATCGTGCGTGGCGATCCCGAAGGCAGCACGTGGATGTTGCGTCACGAGGTGCTGACGCAACGCGTGCGCGAGCTGACCGCGCCCGCGCGTGCCGCCGCACGCCGCGCCTTCGATCTTCTCGGCTCGAAGGCGAACCAGCCGGGGCGACTGAGGCTCGGCGAATTGCGCGCGCTCCAGCGCGAAGGTATCTCGCCGGTCACGCCCGGCGAGGTCGCGATCGTCGCGCGCTCGAAGCGCCACTACATGATGATCGCCGCGGCGATCCTGGCGGTCCCGATCATCATCCTGATCGCGATCTTCATCTCGCTACGCGGGCACGTGTACTTCGATCTCGATGCGCGCGCCGGTGGCGAGCGCGTGATCGTGCGCGGTGGGCGTGCCGGCCTCTCGAGCTTCGGCTGGATGCCAGGCTCGGGATACGGCAAGGTGATCGCCGATACGGGCCTGTCGCGTTCGATGGTCGCGCCCGAGGTCTGGAACAAGATCGCGTCGCACGATGTCGTCGCGAACAAGGGCGACTGGGAGGACAACCTCAAGGCGATGATGGCGCCGCAGCTCGCGAACCTCGTCGAGTACGCGATGACGGGCAGCGATGCCGCGCTCACCGAGCTGCGCAAGGCCGCGAAGGATCCCGAGGATCTCGGCGAGCTCCTCACGGCGCTGCGCCCGATCGCGCGCGGAACGCCGATCGAGCTCCAGATGATCGAGGCGGCGATCGCGATGCCATCGCCCTCGGTCCAGCGCGCGGCTGTCGCGTTCGCCGGCACCGCCGCGCAGCACCACGACATCTATCAAGACACCTTGATGAAGGCGCTGACCTCGGCGGATCCCGAGCTCCGGCGGATCGCGTTCTCGGCGGTGCGTAGCCTCGGCGATCGTGGCCACGCGCTGTTCCAGGCCGCGCTCGATGCCAAGCAGCTCGATCCGGCCGCGAAGCACGAGCTGTTGGTCGAAGCGTCGCAAGGCACGCCCGACGACAAGCCCTCGCTGACCAGCGCGATCGCGGCGCTCGGAGATACTCAAGGCACGCCCTCCGAGAAGACCAAGATGATGGTCAAGGCCGCGCTGATCGCCGATCCGGACGGCGCCGCGACCGCGCTCGTCGGCTTCATGGCGAGCGACCATGGCAACTCGGACACGCACAAGGACTCGATCGATTTCGCGAACGATCTGCTCCACGATCTCGATCCGCAGCCGAAGGCCAAGGCGTATGCCGAGGCGGTGAAGGCTGGCTTCAACTCGAAGTCGCCCGCGACCCGCGCGCTGATGTTGCCACTCTACGCGCGGGTCGATCCCGAGCTCGCCGCCGGTGACCTCGCGAACATGCTCGGCGACAAGAAGCTCGACAAGGCCCTGCGCGTCGCTGCGGCGCGGTCGTGGGGGGATGTCGGGGCCGTGAATCACGGCGCCGCGTCGCACGCGCTCGACGGCATGCTCAAGGACGAGGATCCTGATATCCGCGCGGCGGCGGCTATCTCGGCCGGCAAGCTCGGCCGCGAATACCAGGATCGCCTCGTGAAGATCGCGAAGGGCGATAGCTACAACGCGCGGCTCGGTGCCGCAGAAGGTCTCGCGCTCTCGACGGTCTCCGGCGGCAGCGTCGGGGTGGGCATCGACGGGATCGCGCAGATGTGGCGCGAGAAGGGTCGGCCGCGTCGCGATGCCGTCAAGATCTGGGCGCGGCTCGCGCGCAAGAAGCCCTTTCCGAACGTTATCGAGTACCTCACGAGTGGTGCCCACGTCACCGACGATCCGGGCCTCCATCCGCTCGCCGTCGAGGGCCTCTGCAATGCGGTGCTCGCCGGCAATACCGACGCGCGCATCGGCCTCCGCAACGCGGTCAGCGATCCATCGGTCGAGGTTCGCCGGATCGTGATGTCGTGCGTCGCCGATGGTCCCGACCCCGCAAAGAATGGCACCGCGATCGCGACGAAGCTGGTCAAGGATGATGACCCGTCGATCCGTGCCGATGCCGCGCACGTGCTCGCGCTCACCGTCGGCAAGGGTAAGGCTCCGGCCGGCGTCGGCGACGCGCTCGTCCTCTTACTCGACGATTCGAACCGCGAGGTCCGGATCATCGCGAGCCGCGCCCTCGGCGAGCTCGGCCCGGCGGCGCCCAAGCCCGCGACCGAGAACGCGCTGACCAAGCTGTTCGACAAAGGTGATGAAGGCGAGAAGCTCGCGCTCCTCCACACCGCGAAGTTGATCGGCGCCGAAGCCGTGGTCACGCTCGCGGTCGCCGATGGCTCGCCGCTCGTACGCGTCGCCGCGATCGATGCGGCGCTCGGCTCGGGCATGCACGCCGCGCCGACGCTCTCGGCCGCCCTCGCCGATGCCGATCCGCAAGTCCGCAAGGCCGCGCTCGAGCGGCTCGCTGCGCAGAAAGACAAGGTCGAGCCGGCGCTCCTCGATCGCGCACTCTCGCTCGCAGTTCGCGATCCGGATCCCGAGCTCAGCCAGCTCGCGCTGACCACGATCGCGCGCGTCGCGCCGAAGGATGCGGTCAACCTGCGCTTGCACCGCTCGCTCGCTTCGCGCGTCGAACGCGAGCGTGCGCAGGCGGCGGCCGCCGCGATCGGACTCGTCGATCGAGATGCCCAGCTCACCGTCCAGTTGCTCGAGCCGCTGCTCGATGATCCGAGCCACGACGTGCGCGTCGCGATGCTGCCGGCGCTCGCCGCTGCTTATCTCAAGACCAACACCCCGGAGAAGATCGCGGCGATCCTCACCGATTCCGAGGGTCATGCGATGCGTCGGCTCGTCGCGGCAGCTGCGTTCGTCACGCTCGCGCGGACCGATGCGGGGCTCGCTTCCTCGCAGTCGGTGTTGAAGAAGATCACGAGCCCGCCGATGGCGGCGCACAGCGCGAAGCTCGTCGCGGGGCTGATCGCCAACAACGCCGACGGCATGGCGTTCCTCCAAGAGCTCGTTCCGTAAGCATCGCGAACGTCGCAGGACCTCTTCGAGTTGTTCGAGGACATCGCGGGCAGCTCGGCGTGGCGCTAGAATTCAACGCGTGCATCGCGCATCGTTGATCCTGCTCGCGGCGTGTTGGACCGGGCCCGTCGCGGAGCCCGCTCCCGCAGGCGATCCGGCGCCCGCGAAGCCTGCGGAAAAGTCCGTCGATCTCGCGATCGAGTACCGCCGCGCGCCGTGTTTCGGCCAGTGCCCGATCTATCAGGTCGCGATCAAGCCCGATGGCAACCTGATCTACTTCGGCCGCGACAACGTGGCCGTGCCGGGCCAGCAGCAGAGGCACCTCACGAGGCACCAGATGCGCGAGCTCGAGAAGGCGGTCGAGAGCACGCACTTCTTCACGCTCGACGATCAAGGTAACGAGCCGCCCGACCAGAGCTGTCACAAGCCGGGCGGCGGGACGTGCTCGTTCTCGTTTTCGGTGTGCACCGATACGCCGCACACCGTGCTCACCGTGAGCCGGCCCGAGCGCGGAGGCTCGCACACGATCGATGACGCGCACTGCACCGATAGCAGTGCCGCCGAGCCGCTCGAGCGCGCGATCGATGCGCTCGTCAGACCGTGGGTCGGCCAGTAACTACTTCATGTCGGCGTTGAGCTTCGCCGTGAGGTCCGCGGCCGGATCCGCCCACACCACCGACTGCCGATCGACGATGACCGTCACGCCTTCGGCCTTCGCGAGCTTGTCGACGAGCGGCTGCGCTTGCTTGAGCAGGCTCTGCATCAGCTTCTGGCGCTCGCCCGCGAGATCCTTCTCGAGCTTCTGGAGCACGCCCTGGAGCTCCATGAACTTCTTCTCGAGCTCCTCGCGCTTCGCCGCGTAGGCGTCGGGCTTGAGGACCGACTTCTGCTTCTCGAGATCCGCGGCGGCGCGCTTGAGATCTTCCTGCTGCTTGTCGAGCTCGGTCTGCTTGGTCTTGCGGATCTTCTCGAACGCATCGTTCGCGCGCTTACCGGCGGGCGTGGTGGACAGCGTGTTGTCGAGATCGATCACGCCGATCTTCGGAGATACGGGCACCGCGCTACGACCGAGGCTCGTGAAGAGCGGGCTGAGCATCAGGCCAAGACCAAGGGTGGCAATCGCGACATGCGGCTTCATGGACCAGGTGAATACCAGGCCCCGAGGCGGAGTTCCATGTTCGTTTACGGTCGCAACTGCCTGAAATCGCTGTAGCAAACCGTTTTGCCGGATCGTGGGTCTTAGCTTTCGACCAGAACTGCGGTCGGGTCGCCCGGGCTGACGATGTTCGCGCCGACCCAGAGCGCCAGGGCCTGCAGCGTGAGCGTGGGGTTGAAGCCGGAGCTGGTCGGGAACAACCCACCATCGGCGCACCAGAGGTTGCCGACGTCGTGAAACTTGCCGGTGCGATCGCAGACCGAGGTGGTCGGATCGTTGCCCATGCGCAGCGTGCCCATCACGTGGCGCGACGCCGATGGCGTATCCGCGGGGGCGATGATGCCGAACTGCGCGCCGGCGGCTTCCTGGATCGCGAGCATCTTCGGCGCGTAGAAATCGCGCGTGTCGAGCTCCCACTTGTGATTCGCGTACGTGATGCGTAGCGCGGGGCGGCCATACGCGTCGCGCAGCTGCGGATCGAGGTCGACGCGATTCGTCGCCTGCGGTGCATCCTCGGCCTGCATGATCATCGCGAGCAACTTGTCGCGCAGTGGTGATTGCTGGATCAACGTGCGCAGCGCATCGCCGGTCTTCTGCAAGCTGAACGCGTAGTTCTTCGCTTCGCCGATCAGATCGCTCGAGGTCGCGAGCTCGATGATGCCGCCGAGCGGATGATCCGGATCGTTGGGCGTGCCGCGAAAATCCGAGAACCCCATCGTGACCGAGCGACCGCGATGACCGTGTACGCGATCGCGCAGGACGCCGATGACCTGGGTCTGGAAGTGGAACATCAGATTGCGGCCAACCATCCCGGAGGAGTTGCCGAGTGCCAGGTCCGTCATCATCAGGATCCGCGCGGATTCCGGGGCCGAAGCAGCGAGGATGAAGCGGTCCGCGGTCACGCGTTGCAGCGCGCCGTTCGGATCCATGTACTCGACCGCGGTGATCGAGGTGTTCGAGGAGCTCGCGACGAGCCGCATCACCGCGCTGTTGAACCGGAGCTGGACGTTGCCGGTGAGCAGCGCCTCGCGGAGCAGCGTCACGGCCGGTGACGACTTCGCGTGCGTCGGGCAGCCGTAGCCCGAACAGAACCCGCAATCGATGCACGCGGGCCGCCCGCGATACGGGCGCGAGGTCACCGCGGTCGGATAGGCGAACGGGTGATAGCCGAGCCGGCGCGCGGCATCGGCGAGGATCGAGTTCGCGAACATCGGCAGCGCCGGCGGCATCGGATACGGCTTGCTCTTGGCGGGCGCGAACGGATCCGCGTTCGTAGTCTCCGGACCTTGAACGCCAACCGCGTGTTCGATCTCGACGTAGAACCGCTCGAGCGCGGTGTAGTCGACGGGCCAGTCCGCGAAGCTCGCGCCAGGAATCGCGCCGAGCAGCGTACCGAGCTGGAAGTCCGTCGGGCGAAAGCGCGGGTATTTCATATCGGCGTGGACGGCCGCGCCGCCGACGTTGTGGGGCAAGGCGTTCGCGTCGCCGACGAACGTGCGATCGCCATCGGTGGCGGTCGCGCGATAGCTGCGCGGCTCGATCAAGGCATCCTGCGCGATCAGCGAGCGCACTTGCAGCTTGAGCTCGTCGTTCGCGAACACCGGCGGCGCGAGGCCGGACGGATCGTCGAGTTTCGGGAAGTGATTGTCGCCTGCCTCGAGGACGAGCACCTTGTGGCCGGCCTTCGCGAGCGTCCACGCGACGGTCGAGCCGCCCGCACCCGAGCCGATGATGATCGTGTCGAACGTCGCGAGCGAAGCGTCGCCGAGCACGTTCGGAGTGGTCGAAGGCAGGCTCATCAGAAGAAGCGCTTTCCGCCGGTGCCGAGCGCCGAGATCGTGAGCAGTGCGATCACGTCGTCGGAGAAATCTTCGCTGACCGCTCCGGGCGAAGGCTGGGTCGTCGGTTGGTCGCTGCGATCGATGTACGCGTCGAGCGAGGCGTCGTAGACCGCGTGGCCGCGGGGTGCGCTATCGCCATCGTACTTCGCGAGGCGCCAGCCGCGGAGCGTGTCGTTGCCGCCGTACTCCGGCGCGGCGAACGTGCCTTCGATCGTGTGATCGGTCAGCGCGCGATAGAACTCCGGCAGGTCACTCGCGACGGTATCGAGCGCGAGCTCCTGATTCGCAGGATCGAGGAGGAACCTGAACGGCGTGTTCGCCTCGAGCGTCATCGCGACGACATCGAGCTGTGCGACGCCCGCGGTGTAGAGGTCGCGCCAGCCCTTGGTCGCGCCGAGCATCGCGTCGTTGAAATCTCCGCCCGCTGTCGCGGCGCTACCGAAGATCCGGATCCGCCACGCGAGCTCCTGGAGGCGCGGTAGTGGGAGGTAGCGCGCGAAGTCGTTCGTCGGGAAGGTCTTGGTCGGCTGGCCGTGATCGTCGGGGAACGGCGTGCGACCCGAGTACGGCCCCGCCGCGAAGATCGCGGGGATGGGGCTATCGAACGCCGAAAGCAACGTATCGATGTAGCGGACCGCGACGCAATCGCGCGCGCCGTCTGCGCCGGGGAGAAGCAGCCCGGTCGCGATGTCGATCGTCGCCCACGCGTGCTCGTCGAAGAACACGCCACGGGTGAGCTCGAGGTTATCGCCGCAGCCGAAGCCGAAGGATGCCAACGCGGTCGTGCCACCCACGAGCTTCACGAAGCCACGACGCGTCAGCATGCCGGCCCGTACGTATCACGCTAGCGATAGACGGACCAGCGCCGGACGGCGACCGGCGCCGGCAGTGCCTTCGAGGTGTACTCCAGCGTCTCGAGCTCGGCGTGCTGCGCGGCGAGGTACTCGGCGACGTTCGTGGCGCGGTAGGTCGTCTCGCTGATCGCGATCTGATGGCTCTCGGCGAGTGCCTGGAGCTTCGCAGCGATGTTCACGGTGCCGCCAAAGTAGTCAGCGTTCGAGTTCAAGCGCACCGCGATGCACGGTCCGGTGTTGAGCGAGATCCGCACCCGGATCGGCGTGTCGGTGCGATCGGGATAGAACGCATCGTGGATCAGGTGCGCCGAGCGCACCGCATCGACCGGGCTCGTGAACGTGGCCATCACGGCATCGCCGATCGTCTTGACCACCGCGCCGCGATTTTCGGCGACGATCTTGAACACCTCGTCGAAGTGTTTCTTGATCTCGATGAAGGCTCCCGGATCGCCGCGCAGCGCATAGAACGCGGTCGAGCCGACGACATCGGTGAACAACAGGGTCTGCTCGCCGACCGCGAGCTTCACGTCCGCGCCGATGTAGTCCTCGGAGAACAGATCGCGGAACTCTTGAAACGACAACAGCATGCCGGGCCGCAAGGCATCGTCGCTCCAGGTTGCACGCTGGATCGAGAATGTGACGGGCGTGTCGCCGGTGTTGACGTACGTGATCTCGGGGTTGGGGCCGGCCTTGATCACGGTGGCGGCGGGATGCGCCGCGTAGTGGATCGTCGTAGGCCCGCCCTCTTCGATGTCGAGTAACCAGCCCGGCGCCTTGCCGCTCGCGACCCGGTAGCGACCCGGCGGCAGCCGCGGCTCGATCACCTTGGTCTGCCCGGGCGCGACGAGCACCATCACGCGGATGTGTTCTTTTTGCGAAGGCTCGGCGCTGCAGTACAGCCGTTCCTCGACGAGCCGCACCGACGGATGGACGCGGAACGTGACCTCGACCGCTTCGGGCCCGTCGGTCGTGAAGTCGACATCGCACGCTTCGCATCGGCTCTCGGCGACGAGCCCGGACAGCTTGTGGCTCTCGTCGCGCACGCCGCGGCAGTGCGGGCAGATCGTGTCCCACGACAGATCGAGGAGACCGGTGCGGGTGGCATGCAGCGCGGTGCGCAAGAGATCGAGCTCCGGCAGCTTCCACGCGCGGGCACGCTCGAGGATCTGGATGCGATGGAGATCCGCATCGTCGCCCGTGCGTACGAGCTCGACGAGGTGCTCGACCGCTTGCTTCGGCAGGCCCTCGGCGAGCAGCTGGTCGCGCGCGGCATCCAACCGTGCGATCGCCGCCTCGTCCAGCTCGGGCGGCGGCATCTGCAAGACGTCGGGGCGGAGGCGATCGAGTTGCGCGGCGAGCGCGGGTAAGATCTTACGATACGCCTTCTCGATCGAAGGAAAGCCGAGCTTGATCGCCATCGCCCACAGCGCGTTGCGTGGCACCGCGGCGAAGTACAGATACACGCGCGTGCCGGTCTCCGTCGGCTCGAGGCGATGGATCGCGTACATCGCCTTCATGAAGCCACGCGTGTAGAGCCGCGTCGAGGTCAACCACTGCTCGGAGACCCAGTTCCACGGCACCTCGAGCCACTCGTGGATCAAGCCGCCGGCCTTCGAGCTGCCGTGGCGCACGCCCTCCTTCTCGACGAACTTCATCTCGGCCGTGCCGAGGGCGCGGTTCATCCGCGACGTGTCCGAAATAAACGGCCACAGCGCACTCGGCGTGCCCGGCAGATCGAACACCCACATGCGTTCGATGCGCTTGTCCTTCGCCAGCTCCTCGGGCACCGGATGGAGCTCGAGCAATTGGCCGATCGTGAGCGCCTCTGCCATCGCTTTTGTATTCTAGCACCCGATACAATGAGGCACGTGTGGCTCTGGGTCCCAGTGATGGTTGCGGCGCTCACGGGTGGGTGTGACCGCCTGTTTGGCGTCGATGTCGTGAGCCTGGAGAAGGACGCACCGCTTCCCCTCGATGCACCACCGGGGCTGCCGAAGTTCCTTCGCGCAGACCACATCAACCCGGGCGGAGGCGCGCGGAGCGTGATCGCATCGATCAGCGCCGTCGAGGTCAATGATTTGATCGTGGTCGCCGTCTGTTCGTCGACGACACAGGACCTAATCACCCTGACCGACAGCAGCAACAACATCTACACCAGCAGCTCGAAGACCACGGGCACGATGCGCCAGGCCGACATCTACTACGCGATCGCGAAGGCGACCGTGTCCGACTTCTACGTCAGGGTCGACTTCACGGTCATGGTTACTGCTCCAGACATCCGGATCGCCGAGTACCAGAATATCCGGCTCGCGAATTCGCTCGATCAGGCACGCGGCGACTCGGCCGCGGACCAGGCCGGCATCGGAAGCGGGAGCCGCACGACCACGACGGGGCCACTCGCGGTCACCAACGCGCCGGCCCTCCTGGTGTTCACCGATTGCACGCAGACGTACACGATCGACCCGCTCGATCCGAACTACACGATCCGGGTGCGCACGAGTCCCGACGGAAACGAGCTCACCGATCGCGTCGTGTCCGAGGCGGGTACCTACGATGCGACCGTCGTGACGTACGGCGATACGGGCGGGCTCGTGACGAACCTCGCCGCATTCGTCGGAATCGCAGCCCCGTGACGGCTACACTCCAGCGACCGTGACGTGTCTCGAAGCAAGCCTGATCGCGTTCCTGCTCGGAGGTTGCGATTCGCTCTTCAACATCGACTACGTCCACAAGCTCGATGCGGCGCAGCCCGATGCGGGCGATGCGGACGCTCGCGCGGGCGCTTACTTCGTCCAGGGTACCGGCAAGATCGGCAGCACCCAAACGCCGATCGTCGTGGAGCTCGAGCGCCCGGTTCATCACGGCAACGTGGTGGTCGTCGAGGTGTGCTCGAGCGCAGCGAATTCACTCGCCAACGTGAGCGACGCGACGGAGGGTATGTACGCCACCGCGGGGACGTTCACGGCTTCGAGCCCAGCAGCAACCCGCGAGCTCGCGACGCTCTACACCGTGATCGCGGCCGACGGTCCGTTTCGTGTCACCGTGACCTACACCAGCGCGACGGTCTCGAGCTCCGTGCAGGTCGCCGAGTACTCGAATATTGCGACCGTGGCGGAGGCGGACGTCCACGACATGACGAGCCAGGGCATGGCGATCCCGGTGACGGTCACCCTCGCTGAGGGCCCGGCCCTCCTCGTGGCATCTGCCTGCACGGTCGGGTACGTCGCTGGAATTTCGGATCTCACGCTGCGTGGGACACCGCCGATGACGAACGCGACGCTCGCCGACAAGGTGGTGTCGGGTCCGGGAGCTGCCACGGCGATCGTCAACGTCGTGCCCGAGGACGTGGTCCTCGCGACCCTGCTCGCGTTTAAAGGGACTTGACCGCGGCGGCGGCTCGACCGCGCCGGCAAGCGCAAACGCGACGTAGCTACGATCCACGAGCCAACCGACCTGAGCTCAGAAACGCCGCCATTGTCGATGGCGTCGGGAAAAATACCTCAACCACTAGACGCTCGGCGATCGATGACGGTCAGCGACGGCAGTTCGCGAGCTGATCGGGTGGATAGCCCTTCGCGATCACCCCTTCGGCGCACGCGCCGTCGACGCCGCGGCAGTTGGTGAGGGTATCGGGTGGGTAGCCCTTGTTCAGCACCGCGATCGCGCACCGATCGTTCGCGCCTTCGCAGTTCGCGAACGTATCTGGCGGATAGCCCTTCGCGAGCAGCTTCTGGCGGCACTGACCACCGGTGCCCTTCGGACGATGCTCGCGCTGTGGTGGTGCGGCATCGGCGACGATGCACTGCGCGCCGTCCCACTGCGAGCCCGCAGCGCAGACGCACTGCGCGCCGTCCCACGTGGCACCGACCGGACACGCGCACTGCGTGCCGTCCCACACCATGTTGCTCGAGCAGGCCTGCGCGGCGACCGCGGCGCATTGCGTACCATCCCACTGCGTTCCTGCAGCGCAGACGCATTGCGTGTTGTCCCACGTGCTGCCGCCCTGGCAGACGCACTGTGTTCCATCGGAGACCGCGCCACCGGTACACGTGATCTTGGGCGTCACGCAGCTCGCGCCGTCCCATTGGGTTCCATCGGGACAGACGCACTGCGTGTCGCCAGCGACGGCACCGCCAGTGCATTGCAACGCCTTGCACTCGCCGTTGTCGAGCACCGTGCCGAGCATGCAGTGGCAACCGCCGCCGGCTCCGGCCGCGGGACCGTACCAGTAGCTGCCGCCGGCGCAGCCCTTCGGATCGGGCGTGCCCTGACAGGTCAGGCCGTTGAACGTCATGCCGTTCGCGCAGTAGCAGCCGCCGGCGACGAGCTCGGCGCCGCCGGTACACGAGGCCGGGCTCGGGTGGCAAGCGAGCGAAAACATGATCAATCCGAGCAGGACGATGCGAGGCATATGTCTCCCGATGTTCGAGGTCCTCGAACGTTGCACGATTTATCTCATGTCATGCTCAGGCGGTGAGGTGTCCCGAGCCCGACTGTTGGTCCGACCTCGCTGATCCGGCGCGGCGCGACGAGCTCGAGCTTCACCTCGATGGTTGCGAGGATTGTCGGAGCCTGCTCGCGGTGCTGACCCAGCCAGAGTCGCCGGCCGCGTGGGCTCCAGAGGTGGCGTCGGGTGCCCAGCTCGGCCGCTACGTGGTCGAGCGCCCACTCGGGGCGGGCGGTATGGGCATGGTGCTGGCCGCCTGGGATCCCCAACTCGAGCGCTCGGTCGCGCTCAAGCTCGTCCGAACAAACGATCGAGCTCGTGCCCGCGAGCGGTTGGTCGGCGAGGCGCGAGCGATGGCGCGGCTCGATCACCCGAACGTCGTTACCGTGCACGAGATCGTCGAGGCCGAAGGCGAGCTGGTGATCGTGATGGAGCGCGTCGATGGCGCCGATCTAGCGACATGGCTCGCAGAGCGACCGCGCTCGCGCTCCGATCGTCTCCGGGTCCTCCTCGATGCCGGTCGTGGCCTCGCTGCTGCACACACCGCTGGCCTCGTTCATCGCGATGTGAAACCAGCCAATATCCTGGTCGATCGCGAGGGACGGGCACGACTCACGGATCTGGGCCTCGCCGCAGCGCTCGTCGACGATGCGCCCGAGCTGGCCCGAGGTTCGGGCTCGCGGCTGGTCGGTACGCCGGGATATCTCGCGCCGGAGCTCGTCGCGGGCGCCCGGGGCGACGCACTTTCGGATCAATACGCGTTTGCGATCACCGCGCGCCAGGTGATCGGTGACTCGCCGGTGTTGCGTCGGGCTGCGGCCGACCGTCGCGGCAACCGCTTTCCTTCGATGGCAGTACTGCTCGCCGCGATCGAGCGTGCGGAGCGACCGAGTTGGCCGTGGATAGCGGCAGCGGGTGCGCTGGTGCTCGGAGGTGCGGCGCTCGTGATCGCGTGGCCCGCCCGTGCCGCCAGCTGCACCGCCGATCCGAGCGAGCTCGGCGTGTGGTCGCCGCCGCGTCGTGCGGTGCTCGGGCCATCGCTGCGCGATCCGACCGGCCGGCTGGCGGCGGATGTGGTCGCGTTGATCGACTCGCGAGCTCTCGCGTGGAGCAGCGAGGTCGTCGGTGCGTGTCGCGTGAACGACGCGGCACGCTCGCTCTGCCTCGACGATCAGCGCCGCGAGCTCGATGCTGCCCTCGCGCGCATCGCGGGTACATCGGCAGCGACGGCGCTCATCACGATCGCGCGGCTGCCACCCGCGGAAGAATGCGTGCGCGCTCCGACGATCGCGAACGTGCTCGAGTATCAGCGCGTGCACGACGAGCTTCGCCGCGCGACGGCGCTCGCGGCCTCCGGTCGCTATGGCGCTGCGCGCGATGTAGTCGCCGCGATCTCGACGAGCGATCCGCGGCTCGGCGCCGAGGTCGCGTATCACATCGCCGATTGGACCAGCCGCGCGGGAGATCCGAAGCTCGCGGTCACCGAAGCGCAACACGCGGTGACGCTTGCCGAGCTCGCGCACGATGACGACTCGCGCCTCCAGGCGATGATCGTGCTGGTCGGTACGCTCGACGAGCTCGGGCGCACGAGCGAGACCAGGGCGCTCGCACCGCTGCTCGAGGGAGCTGCGGCGCGCCAGCCGATGCGGGATGCCCAGCGCGCGCGGGTCGAGAACGTGCTCGGTAACCTGTGGAATACCTCCGGTGACTACGTGGTCGCGGAGCGCCATTACCGCGCGGGGCTCGTCGCGCTCGATCGCGAGTATGCGGGCAAGCCAGCTCCCGAAATTGCGGGGGTGCTGACGAGCATCGGCAGCACACTGCACCAGCAAGCGAAGGTCGACGAGGCCAAGGCGCTCGTCGAGCAAGCGGTCGCGATGTTCACGTCTACCGCCGGGCCCGATCATCCCGATCTCGCGATCGCGCTGACCGAGCTCGGCAACCTCGCGCAGGAGGCGGGATCGTATGACGAAGCCGCAGCGGACTACGAGCGCGTGATCGCTGTCCGGACCAAGGCGCTCGGTGCCACTCATCCGTTCATCAGCGAGCCGCTCGGCTTTCTCGCGCGTGTCGAGCAGGCGCGTGGCCATGACGATCGTGCGATCGCGCTGTATCGCCGCGCTCGCACGATCGCGACGGCAGGCTTTGGTGCGGACCATCCGCTGGTTGCGGTGTTCGAAGGGCATCTCGCCGAGCTCGTCGCCGATCCGACTGAGGCCCGCGCGCTTGTCACCGATGCGGTCAGGATCTGGGACACCAGCGGCGCCGGCCTGCCCGATGCGTACGACGCGAAGTTTCTGCTCGCTAAGCTCGAGTGGGCTGCGGGAGATCGGGCGCATGCACGCATACTCGCGGCCGCGGCCCACGCTGGCTGGGAAGCGCAGCCGCCGCCTTACAACAAGACCGCGACGACGGTCGCGGCCTGGATCTCGACGCACAGATGACCGATCGAGTGCTCGAACGTCTGAACGCTCGTTGGCCTGGCGTGCGAGTCGACCGCGCGCGCGTCGCGCAGGCACTCGCGGCCTGCGCGATCGATCCTGCCTCACCCCACATGCTGGACGTCGCGCTCGCCTGTGCGCTGGCCTGCCGAGATCCGGGTGCGCTCGCCGTGTTCGAGCGGGACCTCGTGCCCGACGTGCGTGCGCCGCTCACGCGGATCGCGAAGTCCGACGACCTCATCGACGAAGCGCTGCAGCGGGTCCGCGAGAAGCTCCTCGTCGCCGAGGGCACGCCTCGGATCGCGGAGTATCGGGGGCGCGGCTCGCTCGCTGCGTGGATTCAGGTCATCGCGATCCGCGAGGTTTTAATGATCCTTCGGCGCGAGCGCCGCACGGCACCTCCCATCGAGGACAGCCTGCTTGCCGCGATCGACACCGACCCGATCATCGCGATCGCGAAGCGCACCCATCGCGACGAGCTTCGCAAGTCCTTCCGCACCGCGTTCGAGGGCCTCGATCCTCGCCAGCGCGCGTTACTCCGTCTCACGTTCGCCGAGGCGGCGGGCACCGAAAAGCTCGCCGCGATGTATGGCGTCCACCGCGTCACGATGTTTCGCTGGCTCGCCGATGCGCGCAGCGACCTGCTCGAGCTGCTGCGCTCCGAGGTAGCGACCCGGATCGGCATCGCAAGCGGGGAGATCGATAGCCTGATCCGGGCGGTCGCCTCGAGCCTCGACCTGGGCTGGTAGCAGGGAATCCGCAGCAGAAAATTCGCGACAACGGCTTGGCATCGCGCGACATCCGGGCGCCGCGGTGTCTTAGCTCTATTTGAGTGAACCACTGATACGCGTTTGCTACGCTCGATGCGATGCAGGCTCCAACGGTCGATAACAAACACGATGTTCCGACTGCTGGGATGCCCGAGGCCCGACCGCAACACGATTCGGCCGGCTCGCAGAAGCTGCTCAACTATCTGCAACAAATACCGAAGCCCGACGCGCTTTACGTTTCCAACATGCTGCGCCAAAACCCGGACGACGTGAACGCGATGATGACCATGCTCCAGTCGCGGGTCGGCAATGATTTCGTCCAGCAGGTACTCGCCGCCGGTAAAACGCTCGACCAACGACCAACGAGCGGGAAGAGCTCTCCGACCGCCGCCGTGCCTGCACCGATGGTTGACGGCACGGTCGTCGATGGCGGAGAACTCGGCAAGATCGTCAGCTCTAGCGCTACGACAGGCGCGGATGTCACCGTCGCACGCGCCGAAGCTGTCGTAACCGCCGTGCAAGCTGGCAACGCGCTACTCAAGATCACCGCGGCGATTCCGCTCTCCGACATTCACGCGAACGATGTGACGCCCGAGATGCTGTCGCAGATCACGAACGTCACGCTTGTCGGCGGCCTCGGTGGCACGCTCGGATATCAGGTCAGCGGCGGAATACTGCAGCTCACGTTGACCGGCGTGACATCGGTGAAGGCTCTGAAACTGGGACGTTACAAGCTGTGGCTCGATGGGGGCACGACCGTGCTGCTGAAGATCACGAGCGGGGCTTTTCGCCTCGAGGACAGCGAGCTGAATCGCGTCGAAACGCGACAAGAGATCGCGGGCGAGCAGCAGAGCTCGGACATGTACCAGAGCCAACTGGCGAAGATGCAGAAGCAACCAGGAACGAACGGTACGATGGCAACGCAAGTGCAGAACGACGCGATGGGCTACACCCAGGACATCGCAAGAGAGCAGACCCTCATCGCCGCAGCTGAGAAGAAACTCGCAGCAGAGCAAGCTCCGGACTACGTCATGCTGGACAGCGATGGGATGCCAGCCAGAGGGCCACAGTAGTTAGAGCTTGCCCAGAAATTCCTGGGCTTCTTGCTCGCGGCGCGACGAGTCAGCCGGTCCGAAGATCTCCATACATCAGGTGGCTGACGCAGGGATGTGCCGACTACTTCATCACGCAACAGATTTGATCGCCGGCACACAAGCCGGCAGGTTGGCTGCTGCACGCGACCTCGGTGGTCATCGGCACGCAGCTACCACTTGCCTTCTGACACGCGTCTGTGGTCGGTGCGCCCGGTGTCGGATCGGCAGACGTTGCAGGCTTTGATTTGCCCCCGCAAGCAGCTGCACCGAGCAGCAACAGGAGGACCGACACGGGCAGCTTCGATATCGACATTGAGGAAACGGTACGACGTGCACTCGACTTCTGCCAAGCAGCTCGTCGTATTCCTCTGTTCGAGAGTCGAGGGACCGTGCGCTGTACGTCGCCGCCGCAGCATACCGAACCGATCGAGCGACTGATGCCGCGCGGGGCAACCAGGTCTGCTTCTCCCGCCCGTGCGGCGACGTCGGGGCCGCGTCGATGCCGGCCACGTACGACCCGGTGATGATGCCGTGTGGAGGCTCCGACGATCAGGACGGACTTCGCGATCGACAGTTTAACGCCCGTGACAGCGTCTCGGCGATAGCGAGTCCTGTCGCTCCTCGACGTGGACCGTGAGGAGGACCCGGTGCTGCCGCCATTTGACGGCGCGGCGGCCGTTCCCGCAGTAGAATCCCGGCAATGGCCACGCACTATTCGAGCTGTCCGCTGTGCGAGGCCTCGTGCGGTATCGTCGTCGAGACCGAAGGCGACCAGGTCAAATCGGTCCGCGGCGACGACGCGGATCCATTCAGCGCCGGCTACATCTGCCCGAAGGGCACCGCGCTCGGCGATCTCCATCACGATCCAGATCGCCTGCGCCAGCCGATGCGGCGCGATGGCGAGACCTGGACGCCGATGGGGTGGGACGACGCGTTCGACTACGTCGCGGCGCAGCTGACCGCGGTGCGCAAGCTCCACGGCGCCGATGCGATCGCGGTCTATCAAGGCAATCCGGCAGCGCACAACCTGGGGCTGCTCACGTTCGGACAATTGCTGCTGCGCAGCCTCGGCACGCGCAACGCGTACTCGGCGACTTCGAACGATCAGCTGCCGCACATGCTCGCGGCGTTGCAGGTCTTCGGCAACCAGATCTTGATGCCCGTGCCGGATCTCGATCGCTGCGATCTGTTGATCTGCCTCGGTGCGAATCCCCTCGCTTCGAACGGCAGCATCATGACCGCGCCCGATATGCGCGCGCGGCTCGCGCAGATCCAGGCCCGTGGCGGCAAGGTCATCGTCCTCGATCCGCGGCGCACCGAGACCGCCGATCGCGCCGATCAACATCTGTTCATCCGGCCCGGCACCGATGCGGTGTTGCTGCTCGCGATCGCTCACGAGCTGTTCGCCGAAGGGCTCGTCAAGCTAGGCCGGCTCGCACAGCACACGCGCGGGGAAGCGGATCTGCGGCGCGCGAGTGCGCCGTGGTCGCCCGAACATGCGGCCGAGGTGACCGGCATCTCGGCCGACGAGATCCGCGGCCTCGCCCGGACGTTCGCGACCACCAAGCGCGCCGCGCTCTACGGTCGCATCGGCGTCTGCACCCAAGAGTTCGGTGGGCTCGCGGCGTGGTTGGTCTACGCGATCAACGCGCTGACCGGCCATCTCGACGAGCCGGGCGGCCTGATGTTCACGACCCCCGCGCTCGATCCGGTGCCGGTCGCGAAGCTGCTCGGCTACGACGGTGGCTTCGCGCGCTGGCACAGCCGGGTCTCGCGACGTCCCGAGTTCGGCGGCGAGCTGCCGATGTCGGTGTTCGCCGAAGAGATCGCGACGCCCGGTCGCGGTCAGATCCGCGCGCTGATCACGTGCGCCGGCAATCCCGTGCTGTCATCGCCAGGTGGCCCGGCGCTCGAGACCGCGCTCGAGGGTCTCGAGTTCATGGTCTCGATCGATCCGTATCTCAACGAGACGACGCGCCACGCGCACGTGATCCTGCCGCCGGCCTCGGCGCTCGAGCGCTCGCACTACGATGCCGCGCTCAATGCCTTCGCGGTGCGCAACGTCGCGAAATATTCGCCGCCGGTGTTCGAGCGCGGTCCCGACGCGCGACAAGACTGGGAGATCTGCGCGGCGCTGTTCGCGCGGCTCCGCCTGCCGAAGCTCGGGCGCGGGCTCGCGGAGCGCTTGCTGATCAAGTTCGGACCGGAGGGCATCCTCGATGTCGCGCTGCGCGCCGGACCCTGGGGGCTGCGCCTCGGCCGCAAGGGGTTGTCGCTCGCGAAGCTCGAGGCCGCCCCGCACGGGCTCGATCTCGGTCCGCTCACGTCGCGGCTACCGGGTCGGCTCGGGCATCGCGATCGTCTGGTCGATCTCGCGCCCGCGATCTATCTCGCGGATCTCCCGCGGCTCGCGCGGAAGTGGGCGCAGGCTTCGCGGCCGACCACCGGGCTCGTGATGATCGGGCGACGCCATCTGCGCTCGAACAACTCGTGGATGCACAACACCGAGCGGCTCGTGAAGGGGCCGGTGCGCTGCACGCTGTTGATCCATCCCGAAGATGCCGCGGTGCGCGGGCTCGTCGATGGCGGGACCGCGACGGTCGCAACCGGGCGCGGCAAGATCTCGTTGCCGGTCGAGGTCAGTGATGAAGTGATGCGGGGCGTGGTCAGCGTGCCGCACGGCTGGGGCCACGGACGGCGCGGGACGCGCTTGCGCGTCGCCGAAGCGCACGCCGGCGAGAGCGTCAATGACATCCTCGATCCGGCGTTCACCGACGAGCTCTCGGGAACGAGCGCGCTCACCGGTCAATCCGTCGAGGTTTCGTGATGGAGCGCGGCCCCGAGCTCTACGCGAAGATCGGCGCCGAAAAGTTGCGCGCGGTCGTCACCGATTTCTACTCGCGCGTGTTCGGCGATCTGATGATCGGCTTCATCTTCGAGGGCAAAGATCGCGCGCGCCTGATCGAGAAGGAGTGGGAGCTCGCCGCCACGTTCCTCGGCGCGCCGGATGTGAAGTACACCGGTCGACCGATGCGCACCGCGCACGCGCAGTCGCCGATCTTCGGCGGCCACTTCGAGCGCCGGCTCCAGATCCTGCGCGAGACCATGCGCGACAACCAGGTCGATGCCGATGTCCAGCGCGTGTGGATCGAGCACACCCAGGCCCTGCGCTCGCAGATCACCCGTGACAAGGGTTCGGAGTGCAAAGATTCGCAAGCGGTCGAAACCCCGAAGCTCGCCGTGGCCCCGCCGCCGCCGGATCCTGACAAGAAGATCAAGCTCGGCCGCAGGTAGGCGGTCAGGGTGGGGTGATGTTGAAGTTGTCGAAGATCGCCATCTCGGCGGTCGGCGCGGTCACCTGCATCACGAGGGCGAGGTCGGTGCGGTCGAAGCCTTTGAGGGTCGCGTTCGTGATGATCTCCATCCAGGCCTTGCCGTCGCGGCTGATCGACCAGCCCGCGGTCGAGCCCCCCGTCCCATCCGTCCTCACCGCGATCCGCCACCACTTCATCGCGACCGGGTCCCACGGCAACGAGAATGGGGTCGCGTAGGCCTGGCCCTGCTTGGTGGCGTGGCCTTCGAGCTTACCGCCGTGCTGCTGGAACTCGATGACATCGCCGATCGCGGTGAGCGCGGCGAACCGGATGCTGCGGACTTCGTTCGTACCCTCGATCGGGGTGAGCATCTGTTCGACGTCGATCGTCATCGAGCCGTTGCTCAGGTCGTAGCGCGCGCTCGGCTCGAACACGACGCTCCGGTTGCCCGTGTTTCCCATCGGCGGAACGTTGGTCGATAACACGAGCTGACCCGAGGCCTCGGAGAACGAACCGCCGGACGCGCTGCTCCGCGCCCACTGCGGCTGGACGACGTTCGAATCGAACGTGTCGTGCAGTTGTGACACGTCGCACGACGTGCCCTGCGGTGTGCCGCCGTTGACGTCAGCGAGGAGCACCTTGAACGGCGAAGCGGAGTCGCCCTGGAACAGCTGCAAGTTGACCTGCGCGAAGGTGATGCCGCCGGCGATCGCACTCTGCTGCACGGTGTACGTCGCGCCGTCCGGCGAGGTCTCGAAGTAGACACGATCACCGGCGAACCGCGTCCGGAGATACCGATCGGCGACGGGGTCGAACAGGAACTGTCCCGCGGGGAACGCGACGCCGTTCACGATGACCGCGACGCTCATCGTATCGACGTTGGGATCGGAGATGTAGCGATACCACTGCACGCTATAGCCCGGCTCCTCGGACGCGAACGTGAGCGCGATGGTGTCGCTGTTGCTAAAATCAGGCGACTGGAGATCGATCGCGAAGCTGCTCTCCTGCATCGCGTAGTACGCCCTCGAGCTCATCGTGATGTACGAACCCGGCATCGCCATCGACAGCTGTAGGTTGCCGGCTTGCTCGGTGAGCGTGTCGCCGAGCTCGACGGAGGCGGCCCACAGCACGTCGAAGTCGTTATCCTCGAAATCATCGGCGAGCATCGCCATGGTCGAGCACGCCCCGGTCGCGCCACCGTCGACCCCGTCGACGAGGGTGCCGGCGTCCAGCGGGGGCACGTCCAAGCCGTGGACATCGAACAGCAGGTCACAGCCGGCGCAGAGCGCACACAAGGCTGCGAGCCACTTCATCTCTTCGATGATACATCGACCTGACGCGCGCGCGCCGCGAACACGATCACTTCCACGACGAGAGTGAGCGCGACATCGATCGCCGCACACGCGACCGCCACCTCGACGGCGGGGATGAGGACGAGCATGTGGGCGCTCGGCAACACGATGTAGGGGGCCGGCATCAAGGCCCACGCGAGTCCCGCGGGAATCATCGCGAACAACAGCCCCATCCACGCGATGCCGTTGGCCTTCGCGAGGCGCTCGGTGAGGCTCACCTCGCGGCGCAATGCCCACATGCTCGCGAGCAGCTGCACGACCATCGCAGCGATCCCGTACTGGGCCATGACGACGGCGATGTGACCTTGCGCGGGCACGAGCGAGGGCGAGAAGCCCTGACCGGCGGCGCCGATCATCGCGTAGTACACGACGAAGAACGCCGGCACCGAGACGAGCAAGACGCGCCCATCGAGCCGCATGACGCGGCGACGTACCAGGAGGGCCGCACCGATCATCGCGAGCACTGCACCCCCTGCGACCAAGCTGATGCGCCACGCGCGACGCGCCTTGGCCTCGCTCGCGGCAGCGGCTTCCGAGCGAGCGACCACGCTTCGGGTCGAGGCGAGGCGCGTGTCGTCGGCGGCGCGCCGTGCGTCGCGCACCGCGGGATCGAGGGCGAGGACTTCGCTCAGCGTTCGCCCGAGCCCGTGTCCGGGCGCGGGAATGCCGAGCAGGGTCGCGACGGTCGGCGCGAGGTCGATCAGGTGGGCATCGTCGGCACTCGCGCCCGGTTTGACCCCCGCACCGGCGAGGATCAGCGGCACCGAGAGCACCTCGGGCTCGATCCCACCGTGGCCGCCGCGGTTCGTGTGCCCGTGATCCGCGGTGACGATGATCGCGTCCTGGTTGAGATCGATGCGAGCGAGCGCGCGTCCGAGCGCATGATCGGCGAGCTCGGCAGCGATGCGATACTCGGCACTCGCGCCGCCGTGCGCATGGCCCGCCGCATCGACCGAGCCGACGAGCATCACGACGAGGTCGGCATCCCCTTGCGCGATCGCGGTGCCGACCTCGGTGAAGCCACCCGGCCACGGTGCGTAGCGCGCATCGTCGAACGGCGAGATGTAGTTTGCATCGGGCGCGTGAATCGCGGCCTCCGAGAGCGGGTGATCCATCGCATCGATATCGAGCGGGATGGGTTCTCCATCTTCATCGACGTCGGGCTCGATCGCGACCTGACCGGCTCGATAGGCGTCGTGGGCATCGGGGGCGCGCTTGCGTAGGAACAGCTTCGGCAGCACGTCGTAGTCGGTCGCGCAGGCGACCTCGAGGCCGGCCGCCTTCGCGCGATCCATCAAGGAATCGAGCTCGACGGGTGTCGAGTGATGATTCGTGCGCACGCCGCTCGCGACCGGGGGCACGCCGGTGAGGATCGAGACGTAGTTCGGGCGCGACCAGGAGGGGTAGTGCGATTGCGCCTCGGTGTCGACGCCACGTCGCCGGAGCTCGTCGAGGAACGGGAGCTCGTACGATTTGTCGAGGCGAAGGCCGTCGATGATCACGAGGAACACGCGCCTCGCGAGCCGCGGGCCATGCGGATCCGGCAACACGGGGGAGGTCTTCGCGAGCGGCGATTGCACTTGCTCGAGCGCGTACATGAAGTCGCCGCCGACGAGCCCCGCCTTGACCGCGCCGATCGCACCGAGCGCTGCCAGGATGATCGAGGTCGCGACGACGTGACGCAGAGCGACAGGCTTGCGCATCAGCTCCACTACCCAGCGTAGCCCGAGCGGAACGCGGGCGCTCGTAGGGTATGATCGGATCGGTGAGGTGGGCTATTGCGATTGTCGCGCTGGTCGGATGCGACGCGGTCTTCCGCATCGACCACGTCGAGCTCGACGCGCCAGGCCCGCCAGGTCCGGATGCCGCCGCGCCGGCCGACGCGTTCGACTGCGCCATGGTCGGTCTCGGATTTATCCACGTTTGCGCCAGTGGGCACTCGACGTCGCTGATGGGTGCGATCTCGACGGACAACAACTGCCAGCTCGCCACATCCGGTACGTCCCAGTTCTGCCTGCTCACCGGCGATGACGTGACGGTGGGCGCGCTCACCGTGATCGGCTCGTATCCACTCGTGATCGCGGCGCGTCACACGCTGACGATCAGCGGCTTCGTCGATGCGTCGTCGCACGATGTGACGCCGGCTGCGGGAGCCCGCGATTGCTCGACCCCCGCGGGCACGAACAACACGGGCGGCGCTGGTGGTGGCCCGGGCGGCAGTTGGCGGACCGGCGGGGGTGGCGGCGGCTCGGACAGCAGCACCGGCAGCACCGCGGCATTGCCGGAGTTCCCTGCTATGCCGGAGCTCCGCGGTGGCTGCCGAGGTGGGCCAGGTGGCGTGGGAGGAGCGAACGGGGGAGATGGTGGGTACGGAGGTGGTGCGGTTTATCTGCTTGCCGGGACGGCCATCTCGCTCGGCTCCGGGGCGAGGATCTCGGCCGCCGGGGCCGGCGGACAAGGCGGCCATCAAGGCAGTGCGGTGAACATGTCGGGTGGTGGCGGTGGCGGTGGTGGCACGGGAGGCATGATCGTCTTCGACGCGCCGGTCATAACCCTCGATCCGGCAGCCCAGGTTTGGGCCAATGGCGGCGGGGGTGGCGCCGGGGGTGCGCGATTGGTGATCGGAGATGCGGGCTCCACGTCGACTCAACCCGTGTCCCACGGCGCCGCAGCTTCTCCAAACGGGGGCAGAGGCGCGACCGGAAACGAAGCGGGAGTCAACGGCGGTAGCTCCGTGTCGATGCAAGGCTTGCTCAGGGCAGCTGGTGGCGGTGGCGGCGGCACGGGGTGGATTTTTTACTACGGTGCGACAATCGCGCCCTCCATCCCGGCGATCTCTCCACCGCCGAGTGCAGGTCCCTAGCTCGAGTGATCGACGTCGTCGTTTCTCGATCACGGGCCGACGTGATATCCCTCTGATCGAAACCACATGACGGAGTTACTGAAAACGATCGGGCGTGGACCGGGCTCGCTCGTCGCGAGCGGTGACAAGCACCTCAAGCCGCGCGTCGACGCGTCGTCGCTCCATCACCGTCAATTGCTCGATGGTCCGTTCTGGCAAAAGATTCCGGCGTACCGCAACGTCGATGAAGCCACGTTCCTCGATCATCAATGGCAGGCGAAGAGCTCGATCACGAACCCGGCGAAGCTGCTCGCCGCAGTTCAGGACCTCGTGCCCCCCGCGTTCATCGAGGACGTCATCACGGGCTTCAAGCACGCACCGATGTCGATCCGCGTGTCGCCGTACCTGTTGTCGCTCATCGATTGGGCAGATCCGTACAACGATCCGCTGCGCCGCCAGTTCGTGCCGGTCGCGAGCAAGCTGTTTCCAGATCATCCCAAGCTCACACTCGATTCACTCCACGAACAAGAAGACGCGCCGGTCGCCGGGCTCACACACCGCTATCCGGACAAGGCGCTGTTCCTCGCGCTCGACACGTGCCCGGTCTATTGCCGGTTCTGCACGCGCAGCTACGCGGTCGGCGTCGATACCGACGAGGTCGAGAAGGTCTCGCTCAAGGCGACTGAAGATCGGTGGGATCAGGCGTTCCAGTACATCGGCGAGCGCGTCGAGCTCGAGGACATCGTCGTCTCTGGCGGTGACAGCTACCAGCTCAAGGCTCGCCAGATCACGCTGATCGGCAACAAGCTGCTCGAGATGCCGAACATCCGGCGCATCCGGTTCGCGACCAAGGGTCCGGCGGTGATGCCGATGAAGCTCATCACGGACCACGAGTGGCTCGATGCGCTGACCGCTGTCGTCGAGCGCGGTCGCAAGCTTCACAAGGAAGTGGTGCTCCACACCCACTTCAACCACCCGAACGAGATCACCGCGATCACCAAGCGCGCCCTCGACGGCGTGTTCGAGCGCGGCATCATCACGCGCAACCAATCGGTGCTGCAGCGTGGCGTCAACGATTCGATCGAGACCATGCAGCTGCTCGTGAAGCGGCTCGGTCACTGCCAGGTCCACCCGTACTACGTCTACGTCCACGACCTCGTGAAGGGCGTCGAGGATCTCCGCACCACGCTGCAGACCGCGCTCGATATCGAGAAGGCCGTCCGCGGGGTGACGGCCGGCTTCCACACGCCCACGTTCGTCGTCGATGCGCCGGGTGGGGGTGGCAAGCGCGTCGCGCACAGCTTCGAGCACTACGATCGCGAGACCGGCATCTCGGTGTTCGCGGCGCCGTCGGTCAAGCCAGGCTTCTTCGTCTACTTCGATCCGGTCGATACGCTATCGCCGGATATTCAGGCGAAGTGGAAGAACGCGGCCGATCAGGACCGGATGATCGAGGCTGCGATCGGGCAGGCCAAGCTCAACCACGCGCAGACCGCTCGCGCTTCGTCGGTTCGCTAGAGCTCGGCTGCAACGCGCCAGAACTACTGCGGAACTGCTGCCGCTGGCGCCGTAGCTCCGATTGTTTGTCACATCGGTGCGGGTGCCCCACGCAATCCCTCCATGAGGGCATCACCCGCGTCGCTGACGTCGAATGCGCTGTGCTTTGACCGTGGAGGTCGCCGGCTGCTCTCGATTCAAGAAGATGCGATCGCGGTGGTCGATCTCGCCCGTTCCCGGACCGATCGGATCGCGAGCGCGGGTGTGCGGGCAGTCGTCGGGTTCGACGACCAGGTGTGGGTCGCGACGGCCAACGAGCTCGTGCGGCTGGACTACACGGGCCGAGTCCTGGGTGCTGCAACGCCGCTCGATTTTGCGGCAACCGCGCTGCTCGCACCGGCCGCCTGCGGAGCGCCGGCGGTGGTGTGGGCCTCGATACCGCAACTCGCGCTGATCGACGACCTCGGTACGATCGCGCGCACCACGATCGACGCCGACCTGGCGATCCCATTCACCGGTCGTCGTCACGTGATCGCGCGTGGTGCGAAGCTGGTCCTTCCATCGAAGGCCGAGACGGACCTCTTGCCGGGGACCACCGTCCAAGCCGGGCTCGTCACGCCCGACGGCAAGTCGGTCGCGTTACTCGCCGCGCATGGCAGCTCGCGGTTCTTGATGGTGTTGTCCCTCGGCACCGGCCAGACCATGCAGCGTTGCGCGATTCCAAATGCGCGGGTGCGCGTCGCGAGCCAGCGACTCGTCGCGCTGGCCCAGACCGATCTGAATCAGCTGGTCGGCATCGATCTACGTACGGGGCGCGAGCTCGGTCAGATCGTGTGCGACGAGATTCGGGACTTCGCGATCAGCCCGGATGGGGTCTCGCTGGTCATTCACAGCGCAGATGGCTGCATCGAGATGCACGAGCTCGCCTCGATGTTTGGCAAGCGCACCGCGGTCCCTGTCGAAGAGACCTCCGCTAGCCCGATCGTCGAGGTCAGCGAGGAACCGCCTGCACCCGCCACACCGCAAGCGACGGTCGAGGTGAGCTTCTCGCTGGCACCCGCGTCGACCCCACCTGCCCTCGGCGAATCATTGCGCGCGTTCTCGCCACGCGATGTCCCGCCTCGGATCGCAAAGGACCGCGCACGCGCGCAGATCGACCGCGAGCTCGAGATGGTCGCGCTGTGGACCCTGCTCGCGATCGCGAGCGGCTGGGATACGCGACGGATCGGCTACGGCAACGAAGGCCAGCATCCTCACGAGCTCGAAGTTGCCGCGATCCTCGGCGTGAACCACGGCCACGCGAAAGATCATCTTCAGGTGGCACGCGATCGAGTGGCGCGCAACGATGCGGCGCTCGCGGCCGATGTGGAATGGCGCTCGGGCACCACCCCGATCGGCTTGCTCGTGCGCGAGCTCGGGCTGTCGCCGGTCGCGATCGATGTCCTCGTCGTGATCGCAGCGGCGGCGCTCTGGGGTGAAGGTGCGCGGCTCTACGACATCCTGGCGAACGATCCGAATCGTCGCCACGTCGACGAGCTGGTCGTCCAGCAGGTACTCGGGCATCGGTACGATCGCCACGAGATCGCCGCCACGCTCGACCCGCGAAGTCCGCTCGTCCGCCTCGGCATCGTTCAGGTCTCGACGAAACGCGCGCGGCCATTCGGCGAGCTATTCGTCGATCCGGTGGTGCTCGATCTCTTGCGCGGGCTGTCCCCGGACCTCGGGGATGCGACGACGATCCGGATCGCGGACCGCGCGCTCGGCGAGCTCGATCTTGCTCGACCGGTGCTCGAGGCCGCGTGCTCGGGGCTGGCGGCGAGCGCGCCGAACGCGCGGATCGTCATTCGCGGACGCACGGGCAGTGGGCGTAAGACGCTGCTCGCATCGCTCGCGGCCTCCGCGGGGCGCGATCTCGCGGTGATCGATGCCGTCGCCCTCCCGAGGACCGCCGATGCATTCACGCTCGAGCTTCGCTACGCGTTGCGCCGCGCCCACCTCGCCGGCTTCGTTCCTTGCATCATCAATCTCGACGAGGTGATGTTCGACGAGCGGCCCGCTCGCGACATCGTGGTCGAAACGCTTCGGCTCCATCCAGGTCCGATCGCAGCGATCTCGACGGCCGAGGCACCCTCGCCGTTTCCGGCCGGACACATCGCGATCGCGCTGCCGGTGCTCGCCGAGACCGAGCGCCTGGGGGTGTGGCAGCGCGCGCTCGCGGAGTCCGGCATCGTCGCAAACGCCGAGCTGCTCGCATCTCGCTATCGCATCGGACCGGGCATGATCCGGCGTGCGTGTGAGGCCGCACGCGGCGCGACGACGACGGCGACCGCCCTGATCGAGGACTACATTCGCCAGACCCGCGATACCCGACTCGGGCAGTACGCGCGGCGTGTCGACCGCTTGCCCTCGTGGTCGAGCATCGTGCTGGCTCCCGACATCCTCGATAGCTTGCGCGAGCTCGTGGGTCGCGTGCGTCACGGCAAGACCGTCTTCGACACGTGGGGCATGTCGCGCACGATGGCGACCTCGCGTGGCTTGACCGCCCTGTTTCAGGGACCGCCCGGCACCGGCAAGACGCTCGTCGCCGGCGTGATCGCGCGCGAGCTCGGGCTCGATCTCTATCAAGTCGATGTCTCGAAGGTGATGTCGAAGTGGATCGGCGAGACCGAGCGTAACCTCTCCGCGATCTTCGACGCGGGTGAAGACGGTCAGGTCATCCTGCTGTTCGACGAGGCGGACTCCTTGTTCGCGAAGCGGACCGAGGTTCGGTCGAGCAACGATCGCTACGCGAACCTGGAGGTGAACTATCTGCTCCAGCGGCTCGACTCGTTCGAAGGTATCGCGATCCTCACGACGAATAGTGGCACCTCGATCGATCAGGCGTTCAAACGCCGGATGTCGTTTCGCCTCTCGTTTCCGTTTCCCGACGAGGAGACCCGCGAAGAGCTCTGGCGCGCGCACCTGCCCGCCGAACTTCCGATCGCGGGCCCGCTCGCGCTCGACGTGCTCGCACGCAAGTACCAACTCTCGGGTGGCTACATCCGGAACGCGTGCCTGCGCGCAGCGTTCCTCGCGGCGCAAGAAGAGACCTCGCTTCATCAACGCCACCTCGAACGCGCCGTCACGCTCGAATTCGCCGAGCTCGGGAAACTCTCGAGCGGCGGCACGCTCGATTAAGGGATCACCATGCAAGAACGCCAACACGGATATGACAAGGCCGACCACGACCAGCCGGCGCCGCAGGTCGAGGACCTCGCGCCGAACCGGCATGCCTCCGAGATGGTTGCGCCAGCGCACCCGATCGCTTCGGGCCTGTTGATGCGCAAAGGCGACGGCGCGATGACGGGCGGCGCAGAGACCGCCGTCGCGGCCGCGACGAGCTCGATCGGCAGCTCGTTGCCCGGTCCGCTGATGCGCAAGTTCGAATCGTCGCTCGGAGCGGATCTCTCGGGCGTGCGCGTTCACACCGGGGGCGAATCGGCAACGGCCGCGAGCTCCGTCGGCGCGAAGGCGTACGCGACCGGCCAGGACATCCATTTCGGCGCAGGTCAGTACGATCCGAGCAGCTCGGGAGGCCAGCACCTGATCGCGCACGAGGTCGCACACACCGTGCAACAGCGCGGCGGTGCACCGTCGCGTCAGCACAAGCTCGAGGTGTCTTCGCCCCACGATGCCGCCGAGCACGAAGCGGATCACGCGGCGGATGCGATGGTCTCCGGTGCGCCCGCGACGGTCTCGTCTGGTGGGCTGGCGATCTCGCGCAAGCCCGTGGATCCGAGCACCGGCGATCTCCAGGGCGCTGGTGACGAAGCGCAGCAGAAGGCATGGGCGACGCCGCTCCAGGTCGATACGCTCTCGGTCCAGACCGATCGCGACCGGGTGGGCGAGGTGGTCGCCGACATCGATGCGCAGCAAAAAACTGTCGACGCCGCGGTCAAGGCCGACTCGAACATCGAGGCGCAGTACGGACCGCAGGCGAAGAATACCGAGACCAAGGCAAAGCTCTCGATCTTCAACACGAAGCTCGACGTCACGAGCGTCGACACTGCCGCGTTCGGGTCTCAGTACCGCTATGCGTACGCCGACTACCAGCGGCTGGTCGCGGAAGCGAACGAGTACTTGACGGCCCAGAATCGCAACGGCGCGCGAACCAATGGTGATCCGCTCGGCGTCGTCGGGGCCGAGCACCAGGATGGCGTCTCGTCCTCGGGCATGAAGCTCGATTCGGGATCCGCGCAGAAAGAGCGCTATCGGGCCGCGCGTCAGAATCTGAATAGCGCAGCGACGAAGATGAACTCGCAGATGACGCTGGTGCGTGGTGCCGCGAACAGCCTGCAGGGCGCGATCTTCAATGCGAGGTCGGCAGCCGCGGCGGCTGCGGGCGCGGCGGCTGCGGGCAAGCTGAAAGCGGTCAATGACGAGATCGCGCGCGTTGCATCGGGCGTGTCGACCGTCGTGAAGATCGCCTCGGCGGTGGGTGGGCTCGCAGGGGGTGCGGGCGCGACGAATGCGATCGGCACCGCGAAGGCGAGTAGTGAAGCAGGCGGTACACACATCGGCGTGAGCGACTTCGCGGCACAGACCGGGATGAAGGGCCAGGACGTGCTCACGCCCGAGGAGCACTCGAAGGCCGCGCTCATGGCGGCGATGGGAAAAGATGCGGCGTCCGTGTTCAGTAGCGGTGGTGATCCGGCAACCGCGCTCGTCACCGCGATCGGCCAGTATGCGAACAAGGACAAGATCGGTACGCTCCAGGCAGCGATCACGAAGGCGGCTGCCGAGGAAGCGACATTCAAGGTCGCGGGTGACGCGCTGATGATGACGGGCTACCAGCAAACGCTCGAGGGGCAGGCGGGTGGCTTGATGGTGCTCCAGCAAGCGTTCGTCGCGGCGAAGTTCGAGGTCAGGGAGGCGGGCGAGGACCTGATGGCAACCCTCAACAAGGGCGGCGCGAAGGGCAAAAAGCAGGCGCGCTCGGTCATGTTCCTCACCGATGCCGATCGGTTTCTCGCCCAGGTCGAGGCTGCGATCTCGGCGGGCAAGAATCAGCAGTCCAACCTCAAGGGCGCCGCCGAAGATCGTCGCGGCTTGCGCGGAACGTCGGCGGCACTGGGCGAAAAAGGGGTCGGCCCCAACGGAGAGGAAGCCGCGAACCAGTACTACTACCGCTGTTCCAAGATCGTGACGAAGGGCGTGCTCTATGGAACGAACACCCAGTACAAGCTCGACCGCGTGTTCGTGAAGTTCCAGGACAACGGCACGATCCATCAAGGCGGCAAGGGCACGATCGAAGGTGCGGGCTCGGCCGACGACGAGGTGGCCGTGAAGATCAAGACGCTCGAGACGGCGAAGAAGCAGGTCCAGGCACTCCAGACTCAGGTCCAGAGCGCGCTCGGCCTCGGCGCGCCCGGCGTCAATGCTTAGTCGCGTAGCCGTACAGCCGCGCGCTCCCGAAGCCACACTTTGATCCGCTCGAACTGCTTACGCAGCGTCGACGCTTTGCGTTCGACGGCCTCGGTCGCGGCATCCTCACCGCACAACACGAGCGCGATCTCGCGCCATGCGAGGTTCTTGTCGACGCGCAGGACCAGCAGCGTCTGATCTTCGTCGTCGAGCTCCTTCCGGAGCGCTTCGTAGACCTCGTCGGCACGCGCAGCACCGACCTGGGTCGTGTTCCAGACGTGCGTGACCGCAGCCACGACGGACGGAATCGTCGCGAACAACACCTCGTGCGGGTGCCGTGTGCGCGCTCGTTCGCGCACGGCCGCATGGCGCGCGAGCATGTAGCACCAGGTCCGGATCGAGCAGCGCCCGTCGAAGCGCTGGAGGCTGCGCCAGAGCTCCTCGCTCATCCGCGAGAACGCTTCCTGCGCATCGGCTTCGTTCGTGAAAATCGAGCGTAACCATCCCGCGATCTCGGGTCCATGGGTGCGAATCGCGAGCTCGGTCGCGCGATCGATCTCGCCCGCGGCGAGCAGGGAGCGAACCAGGCTGTCCGTGGGGAGCGACGACATCGACGACATCGGCGACATAGGCGACATCAATGAGCGGGGCAGGCAGCGCGGTGCTGCATTCGCTGCTCGAGCTTGTAATCGGGCGGCGTCTCCAGCGAGACGCCATAGAAGTTGCTCTGCCACGCAGCGGCGCGACCGTCGCCATACGTCCAGTTGCCTTCGACCAAGATGCGCTTGTCGCCGCGCACGAAATGAAGCTCGACCTGGCCGGCATCATCTGGACTTTTATGGCTGGGCGCCTGACACCACCAACCGACGAATCTGTCGTTCGCGTAGGTGCCTTCGAGGATGCCCTCCTTGACGTCATAGACTCCGTAGAACGTGCCGTCGTTTTCCACGTGGAGCCGCATCTCTCCGTAGTTGACGTGCCAACCGCGCGCATCGAGCTCGGACGCGCTGATCGGCGTCGCTGAAACGATCGCCGCAGGTTTGTCAGGCGCGAGCTCGAACGTGACTGCGGCCGTGATGACCGCAACGCAAAGCATGCCGAGGACAAACCGGATGCGGCGGCGGCCGTTTGGACGTCCAACCTTGCGGTCCACAGCGATCGCGAGCGTGTCGCGCAACTGGTTCGCAGTGCTCGGGCGTTGTTCTAGATCGCGTGCGAGCGCGCGACCGAGCACCACACGCACTGCGGCCGGCGCCTCGACGTCACGCAGCGCTGATGGGATCGATGCCTCGTCGACCCGCCGCCCGACCAAGCACTCCAGCAGCAACAGCGCGGCCGCCCAGACATCCGTCCTGACATCCTGCGGATCTCCGTCGCGCTGCTCGGGTGCCATGTATCCTGGCGTTCCCGCTCCTCGGGTGACCGGTCCGGGATTCGTGTCGAGCGCGAGGGCGACGCCGAAATCCAGCACCTTCACGCGATCGTCGACAGTGATGAAGACGTTGCTCGGTTTGAGATCTCGATGGAGGACACCACGCTCGTGAGCGAACGCGATCGCTGCGAGCACCGAATCGATGATCGCGAGCGCGTCGCTCACCGGCAAGCGGCGTTTTCGAACGAGACGCGCCGCCAGCGATTCGCCCGAGAGCAGCTCGAGGACGAGGTACGGGTGATCCTCGTGAGCGCCGACGTGGTGGAGCGTCACGATATTCGGGTGAAGCAGCTGCGCGGTCGCGCGAGCCTCGCGCTCGAACATGCGGCGCAGATCCTCGACGTCACCGCCGGCCTTGAGCGTCTTGATCGCGACATCGCGACCGAGCTTGCGGTCGCGCGCGCGAAACACGATACCCATCCCACCGCCGCCGATGCGATCGGTCAACTCGTAGGTATCGTCGAGGATCTGACCGACCGTGAGCGCAGGCACGATGGTGCGAATGCGAGCAACCGCACGCACAAGGCTGTCGAAGGTGGTCGGTCCCTCGTCCACCTGGCGACTATAGAACATCCATCGATCGCGTGGTCCTTTATCCGAGCTCGCTGTCCGACGGATTTCGGACTGGAGTGTACGAGCGTCAGCCGTATCGGACAAGGCGCATCGAGATCACCGGTAGTTGCGCTGGCGCGCCGGGTGCAATTCGTTACGCGCATGAGCAAGTCGAAACAGTCGCAAAGGATCGGCGCAACGTTCACGGCATTTCAAAACGCGATGCGCGTCCTCGCAGCGTGCCGCACGTGCGACTGCGAGCTCGTCGGGCTCGAGCGCGCGATGGAGCTCGCAACCGACGAGATGCAGCGGGCCTTACCCGTGTTCGCGTTGCTCGAGCTCGGCACGGCGAAGCACAGCGACCTCTCGCCGCTCGCCCAACACGAGCTCGCTCTCGGATACTACGCGCTCGTGCTCGTCGGCATGATGGTGGCGAAGGAGGTGGGCATGGAGCTCGCGTGTCCGGACCGACTCCAGCGGGGGCGTCACGCGGCGATCGTGATGCTCGAGGCGCTGACGCCCTATGTCGGAGCCGCCGAGCAGGCCTGGTCGAACGACATCCTGCTCGGCCCGGCAAGAAGCGAAGGTCACATCGTGGAAGTTCATGCGAACTAAACAGGATCGCGCGGCTTGCGATCCACGCTTTGACGACCGATCCCCGGAGGGACATCGTCGCTCGATCGTGGCTCGAACCGAGGCCGGTCAGGCCATCTGCCCCGCGCGGCGGCGCCGGCGACTCGAGCAGCTCGATGCCCAGCATGACCTCGCCGACTGGGCTCGAGCGCGCCGGTTGAGCGTACATCGACGGCCGCAAGGTCACGGCCCTCGCGGCCGAGGATGGCGTCACGTCGATGCGCTGGGTTGGGCTCGTGTTCGCGGTCGCGGTTCGTCGTGTCTCGCTTGGCGTCTTTGATCCGTTCGTTGCCGACGTGATGTGCATCGGCCGCAGCGCGACCGCGGCCCTCGATTTCCAACGGGGGCCTTTGATGTTCGTCGATCGCGTGTGCTGCTCGGCATCAGTCGGACCGTCGCAGGACGTTTGCGTGCGAGCTCCCCCGCGAACATCATCGGCCGCAGTCCGACCACGGCGCTCGATGTCCCACGGGGGCCGTCGATGTTCGTCGATCGCAGTGCGGCGCGGCGCGCGCGGCATCACTCGGACCGTCGATCGACCGCAGCACGGCCTCGCAACAAGCGGCGGGTCATCGATGTTCGTGGCATTTGATGCATTCGTCGGCGACACGACGTGCAGACGTTTGCGTACGAGCTCCCTCGCGATCACCGTCGGCCGCAGTCCGACCACGGCGCTCGATGTCCCACGGGGGTCGTCGATATTCGTCGATCGCGTATGCGGTGCTGCGCGGCGCGGCATCACTCGGACCGTTGCTCGACCGCAGCACGGCCTCGCAGTCAG
>JANXOP010000078.1 GCA_025357755.1 Kofleriaceae bacterium | reverse complement strand
GACGAGCTCGGGCGCGAGCACGATCGCGTGCTCGCCGTCGCTGAACGCGCCAGGAGTCATCAGCGCGAGCGCGGTGTCGCGCGCATGTGCGAGCTCGTCATCGCTGAACGTCTGATCCTCGAGCCCGCCGCTCCACGCGCGCATGACCTCGCTGACGATCGGTCGCGTGCCGTTCCACGCGACGCGCGTGATGCCGCGGCGCACGCGGACCAGCCGCTGCTCGCGATCGTTGTTGGCGGCGACCGACCACACGCGGGCGTCATCGATCTCGACGAGCCCGCTCGCATAGACGATCCGGCTAGAGAGTCCGCTGTCGCGCTTCGCGAGCTTCGCGAGGCCGTCGATCAGCATCGCATCGGTGATCGCATCGGGATCGAGCGCGAGGGTCGCGGGGGGTGTCGGTGGGGACCCGAAATCGAGCGACGCGGGCGTCGTATTCCCGACGAGCGCCCGCGCTGCCGAGAGCACACCATCGCGAGTGAGATCGCTCGTGACCTGCTCGCGCCGACCGCGGGCATCGCGGGCCGTGAGCACGACGCCATCGCAGCGCTGATGCGCGACACCAGCACCGAGGACGTCCAGTGCGGCGGCGGTGTGCTTGCGGCTGACCGCGAGGGCGTGGCCATTCACGCCGGCGCCGTGGATCAGCGCGACCGCTTCGCGCAACCACGTCCGGACGTCGCTGCTGAGATCTTCACCCGCGCGGCGCGGCGGTCGAGCCGGGCCACCGCAGCCGAACGCGAACCACAGCCCGTGTGCCGATGCGATCCCGAGACCGCGCAGCACCTCGCGCCGATTGAAACTCATTTTGGTCGATCGTTCTCGAGGAGCGTTCCGCTCTTGGAGCTTAGTACGGGCGCGATCCGGTTGCTCATCCACTCGGCAACGCGATTGAAGTCCGCGAACCGGGTGTCCTTGCCCTCGGCCTTGAGGAACGCCATCACGACTTCCTTGCCAGCGAACCGGGCCCCGGTGATGAAGCAGTAGCCGGCCGCTTCCGTGTAGCCGGTCTTGCCGCCGATCACGTCGTAGGTCTTCGCGACGAGCGCGCGGTTCGTCGAGCTGTACTCGATCCGGTGCTTGCCCCCTTGCGCGACGATCGTCTCGGCCGGGTCTGCCATGATCTTCCTGAGCACGTCGTCCTCGAGCGCGGTGCGCAACGCGAGCGCCATCTCGCGCGCGGTCGAGACGTTACCGCGGAGGCCCGTCGGATCGCTGAACTTGGTCTTCGCGAGCTTGAGCCGCTTGGCGATCTTGTTCATCGCCGCGACGAGCTCGTCGCGATCCATGCCGGCTGCGCGGGCGAGGGCGGTGGGCGCCCGGTTATCGCTCGCGATCAACATCGCGCGCAGGAGGTCCTGGTTGCGGAACTTGTCGCCGACCGCGAGCCGCGTGCGTGACCCGCCGCGCGCCTCGTGGGCATCGCCCTTGGTCACCTCGGTCCAGCCCTCGAGATCGAGCTCGTGCTCGCGCACCGCCATCGCCACGAAGATCTTCGTGGTCGACGCGATCGACCGGACCTGGTCGGCGTCCTTACCGAACAGCTCGGTCCCGGTGGAGGCGTCCAGGACGACGGCGGAGGCGGATTTGACCTGCGGGAGCTCGCCCCCGGCCCAGCTGGGGGCGGACGTGAGTGACATGGCTCCTACGAATACCCACAGCGCGAGTCGGCCCACGATCTAGTTCTAGCAACCGGGTTCCTGTGTCGCGACTTTTCAGCTCCCAGCGGTTACTATTTCGATGAGGAAAACCCGTGGACCCTCGGCAAGGGCCCCCGCCACAAGACGTTCTCATCGGTCAAACCGTCGGCAACTATCTGGTTACCCAGAAGGTGGGCGAAGGCGGTATGGGATCGGTGTATCTCGCGGAGCACCCGACAATCGGTAAGAAGGTCGCGCTCAAGGTGCTGCACGCCGAGTTCGCGACCAACACCGAGGTCGTCGAACGGTTCTTCAACGAGGCCAAGGCCGTCAACTCGATCGCGCACCCGAACATCGTCGACATCGTCGACTACGGCGTGATCCAGACCGGCCCCAGCGGCAGCGATCAACTCGTGTACTTCATCATGGAGTACCTCGCGGGCCAGACGCTCGCGCAGATCGTCCGAGCCGAGGCGCCGCTGCCTCCCGAGCGCGCGCTCACGATCTCGCTACAGGTTGCCGATGCGCTCGCCGCCTCGCATCGCGCGGGTATCGTCCATCGCGATCTCAAGCCCGACAACATCATCTTGATCCAGCGTGGTCGCGATCCGGACTTCGTGAAGCTGCTCGATTTCGGCATCGCGAAGCTGACGAGTGATAACCGCTCGGGCAGCCGCACGCGCACGGGCCTCGTCCTGGGGACGCCGGCGTACATGTCGCCCGAGCAGTGCGAAGGCTCGGCGAAGGTCGATCACCGCACCGACATCTACGCGCTCGGCATCTGCCTGTACGAGATGCTCGTCGGTCGCGTGCCCTTCATCGGCGAGGGCTACGGCGAGATCCTCGTCCAGCACCTCACGCAAAAGCCGATCGAACCATCGCGCTATCGCATGATGTCGCCGCACGTCGAGCAGGTCGTGTTGAAGGCGCTCGAGAAGCGCCAGGACATGCGCTACCCGACGATGGACGAGTTCATCCGCGCGATGGCAGATCCGGTCGGTTACGTCGAATCGCATGGTGGCGTGCAAGGGTTCTTGCAGCGCGCACTCATGCCGTCGACAGCGCCGCTCCCGCCAGTGCGACTGACACCGTCGCCGCTCACGCCGTACCCACACCACTACACCCCCGCGCCGGGCACACTCGGTGCGCCCATCACCTCCTCGCCGACCACGTTGTCGTCCGCGAGTGGCGAGGAGATCGCGCGACCGCGCAGCAAGGTCGGCTTCGTGATCGCGGGCGTGCTCGTCGTCGGTGCTGCGATCGCGGGGGTCGTCGTCGTGATGAACGGGAAGAAGACTGCCGCTGCGGGCGGTGGCTCGCCGGTCGGCAGCGACGTCCAGATGGCGACTGGCAGCGCGATGACCGTCGAGCACGGGAGTGCGGGCAGTGCGAACACGGGCAGCGCGGCCGTTGCCGTTGGCAGTGCGGGCAGCGCCGTTGCCCTGAATACCGGCAGCGCGGGCAGTGCGAACACCGGCAGTGCGAACACCGGCAGTGCGAGCACGGGTAGCGCGGCCGTTGCCGTTGGCAGTGCGGGCAGTGCGGGCAGCGCCGCCGAGCCCACGATGGCGTCGCTCACGCTAACGTCGACGCCCGCGGGCGCGGAGGTCTTCATCAACGGCTTGCCGACCGGCAAGAAGACGCCGATGACCCTCGAGCTCGCGCGCGGCAGCGTCGCGGCGATCGGCTTTCGCCTCAAGGGCTACGAAGATCTGTTCCTGAAAGAGATCAAGGTCGACAGCGACAAGCTCGCGAAGGACGGCACGCTCAAGAAGCTGGCGTCGTCGACGACCCACACGCATACGACGACGAAGACGCCGAAGGCGTGCGATACGTGTCTCGAACGACCTGATTGAGGGGAACCATGAAGCGAACGGTGAAAAGCGTAGTGCTCTGCGCGGGTGTGCTGTGGTCGGCGCTCGCGTTCGCGGAGCCGAAGTCCGCCGACGATTGGTACAAAGAGGGCGAGACCCAATACAACCTCGGCAACTTCGACAAGGCCGCCGACGCGTTCAAGCAGGGCTACGCGCTCGAGGCGGTCGATAGCAAGAAGCCGGCGTACCTCTACAACGTCGCGCAGGCGTATCGCCAGGGCAAGAAGTGCAAGGACGCGGGCTTCTTCTACAAGCGCTACCTCTCGCTCAAGGAGCAAGATACCGCCAAGCCGCTCAAGCCCGAGAAGCGCACCGAGATCGAAGGCTGGATCGCGGAGCTCGACGAGTGCGAGAAGAGCCAGGATTCGATCGCGAAGAAGACGCCCGACACGACGATGCCGCCGGGCCCGACGACGACCACGAAGCCGCCGACGATCAAGACGACGACGCCATCGACAACGGCGACCACGCGGCCCATGCCGACCACGCCGACCACGCCGACCACGACCGCCCAGGTCGAGACCGGCACGAGCACGACCACCGAGCCGAGCGATGGGGGTGATGGTGGCGACGTCCACGCGTCCGCGACCGCCGCGGCTCCGACGTTGATCTCGGCGCGCTTCACCGGAGGTGTCGCGAAGATCAGCGCGGGCAATCTCACGGTCCCGGTCGAGCCGACGTTCGACCTGTTCGTCGGCTATCCGATCGCGGTGAGCCCCGTGCTCACGATCGACGTCGGCGGCAACTTCACGTTCACGCCGGTGCCGTACACCAATGCGGGGACGATGCAGAAGAAGACGGGCACGTTGATCTCGGCGCTCGCCGATGTCGGCGCGACCTACGCTGTCGTCCCGAAGATCGGCATTCGCGCGGATGTCGGCGTCGGCGTGCTCGCCTTTGGGGGAATCTCGGATCCGGGCAACCCGTTCACTCAGATGGGTGCGGGCACGACCGGCTCGCTCGCGATGTTCGCGGTCCGCGCCGGGCTCTCGGGAGACTACGCAGTGACGCCGAACGTCGTCGTCACGATCACGCCGATCGCGTTCACGTACAGCCCCGCGAAGTCGGGCCTGCGCGATGACATCAAGTCGCTGACACGGCTCGATTTCATGCTCGGCCTTGGCTATCGCATGTGAGCTAGGCGCTAGACTCGACGGGCTTATGAAGAAATGCCCCTTCTGCGCCGAAGAGATCCAGGACGAGGCGATCAAGTGCCGGTTCTGTAACTCGTTCCTCTCGGCGGCTCCGGAAGGCGTTGCGGCTGCAGCCGACGTGGCGCCGCCGCCGGTCGCCGAAAAATCGGCCGTCGAGAAGCTGTACCCGCGCGGTGGCGCCGCAACGACCGCCGGTGCGGTCAACGATCCACTGCCTTCGGACCGCAAGACGATCTACGAGGGTAGTCCTTCGTGGAAAGCCTTCGTCGGCTACAACGCGATCATCATCTTCGGGGCGCTGCTGCTGATGGTGATCCTGCGCGCCGGGTTCGAGAACTCGACGACCACGCTCGGCCCCAAGACGATGCACGTCCTGGTGCCGATCGGGCTCGCGGTCGCGTTCAGCTTCGGCGTGATGTTCTATCGCAAGTCGATCAAGTTCCGCATCACCCAGTCGGTGATCGAATGGGAGCGCGGCGTGCTCTCGAAGCGGATCGACGTGCTCCAGCTATGGCGCGTCCGCGACGTCGTCTACAAGCAGAACCTCGTCGATCGCATCCTCGGCATCGCCCACGTCGAGGTCGTCGCCTCGGATGCGACGAACCCCGATCTCGAGATCATCGGCATGCCGGCGTCGCGCCAGCTGTTCGAGCAGCTACGCGATTCGATCGAGATCCAGCGCCAGGCCAAGAACGTCGTCGGCGTCGTCAGCTGACTAACCCGCGCGAACCAGCTCGACGATCTCGCGCAAGATCGTGAGCAGCGCCTCGGCGTCCTGACCTTTGCGAAACATCGGACGACCGGGGGCGACCGAGCCCGCATCGTCGCCATCGGCTTCCGAGAGGAACACCACGCGCGCGGCCAGCTGCGGCTTGTGCTTCACGAGCCAGCGGTAGACATCCGCGCCACTGCCATCGTGCATGTGCCAATCGCACACGATCGTATCGAACTCGCGGCGCTCGAGGAGATCGATCGCCTGGTTACCGCTCTCCATCTGGGTGACGGTGTAGCCCTCGTCGAAGAGATGGCGCGCCATCGCCTCGAGCAAGGGCGGATCGTCGTCGACGATCAGCAAGGTCGGACGATCGCGATCGCGAATGATCGGGATGCCGTGCGGCGGCGTGCGCACGCGACGCACGATCGCGGAGGCGACGCGCACCACTTCTTCGATCTCCTGGAGCGGAATCGCGAGGCAGCGGCCACCGACGATCGTATCGAACTCGGGGGTGACCTCCTCGGCGATGAACACGAACCGGTTGCGCAGGTCGGGACGATGCGCGAGCACCCAGCGATAGACCTCCCCGCCGATCGGGTGGGTCGGGTCCCATGGGGCGATCACGACGTCGATCGGTCGGTCACCCTCGAGCGCGGCTTGGGCGCGATATGCCGTCATGGCCGAAACCACGTCGAGCCGGCTGGCCTCGAACCAACGAGTCAGCAAATCGAGCACCTCAGCGGTCCCGTGGATGACCAGCGCGGTCGGGCGGCCTACTTCTGCCAACGTTGAGATCATAGCTCCGCGGCGTTTGATTTGGCCTCTTCCGCAGCCTACGCTTTCATCCATATGCGACGGACTTTTCTGCTCGGCGCCACGGTGGCCGGGCTCGCCGGCTGGGCGTGTTCGGGGGGCTCCAAAGCCCCGACCAGGCCGCTTGCACCCCTCCCTGGCAACGATGCCAAGCTCGACCTACCCGGAATTCCGGCCAAGATCGTGGTCACCCAGAGCGCGCCGACCGAGGGGACCTCGCCCGAGAAAAAATCGCCGATCCTCGACGTGATGAGGGCCGAGAACGAGCGCGAGATGACCTCGCTCGCGAAGACCGGCGACCCGGCCTATTACCTCGGCTACCAGCTGGTCGAGCAGCGGATCGTCAGCATGGACGCCGAGGGTGGCGCGCTCATCACGGACAGCGACGACACCGCGCGCAACCTCGACGTCGAGGTCCGGGTCGGCTCCCCCAAGCTCGATAATACGCACCAGCTCGCGGATGACTCGAACGGCCTCAACCAGCCGCTCCAGCGCCGGGGCCTGGTCCCGTTCGGCGCAGACCCCCAGGCGCTCTCGAATGCGCTCTGGGTCGAGACCGATCGGCGCTACCACGAAGCAGTCTCGGCGCTCGGTTACGTGAAGCAGGATCAGCAGACGCTCGCGAAGAAGAACGCGGCAGATGACGACTTCTCGCACGAGCCCGCAGAGAGCCACGTCGAAGCCGAGGCCAAGCTCGAGTTCGACAAGGCGCAGTGGGCCGAGCGCCTGAAGAAGTGTTCGGCCAAGGCGCTGACCCCGACTGGCAAAGCGACCCGCGGGACGTGCGGCGTGGTGTTCCAGCTCAACACGAGCTACTTCGTGAACAGCGAAGGCACGGTCATCCAGCAGTCGTGGACGAACGCGCAGCTGTCGGTCTCCGTCGGCGTGAAGGCCGATGACGGCATGAACCTCAACCGCCTCGAGCAGCGGTTCGGGCGCACGCCTGCGGATCTTCCGAACGACGGCGAAGTCGACAAGATGATCAAGACGGTCACCGGTGACCTCGATGCCTTGCACGCGGCACCGCTCGCCGAGCCGTACGTCGGTCCCGCCATCCTCGAAGGTCGCGCCGCTGGCGTGTTCTTCCACGAAGTCTTCGGCCATCGCATCGAAGGCCATCGCCAAAAAGATCTGACGAGCGGCCAGACCTTCGCGAGCTACGTTGGCAAGGACATCGCGCCCGAGTGGCTCTCGGTCTACGACGATCCGGAGCTCGTCACGCTCAACGGGATCCAGCTCAACGGCTTCTATCGCTTCGACGATGAAGGCGTCCGCGCGCACAAGGCGGCGCTGATCGATCGCGGCAAGCTCGTTGGCTTCGACATGGGACGCAACCCGATTCCGGGCTTCCCACACTCGAACGGTCACGGCCGGCGCTCGCCGGGCCTGCCGCCGGTCGCGCGCCAGGGCAACCTCGTCGTCGAGGCAGCGAAGTCCGTCGAGGGCGCCGAGCTCGAGAAGATGTTGATCGAAGAGGTCAAGAAGCAGGGCCGCCCGTACGGCATGATCTTCACCGACATCAGTGGAGGCTTCACGAACACCTCGGCGTTCGCGCCGCAGGCATTCAAGGTCAACCCGGTGATGGCGTTCCGCCTCTACCCGAACGGCAAGAAGGAGCTCGTGCGCGGCATCGACATCAGCGGCACGCCGCTCGTCGCGCTGCAATCGATTCGCGCCGCGAGCCGCGAGATCGAGACGTTCAACGGTGTGTGCGGTGCGGAGTCGGGCTGGGTGCCGGTCTCGGCTTCTGCGCCGTCACTGTTGATCGAGAAGATCGAAGTCGAAAAGGGATTTGTTCCGCCGGATCGCCCGCCGATCCTCGATGCACCCGCCGCGTCGATCAAGCAGTCGGGAGTGAAGCTGTGAAGCGACTTGTCTACATCGCCGCGTTGAGCCTGCTCCCCGCCGCTCCGTCGTTCGCGAAGAAGCTACCGCCGCCGGCCGAGGCCGCGGGCGAACCGTCCAAGGCCGTCACGACCGAGATCGTCGACGCGATCGCCGAGGAGATGAACCGCGACACCAAGCTGTTGGTGATTCCGGGCGCGCCACGCCCGTACTCGATCTCGTACAAGATCACCGAGGTCGACGTCAACGATGTCGCGTCCTCGCTCGGCCAGACCACGTCGAAGCGCAATCGCCACTTCGTCAACCTCGAAGCGCGCGTGCGCGTCGGGAGCCCCGATCTCGACAACGGCAACTTCGTGGTTCCCGAGGCCGCGGAGTACGACGGCACCGCCGCGATCAACCTGCCGCTCGAGGCGACGCCACGGATCGCGAAGCGCGCCGCGTGGCTCGTCACCGACAATGCGTACAAGGAAGCGCTCGTGCAATTGCGCGCGAAGCTCGAGGCGCGCAAGGCCGGCGGTTCGCAGCAGCCGACCGATGTGCCATCGTGGACCTCCGAGAAGCCGGTCGTGAGCGACACGCCGATCCTGGTGCCGCCACTCGAGACCCTCGACGAGCTCGAAGGCCGCGCGAAGGCGCTGTCCTCGGTGTTCCGCGATCAACCCGCGTTACGCGACTCCCATGTCTCGGTCACGAGCTACCTCGAGCGTCGCTGGTACCTCACCACCGAAGGCACGAGCGTCACCGATACGCGACGCGCCAGTGGTGTCGTGATCGAGGCGAGCGGGCAGGCCGACGATGGCCAGCTCGTCCACGACTACTTCCTGCGCTACGGCCACACCGCGAAGGATCTACCGAGCGACAAGGACCTCGAGGGAGAGACCAAGAAGCTCGCCGCGCACGTCGTCGCGCTCGCGAAGGCGCCCGTCATTCCGCACTACAGCGGCCCGATGTTGTTCGAAGGCGAAGGCGCGGTCGGCATCATCCGCAACACGCTCGCACCCCACCTCGGCGGGACGCCCGTTCCGGAAGGCCTCAATCCGCAAGAAGCGAAGACCTTCGGTGGTGCGTTCGCGGGTGAGATCAACGAGCGCGTGCTGCCGACGAACATGACGGTCACCGACGATCCGACCGCCCAGACCGGCGGCGGTAAGGCGCTGATCGGTGGCTACAAGATCGACGACGAAGGTGTTGCCGCGCAGAAGATCGAGGTCGTCAAGAACGGCTTTCTGAAGTCCTTCCTCACCACGCGCACGCCCTCCGCGAAGGGTCAGAGCTCGAACGGTCACGCGCGCAAAGCGGTCGAAGGCACGGGTGGTGCCTTCCACGGCAGCACCACGAACCTGTTCGTCACCGCGAAGGGTGGCGTGTCGCGCAAGGCACTCGAGCAGAGGCTGATCGCGGCCGCGAAAGCCGAGGGCAAGAAGTACGGCATCATCATCCGCCGCTTCGATGATGCGGCCGTCACCGGCTCACCGGACTTCACGCGCCGCGAGCTCGTGCAGATGTTGAAGTCGACCGACCAGCAACTGCCGCCGCCCGCGACCCAGGCCTATCGCATCTATCCCGATGGCAAAGAAGAGCTCGTGCGGGGTGTGCAGCTCGCCGAGGTGCCGGTCAAATCGTGGAAGGACATCATCGGCGTCTCGACCGACCTCACGACCTACAACTTCCTCGCGGCCCCCGAAGGTCAGCTCGAGCTGCGGCTGACCGGCGGAACGTCCGATGGCTTCGTGCCGTCGAGCGGCATCGAGAGTGGCGTCATCACGCCCGACCTGTTGTTCAAGGATCTCGACTGCGAGTCCTCGACGGCAGGTCGTCGCCCGCCGCCGCTCGTCGCCAAGCCTGGCAAGTAGCATGCGCCTCCACGCGATCGAGCCACGCAGCCGAGCCAACGGGCCGGGTGCTCGGTTTGTCGTGTGGTTCCAGGGCTGCACGCTCGGCTGTCCTGGCTGCTTCAATCCGACCACCCACGGCGATGGTGGTCGCGACACCACGGTCGAGGCGCTACTGACCGAGCTCGCGGCAACAAGAGCCATCGAAGGCCTCACGCTCTCCGGTGGCGAGCCACTGCAGCAACCCGCCGCCGCGGCCGCGCTGCTCGCCGGTGCGCGCTCTCTCGGCCTCTCGACCTTGATGTTCTCCGGCTACACGATCGAAGAAGCGCGAGCTCTACCCGGCGTCCCCGAGGTCCTCGCGCAGCTCGACGTGATGATCGATGGTCGCTACGTCTCCACCGATCGCCACGCGATCGGACTACGCGGCTCGGCAAATCAGCGGATCCATTTGCTCACGGAGCGCTATTCGCTCGCCGACGTCCAAGCGACGCCCGTCGCCGAGATCCGGATCGGCAAGACCGGCGAGGTGATCCTCACCGGCGTCAATCCCCTCAAATGGGGACGGTAACTCGTTACTCACTTTGCGACGTGCAACCCCTCGAAATTACACGCACGACGAGGGACGGTAACTCACGTGGCGCTTCGTCTCGTACGGCACGGACGGCGATTCATCCTGCGAGGATCGTCAACGTGATCCCAGAACGAGGCGTGAAGCAAGCCGACGATGTCCGCAGCTCGGACAAGACAAGACGCTGATCGTCGTCGGGCGATCAAATCTCGTGATCACGAGATCGGTACAAAGTGAGTTACCGTCCCTCGCAGCCCGTGTGATTTCGATGAGTTGCACGTCGTAAAGTGACGAACGAGTTACCGTCCCCATTTGGGGGGCGCTCAGTTGGTGCCTAGGATGTCGCGCGTGAGCTCTTCGAGCCAACCGAGCGCGGCCACGAGGTCGTCGAGGATGATCTCGTCTTTGCCGCTGGTCGCGAGGTAGCCAGGCGCTCCACCGCGGACGCGACCGCGTGGGTCGTAGAGGAGCCAGTCTTCGGGCCGGCCCCAGCTCGCGAGCGGGACGCAGTCGGAGAGGCCGCCGGCGGCGTACTCGGCGTGGACGAAGTGGTGAGCGCGCTGGGCGAGCGAGGTGGGGTCGCGATAATCCGCGGTCGCGAGGAATTCGCGATCGAGGAGGCGCATGCCGTTCGTGATCGAGAGGAAGGCGCGGTAGTCGTTCGGGAGGGAGACCTTGGCGGCGCGCTCGGCGTCGAGGATGGTGTCGAGGCGGGCGGGTGGGCGGAGCTCGACCTGGCCGCCGAGCTCCTCGAGGACGAGGAGGAGAGAGTCGAGGGCGATGCGGACGGGCGTGCGATAGGGATCGACGTCGACGGGAATCTGGGGCAGGTCGGCGCGCGCGAGAAGGACTGCGAGGTCGGGATCGGTCACGTAGGGGGCGAAGTCGGGCTCGCGGCGGAACTGGGCGGGCGTGGCGCTGGCTGCGAGCGCGACTTCGACCGCACGCAACATCGCGACCTTGTCGCGAGCGACGGCGTAGGCGCAGGCGATCTCGAACAGGAGCTCGACACTCGCCATCTCGGGGACGGCGGCCTGGAGCTGGGCAATGCGATCGCGATCGACACCAACCGCAGCGAAGGCGTTGCGCAGAAATTCCTGGGCGTGGAAGCCGATCCGGCGCTCGCCGAAATCAGACCAGCGATGGAGCACGAGATCGAGGAGCTCTTTGACCTCGGGGCCACCGCGCGATTCGCGCGCGATCGGGAGCAACAGGAGCTGCGCGCTGCCGAGCGCGATCTCGGCTTGCTGGTCGGTCGTCGCGCCCTCGACGCTCTCGAGGAAGCGGCGAAGAGCGCCGATCGGGTGTGGATCGTCGAGGATCTCGACGACGGGCGAGCTCCGCGATGACCAATCCTTGGCGGTCTTCTTGCGGCCAGAAGGCGAGAAGGCGTTGTCGAGGACACGAGGAATCGCGTCGGCATCGGTGACGACCACGGCGAGGTTCGGTTTTTCGATCTGGGTGATCTTTGCGATCGAGCGGCGCTTCGGCGCGCGTGTCGCAGCGGTGGGCCTCGGCGCAGGTCGCTTTGGCTTTGGCTTTGGCTTCGGCGTTGCCTTCTTGGGGGACGTCGCCTTCTCGGCCGATGCTTTCTTCGCCCTCGCGGCGGCCCGCTTCGGCTTCGGCGTTGTTTTCCGGGGGAGAGTCGCCTTCTTCGGAGTCGCCTTCTTCTTCGCGCTAGCGGCGGCTCTCTTCTGCTTCTTCAAAGCCGCCACGCGCCATCCTACTTCTTGAACATCCCTGTGTGGTACTCGACGATTTCACCACGCACCGCCGACGCGGCGACCGTGAGCGGCGACGCGAGGAAGAGCTTCCCGGGGCCCGAGCGACCTTTGTAGTTCCGGTTGATCGCCGACACGGTGACCTGTGTAGCTTGGTCCGAGACGCCGGGACCGCAACCGATGCACGCACCACACCCGGGCTTGATCACCTCGACGCCGGTGCGCGCGAACAGCGCGGTGTAGCCGCGCTCTTTCGCGTAGTTCTCGACGTCGGTCGAGCCAAACTGGATGAAGAACTTCACGCCATCGGGAATCTTGCAGCCCGCGGCTTCGGCCTCGGCGATCACGCGGGCGTACATGTCGATGTCGTCGCGCTTGCCCGCGGTGCACGAACCACCGTAGGCGATGTCGATCTTGACCTGCCCGATCTCGGAGACCAGGGCACCGTTTTTCGGATCGCTCGCGATGCCGCGGTCCGGATCGCCGGGGGTGGCGACCATCGGCTTGATCGTCGCGAGATCGATGCGGTGGATGCCGCCGGTGTGCTCGGCACCGGGATCCGGCGCCACGGCCTTCTTGCGAAGGTCCGCGAGCTCGACGCCAGGACGACGATCCGCGATCCACTGGAGCATCGTGTCGTCGACTTCCATGACGGCGCCGCGCGCCGAGCACTCGGTCGCCATGTTCGCGAGCGTCGCGCGCTCGTCGGGCGACAGCGCGAACAGGCCGCTGCCACCGAACTCCATCACGCGATTGAGCGTGTCCTCGCGCTTGGCGAACGTGGCGAGGATATGGAGCATCACGTCTTTGGCCGTGGCGCCGGGCGCTAGCGTGCCGGTGAGCTCGAAGCGGATCGATTCCGGCACGGCGAGGGTGGTGAAGCCCCAGTAGAGGAGGGCCGCGTACTCGGTCGCCCCGACCCCCCACGCGAGCGCACCCGATGCACCTCCCATGCAGGTGTGCGAATCGGTCGCCTGGACGAAGTCGCCCGGATCGATGAAGTGCTCGCGCGCGACCTGATGACAGATGCCGGGCGAGACGCCGTCGATGGCGCTGAAGTTGCGAACGCCGGTGCGCGCCGCGAACTCCTTTTGCTTCGCGCGGAGCAGCTCGATCTTCGCGGCAAACTTCGCCATCGCGGGCACGCCGGTCGCGTAGATCAGGTGATCCTCGAACACCGCGAACTTCGCGGGATTCTTCAAGCGGTAGTCGCCGTACTCCTCGGTGAGGAACAGATCGACCTGGGCGGTCGTGAACTCGTGCGAGTAGCCGGCGTCGACGCGGACCAGCACCGCATCGTTCGGCTTGACGTACTCGCCCTGACCGGGGAGCAGCTTGGACGCGAGGATCTTCTCGGTCAGGTTCATCGGCCGCTTCGCGGTGCCGGGCGCCGGGACCGTGATCTCTTGCTTGTCGAGGCGCGCGCAGAACGGCAGGAGCCCACCGCTCTCGATCATCAGCTTCGTGATCGCGTCGTGACCGGCGGTGAACTCGGAGAGCTCGATGCGCTCGCCCGCTTCGAGCCGGCGCAGCATCGCGTGGTCGCCCATGAGCTGACCGATGTTGATGTTGTTGCGAGCGTGGATCGGCGCGAACGAGCTCGCGATCGCGAGCCGGGATCCCGAGAACACTTCGCACTGCGCGGCTTGCTCGCGGCTCGAACCGACCCCTTTTTGCGAGCCGGCGACGATCACTTCGAAGTTGCCTGCGGCGAGCGCATCGGGCGCGAACTGGCGCTCGCCATTCACGATCAGCCCGGCGTACGCATTCTTCGCGATGTCCTTCGGATCGAAGTCGAAGCACACCCATGCCGGAGTCATCGCGTCGGTGTTGATATCGTCGAGTAGCTCGTCGGCGGAGACATCGTTCGACGTCAGGGTCAGCGTGCCTGCGAGCTGCCCGCGAAGCTTGTCCGGATCCTTCGTGAGGTAGAGGACACGCTTGCCGGGCGTCAGCGAAAAACTACGGTCCGCCATCGAGGTGAACGTACCACCGCAGCTAGCGTAGGGAAACGCGCCCGGAACGCGCCTAGAACGGCGTCGTTCCGCTGCCCGCCCTTGGCTTCTCCGGCGTGACTGGATGCGTCGTAGTCACGGGTAGATCTGGCGGCTTCGGCTTTACCGTCGCGTCCACCGGCTTCTTGATCGCCGCGTGATGCGGCGGTGGCGCTGGTGGCTTGGGCGTCGGCGGCGGTGGATCGGGAGGCGGCACGACGGCCGGAATCGTCGCATCGATCGTGCCCGAGACGCTTGGCCCCACAGCGTCGGGGATCGTCGTCATCGCGGCGCCGGGGGTGCCGGTGGGTGGTGCCGACTTCATCGTGGTCGCGAAGACCGCGAAGATCGCGATCACCGCGATGACCCCGCCTCCGATCGCGAAGGGCAACCACGTCCTCTTCGTCGCCATCTCGAGCGGCGTGATCGTCTCGGACACGCCCACCGCGTGCATCGCGCTCGGCAGCGGTGTGGGCGTCGCGGGGACGACGATCCCGGGATTCGTTTGGGTCATCTGCACGATCGACGCGCCGGTGGTCGGCGTGCTCGTGGTCATCCGGATCACTTGCAGCGCTTCCTCGAGCGCCTCGCGATTGTCCGCCGCCGTCTGAAACCGGTCGTCGGGATGCTTCTGCAGCATCCTGTCGATGACCTGCGCGATCGCTGGAGGCACACCGAACATCGGTGGCGCGGTCTCGGTGCCCTGCATCGCGATCAGCTCGTGTACGGAGTCCGAGATGAACGGCAGCTTGCCCGAGCCGAGGAGGTAGAGGATGACGCCGAGCGAGTACAGATCCGCGCGGCCATCGCAGGGTTGGCCGAGCGCGAGCTCCGGCGGCATGAACGCGGGCGTACCGAGGAGCGCGCCGGCGTTCGTCATCGTGGTGACCGCTTGATCGGGCGCGACCGATTTTGCGAGCCCGAAATCGAGCACCTTCACGAGGTCGCGACCGCTCGACAACAACATGATGTTCGACGGCTTGAGATCGCGATGCACGATCGACAGCGAGTGCGCACCTTCGAGCGCATCGCAGATCTGCGTGCCGATCCGGACCAAGCGGCTCGGCTTGAAGAGGTGCTCGTCCTCGATCGCTTTGTCGAGCGTGCGACCGCTGACCAGCTCCATCACGAGATAGAACAAGCCATCTTCGGTTTGATTGAAATCGAGGACCGCGACCGCGTTCGGATGGGTGAGCCGGCTCGCGAGCTTGGCTTCGCGCAAGAACCGCTTCACGACATCCGGTTCGCTGACGAGATGCGCGCTGACCACCTTGATCGCGACCTCGCGGCCGAGTCCGAGCTGGCGGCCGCGATACACCGCGCCCATGCCGCCCTGGCCGAGCTTCTCGGTGATCTGGTAGCGACCATCGAGCTCCTTGCCGAGCAATGGATCTGTGGGCGCGGTGATCCGTACGAGGCGCGTGCCATCCGTCGGGCAGCGGTCGCCGATCAGAAAGCTTCGCTCGCACGTCGGGCAGTAGTACTGACCCGGCGGCTTCGAGTCGGACAGGGCCGCGCTCACTGCGCGCTAGGTTAACACCCGCGACTGTCCCTCGCGCCCTCCGTCGGCTGTCCCTTCGCTGCGCGCGTGGAACCGAGTATGACGAGGTATGTCACGGTCGCCTTATGTCGCGTTGCACCCCGTGGGGCTCCACGTCACGCAGACGGCGAGGCGGGCTACCGCGGCCGACATCGTCGCGAGTGTCCAGCGCGAGATCGGCGCGGGAGCACTCCCTGCGGGGAGCCGGTTGCCACCCGTCCGTGCGCTCGAGAAGCAGCTCGGCATCTCGAAGAACACCGCGCAGGCCGCGTACGACGAGCTCGTCGCGCGCGGGCTCGTAGAGACGCGCGAGCGCGAGGGCGTGTTCGTGCTCGCAGCGGCGCGTACGGCCGCACCGATTCCGATCGTGTCGCCGCCGCTACCCGTGTTCATCGCTCCACCGATCTCGCGTCCGGATCTTCCGCCGCGCGGCACGATCGCGCTATCGACGGTGTTCATCGATCCGGAGCTGTTGCCGACCGAGCGGCTGGCGGAGTGCGCGCGGTCGGTGCTGCGCGAGAAGATGCCGAGCCACTACGACGCGCAAGGCTATCCTCCGTTGCGCGCGGCGATCGCGGCGCGCTTGCAGGCACGTGGGCTCGATGTCCAAGCCGATGAAGTGATCATCACGACCGGCTCGCAGCAATCGCTGGATATCGTCGCACGCTCGCTCGTGACCAAGCGGATCGCGGTCGAATCGCCGGTCTACGGCTACGCGAAGCTGCTGTTCGAGACCTCGGGCCACGAGCTGGTCGGGCTGCATCTCGATCCGTTCGAGGGCATCGATCTCGCGGCCTGGGATCGTGCGCTCGCCGCGAAGCCCGCGCTCGCGTACTTGATCTCTTCGTTTCACAACCCGACCGGCTACTCGTACACGAGCGCGGAGCTGCGTGGCGTGCTCGAGCTATGCGCGAAGCATGGTGTGGCGATCCTCGAGGACGATTGGGGCTCCGACATGCTCTCCGATGGCGAGTATCGGCCGATGCTCCGCATGCTCGGCGGCAAGGACGTGCTGTACGTCAACTCGTTTACCAAGAAGTTGTTGCCGTCGCTGCGCGTCGGCTTCCTCGCCGCCTCGCCCGAGCTCGTGCCAACGCTGGTCGCGATGAAGCGGCTCTCGACGCTCGGCAACGCTTGGCTGACCGAAGCGGTGGTGTGCGAGTTCCTCGAGCGCGGCTACTACGACACGCACCTCGCCCAGCTCCAGCGCGAGCTCGATGCGCGCTACGCCGCGTGTCTCGCCGCGCTCGACGAGATGATGCCCGATGGCGTGCGCTGGACGCGGCCCGGCGGGGGGCCGACGCTGTGGCTCGAGATTCCGCGCAGCGTGCCGTACGAGGTGCTCGAGCCGTACCTCGCCAAGCGCGGCATTCATGTCTCGAACGCGAGCGCGGCGTTCATCGGCGAGCCTCATCTCCACGGGTTTCGCCTCGCGTACGCGTATCTGTCCCAGAGTGAGATGCGCAACGCCCTGACGATCGTCGCCGATGCGCTGCGCCTGCTGGGCGGTTCGCGCTAGCATCCTCGGCGTGCGTGTCGTCGGACTCGTGGGTATTGCGGCCTGGGCTGCTTGCAGCTCCGTGCCCGCAGCCACGACCGAGTTCTTTGGCCCGACCGTCGAGCCGCCGCGCGGGTTGATGTGGATCCAGCCCGGCATGAGCACCGCCGAGGCGATGCGGCTCGTGCCGAACCTCCACGAACCGGCGAAGAAGGGTGTGCGCGACGAGCTCGTCCTCGATACCAATGTCAGCGATGTCCGGCTCACGGTGCGGCTCGATGGCGGCACGGTCTCGAGCATCGTCGCGATCGTGCAAGGCCACGGCGCGCGCGACCTGCTGACCCGCGCGTGGGGGCCGCCGCAGATCGCGCACGATTCGCTCGGTCAGCCCGAGGTCACGTGGGCGAGTGAATCGACGGGCTGGAAGGTCAAGCTCGATTGCCTCGAGCGTAACTGCCTCGTCGAGTACACGCCGTATCACGTGCTCACGTCGGAGTTCTTCGGCAGTCACGTCATCCCACCGGGCGACCTCGCGAAGCTGCGCGTCGGCATGAAGCTCGCCGATGCACGCGCGCTCGCGCCGGGCATCATCGCGAGCCGCACGGGGATTCCGACGAGCGTCGACGGCGTCCGCGAGTTCGTCGCGATCGACGACAAGACCGGCGTCGTGCGCTCGATCTATCTCAACCTGCCGCCGCACGCGGAGGACCTCGTGGCCGAAGCGTGGAGCGAAGGGTGGAAGGCAAGCGAGCTCGGTCACCCCGTGCTCGTGTGGCCAGATCCGACGACCGGTTGGCGCGCGACCTTGCGCGACGCGCTCGGCTACAGCCACGATCTCGCGTACGACAACTTCGTTCCAGCGGCGCATTTCCTCGGCGATCAACCGGATTCGATCGATGCGCTCCCGCAACCGATCCTCGGCAAGACCGTCGACGAAGTGAAGAAGGCGTACAAGGACGAGCTCGTGCCGGGCAAGGAGCTCGCGCTGATCCTCTTGCCGACCGAATGGGAACGGGTCGGCACCCGTGTCGTCCTGGCGACGAGTGGTGGCCGGGTCAAGGAGCTGTCGTTCTCGCTCCCGTACAAGCCCCACCCCGAGGCCCGCGACGTGCTCTTCGAAGCATTCAAGACCAAGTGGGGCGAGCCCAAGGAGCAGGACGACAAGGCCCTCCTGTTTCACGAGCAAGATCCGCGGATCGAGATCCACGACGACCCCGAGCACGGCGCTTGGGTTGTCGAGATGCGCTGAGAAAACAGGCGGTTGTAAAACAGCTCCTTGCGCGTTCGCGTTAACGATATATCGTTAACATGTCACGACAAGACGTGATGTATTGGAGCTATGATAAATGTTTGGAAGATGGAATAACGATGGAATGGCAGGACGTGGCACGGGTGGCCGAGGCCGTGGCGGACGTGGTGCGGGGCGCGGCGACGGACCTGGTCCGGATCGCGGTGGCGGCCGCTTCGGCGGCGGGTTTGGTTTTGGCCCCGGCTTTGGCCCGCCCGGTTTCGACCACATGCGCGACCACTTGCGCGAGCAGATGTTCGGCCGAGGTCGCGCACGGCGCGGCAATGTCCGGGCCGCGATCCTGAGCCTACTCGGCGAGCAGCCGATGAACGGCTACCAGATCATGCAGGCGATCGAGCAGCGTAGCGGCGGCAACTGGAAGCCGAGCTCGGGCTCGATCTATCCGACGCTGCAGCAACTCGAGGACGAGGATCTCGTCGGTGCGGAAGAACCAAAGCCAGGCCAGAGCGGCTCGAAGACGTACAAGCTGTCCGCGAAGGGTAAGAAGCACGTCGACGATCACAAGGCCGACCTCGATGCCGAATGGGATGCCACCGCTCGGAGTGCCGAAGCGGATCCTCGCCGCGATTTGATGATGATCGTCCGCCAGGTCGGCGCGGCGGCCATTCAGGTGGCGACGACCGGCACCCCGAAGCAGCGCGATGAAGCGAAGGTCCTGCTCAACGACGTGCGGAGGAACTTGTACAAGATCCTCGCCGAAGATCTTGGCGTTGAGATTTCCCTGATTCCGCAAGCTCCC
>JANXOP010000162.1 GCA_025357755.1 Kofleriaceae bacterium | reverse complement strand
CTGGGCGAGGCCACCGGCGATGTAGTGGGGTCCCACCGACGTAAAAAGGGTTCCAGCGCCACCGTCGGTCGCGTTTCCACCGCCTCCACTTTCGGTATCTTCTGTTGATCCAACGCAGATGCCGGCAACTAGCGCGCCTGGTCCGCCATAGGTCACGGTTCGGGAGTTCGGGCGCGCGGCTCCGTCGATCATCCCGTTCAACTTCACGGGTCCCGGTGCAGCGAATGCAAGCGCCGCATTGCCTGTGGCAACCGCATCGCCGATCTCGAGTGAAGCAGCGACGAACACGCAGATCTTCGGAGCGCTCGTCTGCGCGATTAACAACGACTTGATCGCCACGGTAGACCCCGTGACATCGTCATGCATGTCGCACGCGTCGGTGTCGATAGTGACGTGATCCGTGAGCACCAGGTCTGGCTCCCCGGCGGCAGCGTTCATCGCACCGTCGAGACCGTTCGATGGCTTGAACGAGGAACATCGAGCGGCGGTGGAGGCGCATCCGAGGGCACAGTCGACCGTCGTGACGGACATCTGGTCGGTGTTGCACGTCGTCAATGCGCTTCCACTACAGGTGGTCGCGCCGGCTGCGCAGCCACACCGATCTACCTTGCAGTCAGGCGGCACGATCGTACAGACGTTGTGTACGCCTCCCGACGCCGCGTACTCCCCGTTCGCATCGCAGAACGGATACACGATGTTCGTGCAGTCCGAATCCTTCGTGCACTCGCTGACGGTCTTGCTGCAACCGCCGAGTATCACGCACAACAAACAAATCTTCTCTCTGACGCCCATGGAGGCCTTATCGATCACTTCGCCGCGCGGTTGCGCTTTTTTTTACGCGCGCCGGCGACGACCAAAGACCAACATTGCCCCGAGTCCCGCGAGGAGCAGCGGAGTGCCGTTGCCGCCGGACGTGTTGCAGCCTCCACCGCCACTCTCACCGGGCCAGCACACGCCTCCGCTGCCAGCCGCATCGCACTGGAAGCCGCTCGGACAGGTGCTGGCACTCGGGTCGCAGCTCGAGACGCAGTAGGAAGTCGTACCGTTATTGCCACAACTGCCCGACGAGCAGTCGGTGTTCGCGGTGCAAGGCGATCCGAGCCCACCCGCCGAGCCGGGCCTTCGAGAAGATCGTCCGGCCGGACATCGGGTCAGCCGAAGCGATGGAACCCGTAGCTGCGAGGGCAAGAACCACGGCAAGAGTGCTGCGCATCATCGACCGCGGTTGTAGCCAGCTCGGTCTCTTCAAGACACCTCTCGTCGCTGTCTTGCGTTTGCCTGTTGAGAACAACGACGTTGGCACATAGGGCCCCGGACCGACGTCGGTACAACTTGCGCACGTGGTCGCGGTCCTCGTGGCGCCCTGCCCCAATATAAGCACGCAACGTCACACCCGGCGCTGAACGGACGCGCCAGAGCAGAGCGCGACGTCTTGGCGGTAAGGATCGAGCAGAACCATAGATCTTTACCGCTGCCTCGACGGAGTTCGCGGTCTCGCGTGGCGTGCGCTTCAACGGCACCTGAAAAATGTCCCTCGAATCTCGCTTTTCACATATTTATCGGCGATATTCAATTGCATGAAATCTCGGACGCGCTAGATTGGGTCATGGTTCGGCGACCGCTCCAACGGCACGTGCAGCAAGAGCTGCCGATGACCCGCAAGCGGGACAAGAACGGCCAGTTTCGCGGCGGTGCTCGTAAAGGCGCAGGCAGGCCGAAGCGAAAGCTATCGGAGGGTCGTGCGAGCGAAGCGCACAAGGTTCGCCCCACGTTGAAGGCATCGCAGCCCGTGCACGTCGTGTTGCGTGCAACCTCGGAGGTCGGCTCGCTGCGCTGCTACGAAGGGTTCGAAGCGGTGCGCGAGGCGCGGCAAAGCACGTTGCGCCTCGAGGATACCTTCCGGATCATTCACTTCAGCATCCAGCGCAACCACATCCACCTGATCGTCGAGGCAAAGGACCGCAGAGCGCTGTGGAAGGGGATGCAGGTGTTCGGGATCTCGTGTGCGAAGCAGCTGAATGCCATGGTCGGTGCGCGGCGCGGCAAGCGGCGGTGCGGCAGCGTGTTCGCCGATCGCTACTACGCGCGGATCTTGAAGACGCCGCGCGAGGTCCGTAACTGCGTCTCGTACGTCCTCAACAACTGGCGGCACCACGCGATCAAGAGCGAAGTGTGGATGGGCGATGTTTGGACGAAGGTCGATCCGTTCTCGAGCGCGCTCGCGTTCGACGGTTGGAAAGAACGTCCGGAGGGAAAGCGGTTCAAGAGTCCACCGGGCTACGACGGCTCGTGGATCTGGCTGCCTCGGACGTGGTTGATGACCACCGGGTGGAGACGCTACGGACTGATCAGCTTCGCCGAAGTTCCGGGCGGTGGCGACGAGTAGTGCAGACCGCGAGCGCTCTGCAGGTGACGGTCAACGGACGGCTTGTTTCGGATCCGTCGCGAGTACTACCCAGCGCGCGCACGAAGCGCGTCCACGAGTGCGGCGTGGGTCTTTTCCCACCGCTCGAGCGCGGTTCGCGTCGCGGCGGCTACTGGCTCGAGGACCTCGGCGGTCGCGAGCAGATGCTTATCCGGCCTGCCCCACTTCACATCCGAGAGCACGATCGACACCGCCGCTACGAGTCCACGCTCGCGCGGCCCGTCGAAGAACGCGCGAATGCTGTCGAGCATCGCGTCGACGTGGCTGCCGTGTTGCAGCGTTCGCACCACGTTGACGAAGCTATCGACATCTGCGGCGCGGTTCTCGTTCCCCCTCGTCATGCGCCACGCGAACGCGACCTCGACATCGATCGGGCCCTTCGACGTCGCATAGGTACCCGTGTGGGTCGCGACGTCTTTCAGCTCACACGGCACACCGAGGGCGACGCGCGCAGCGAGCCCGCCAGCCGCGAGCGAGTCCCCGTGGATCGCCGAGCTCACCGTGAATTGCGGCGCGAGAAAGCTGAGGTCCTCGAGGTAGCGAGCGAGCGCCACGCGCGGCACCCGCGGATGCGTGAAGATCGTCGGGTCGGGACGAAACGTGATCGTCGTGCCGTCGCGCTCGGTCGCCGGAGCTGTGGCGACCGGCTCGACGACCTCACCGCGCGCGCATCTCGCGGTCGTACGGATCCCGCCGCGCACCGAGCGCAGCGTGAACTGCTCGCTCAGCGCATTGACGACAAACAGGCCGATACCGCCCGCTCCCAGATGGAAATGTGGTCGGTGGCCGTCGACGGTCGGTGTGGTCGACCTCGTGGTGAGCAACTGAAGCAGTGGCGGCACCCCGTTGCTGCCTTCGGCCACAAAGCCCGGGCCGTCGTCCTCGACCGTGATGGTCCCATCGGCCGCGATCTCGATCGCGGCGCGCGAACATCGTCCCCCGAGGTGGTGGTCGTATGCGTTCGCGAGCAGCTCGAGCACGAGGTCGAGGACGCCGGTGCGATCGGTCTCACCGACGAACATCCCGGGCCTCTTTCGAACGTCAGCGACGGTCAAGAACGCACCCACGACGCGACGGTATCACTGCGGACAGCGTTGCCGACTCTGGCGTTTAGGTCGGGTGCGCCGTCGCGTTGGATGCCGCGACGAATAACTGAGGATCCGGCGCGATAACCGCGCGAAACCTCGTGACAGCGACGTGGCTACGAACTTGCTCGACCCGGACCATGCGATTCCTCGCCTACTCGCTCCTCGCGTTCGGTTGTACGACGAATGCATCATCCTCTGACCCATTCGTCCCCGACACCACCGAGATCGCGATCAGCCGGAGCGGTGGCTTGGCCCCGACCCCGGGAGCCGGGTCGACCTGTGCGCCGATGGACGATCGCTACACGTTGACGGTCGCGTCCCACATCCTCGCGTGGCAATTCTGCGCCGCGCCGGCGAACGATCAGGTGTACTCGCTGGTGCCGGGACAACGCACGCTGAGCGATGTGGAGTTCGAGCAAGTGACCACCGCGTTGCATGGCCTCACCGGACCGCAACCGCTCTGCGGCGGTGACATCATCGATCAGATCGTGTTCACGACGCCGACGACGCACACGACGCTCGACCGTGCGAACTGTCTCGGCAACGAAAGCACGGTGTTCGAGCTCCTGGACGGCCTCGCGCAGTAGGCTCCAGACCATCGGACCGCTCGCGGTCCCAGTGGAACGCGCGGTCGTGAACCAGGGGCGCAGTGGTAGTCTCAGGAGGTCGATGAAGCTGTGGTGGCTGATCCTGCTCGCGTGCTGTGGCAGAGCTCCGCTCGTCGACGAGCCCGGTGCGTTCTACACCTGGGACGACCGCACGATGCACTGCGCCGCCGAGATCGACGATAGCGATTCGATCCCGATGACTAGCATCATGGATGCGCTCGACCGCGCGGCTAGTGAAGGTAGCGTGCTCGAGCTGCTGGTGCACCGACCTGGCGTCTCGATGACGCGCGACGAGCTCACGACGCTGCTCCAGGGCGTCGCCGATCGCCAATTGCCGTTTCTCACCGTCAAAGACATGCTCGCAGGGCCACCGCGCGCTGGCGTCGCGCTGATGTTCGACGATGCCTATCCCGATATCTGGCTCGGGGTCGAGGATCTCCTCATGCAGTACGATGCGCACGTCACGCTCTACATCACGTGGTACGCGCGAATCGATCAGCACGCGCGAGATGGGATTCGCCAACTCGCCGACGACGGCCACGATATCGAAGCGCATAGCGTGAACCACATCCGCGGCCCGAACTACGTCGACGCGCATGGTCTCGACGACTACATCGCCAACGAGGTCATCCCCTCGTTCGAGGTGCTGCGCGCCGACGGCTACGACCCCGTGTCGTACGCGTATCCGTTCGGCATGCGCACCGACGAGATCGATCAGGCGGTGCTCGCGAGCGGTTACGCGAAGACCGTGCGCGCCCTCGTCCAGCCGAACCCAGCGCGCGCTTCGGCGTGTCCGCTCTAGTTTTAGGGCGGCGTCTCTAGTTTCGCCACGCGAGATCGAACGCCATCATCCGTTCGCGCGGGATATTCTGCGTGCCGATCAGGCTCGCGAAACCGGCTGCCACGCCGACATCGAGATGCTCGGTCACGCGGACGCGTGTGCGGACCAGGACGGGTACGTGATAGCCATCGTTCCACACCGCGATGTCGGAGTCGTAGCCGGTGTGGAGCTCGAGCGAAACCAGCGCGGCCGGCGCGAACGCGATCGTGATCGGCAGCCAGAGCTCGGCGCGGTTTCCGGCCGAGAGATGCAGCAGCCCGAGCTGGATGTACGGGTCCACAACGATGCTCGACCAGTGGTTCATCCACCGCAGCGTCGCGCCACCGGTGATCGCGGGCTTGATCGGATCGATGTCGCGCAAGAGCAGCCGCGCGTGCACCGCGACGTCGAGCTCGCCGCGCACGATCTGGTAGAGCCCATCGATCCCGCTACCGTGATAATGGCGTGGACACGAGACCGTCTCGAGCCGCACGCAGATGCTGCCGCCCGGCTCGAAGAACACCGGCACGCGATCGATGCTCGCGTCGCTGTGGATCACGCCGAGCGTGAGCTCCGAGGTGACGCCGTACCAGAGATCGGGTGCGATCGATGCTGGGCTCGCGACCTGGGCGGGCGCCAGATTGGCCTCGAACGTCAGCGCGGCGGCGATATGATTCGCGTCGAGCACCAGCGAGGGCGCAAACGGGTCGGTTGGACCCGCGACCGCACTCGCACTCGCACCCGACAGCATGACGACGACGAGCGGCCGCACCAGTGCGAGCATAGTGCTTCGGGGTGCTCGAGGGTCCGGTTTTGGGTGAAACGCCGGTTTCGTTGTGGGGCGACAGCGGCCACGACATCGGTGTCGCGATCGAGTCCGTCGTGGCTCGCATGCTTGTTGGCCAGGACTTCGAAGGTCACTCGTGGTGCCCGAGGTGCGCGCGAGCCATCTTCCAGATCGCCTCGAACTCCACGCGCTCGATGTCGGCATTTCGAAAATCTGCGTCCCACTTCGACATCGGCTGCTCAGCGAGCACGCCGTACTTCGCCTCGTACGCCTGCACTACTGCGAGCCCATCGCGATTTGCATCGGGCAACTCGGTGCGGGACGCGGCCACCGTCGGCGTCTGCGGGCCGCCGCGCAGCTCGACCTGACGCACCACCCAGCCTTCGTCGTCGATCTCGAAGAACTGCATCACGTCTTCTTCGTCCCAGTAGTGGCGCAGCCAGCGCATTACTTCACGCGGACGGGCGGCGTGCGCGCGGTGATCGTCGCGGGCTTGTCGGAGCCGTGTTTGTGGATGGGCCCGATGCGCACCCAGTAGGTCCAGCCTCGGCGCAGCGACCAGTGCTCGTCGGGCGTTCGCAGATCTTGCGCACCGAAGCTCGCGCGCTCGCCCGGCATGTTGAGGAGCGCGTACGGCGTACTGCCGAGCTCGTCGGCGACGAGCCAGCCATCGCCATCGGCGAGTGGTACCGCACCGACGACGGTGAAGTACGCGGCGTCGTTCTCTTTCGCGAGGCTGATCGGCCGCGCTCCGGCGGGGAGCTCGCCGTTCGTGATCGCGTGGCCCGGGAGCGATGCTGGATCTTTGAGCTCTTTGAGCTCTTTGAGCTTTGTGGGCGGCGCCGGCGCGAGCGGGGTCGCGAGCGAGGCCTTCCAGAAGTAGTGGCGCTGATCGTCGAGCGCCCACGCGCCGGCGAACGCGATCCGATCGCCAGACTTGGCGGGACTGGCCAGCAGCACGCGAATCGCGAGCGCCCCGTTACCTTCGGTATCGTCGACGAGCCAGACGTAGGGGGTCGCGACCGCGGCGAGCGCGGCATCCCCGCTGCCGGTCGCGGGGATCATGATCGGCTCGCCGAGCGTGCCGTAGACCACCCCGTGTTGCCCGCGGCGATCGAGGTAGAGGTTGCGATCGACGACGGCCTGCCACGCGGGCACCGCGCCGAGACCGTAGATCTGCTTGCCCGGATCGGGTTCGGGCTCGGGCTCGTCGACCTTCACGCGCGCATCGGCACGCGGCTCGTCGGGCTCGTCGCCATCACGCGCGATGCGCGCATCGGAGGCGGCCGCACTACCGGTCTCGACGCGCGGCGCTGCCTCGTGGTCGTGGCTCTGGCAGCCGACCAGCATCGCGCCGAGCCACAGCCACTTCACCATGCGAACGTCGCCGCGAGGGCCGCGATCGGAGCGAGGCCCGCGGCGTCGGTGTCGTCGAATGCCGCGAGGTCGTAGCTATCGAGATCGAGCACCGCGACGACCGCACCCGCGCGCACGATCGGGACCACGATCTCGGAGCGCGAGCCGGCATCGCACGCGATGTGGCCAGGGAACAGCTCGACATCGGGGACGATCACCGTGCGCTGCTCGGCGGCGGCGGTGCCACACACGCCCTTGCCGAACTTGATCCGCACGCAGGCGACGTTGCCCTGGAACGGGCCGAGGACGAGCTCGCCGTGGCGCGTGATGTAGAAGCCGATCCAGCTCGCACTCGGAACGCAGACCTTGAGCGCGGCCGTGATATTCGCGAGGTTCGCGACGAGATCTGGCTCGCCATCGACGAGACTCGCGAGTTGCGGCAGCAGCTCGGCGTAGCGCGCTGCTTTATCGGTGCTCGCCAGCGCGAGCGAATCGGCCACCGTTAGCCCGCAGCGAGCTGACGCACGGCGCTGATCGCACGCGGCAGCCCGAACGGCGACGCGCGGAGCTGCAGGATCAAGAAGTCGCCCTCGGTCGACAGGCCCGAGACCTGGATCACCGGCGTGACGGTGCCGAGCAAGCCGCGAACCTTGTCGTTCTCGGCGAACTTCGGGTTCTGCATCAGGTCGAGCACCACGATGTCATCGTGCGCTTCGACGAGCACGGGCGGCCGCTTCGGCATGAACTTGGCGAGGTTGCCCGGCTTGGAGAGATCGAGCGCGCCACTCTTGATGAGACCGGCGACCGGCGTGAACGATTCGCCGAGCACCTTCATCGTGACGTCGCTGATCCGCAGCGTGACCTTGAACTTGTGATCGGTGACTTCGATCTGCTCGATCCGGATCGAGGCGCCGGCGCGAACCGTGGTCCCCATCAGATCGATCGTGGCGCCGAGCCCGATCGCGGGCGGACGCGGCGTGATCGTGATGTCTTGCGGCGCCTTCTTCGATGGCGGAGTGTTCGCGATGAACCACCGCAGCGAATCCAAGGGCACCGCGATCCGCATGCCGAGCGCATGGCGCGCCATGCTCAGCATCGTCGTGGGGTTCTTGACCATGAAGCGGCCAGCGGAGCGCAGCGCAGCTCGAAGCGGAAGAGCCATCCTCGATCTGTAGCACTAAAAGACCACCAGCCGGAGCGGCCCGGCGAGGATCATTCCGACGATGGCGCGGCCGTCGACCATCGTCGAAAAGACGCCACCGGCCTCGGGCGCCGGCGCCGGCAAGCTAACGCGTCGCAGCGGATCGCCACGCACGCTATCGATCACCAGCGCCTCGGTCCCGGTCGTGTACACGAACGGCGCCGAGCCGACGCGCATGCCCGCGACCCCAGCAAAGGCGTAATCGTTGCGCGCTCGTACCCCACCCGCCGGGTCATAGATCGTGAGCTCCCAGCTCGCCGGCATGAGCGGCGGCGGCGGCCACGGCGTCGCGATCGCGGGCGCCACCTCGAGATCGGTCGGCACGTAGATCTCGGGCTTGCCCGGCGGCGGCACGATCACCGCGGGGGGAATCGGCCCGCCCGGAGCCTCCCCCGTGATCGCATCGCCACTCGCGCGCCACGCGAGCCCGAGCCCGGGGACCGCGGTCGCCACGCCGGTGCGAGCATCGAGCCAGTACGCATCGCCGTCCTCGAGCCCGACCAGCACCCCGTCGCCCGAACGCTCGAGCGTCTCGACGACACCCGCGACCTCGAGCGACCACACCGGCAGCAGGCGGACGCGGGGCAGCCGCGCGACGATGCGATCGTGTTCGTACGCGATCACGAGCTCCATGCCCTGGAGCGCGAACGGCACGGCTCGGCTCGCGAGGACGCCGAGCAACGTGCCGGTCACCGCGTCGTAGACGTACGTCGCCGCGGTCGTGCGCGCGAGCAACAGCACGCCCGCGAGCGCGAGCGCCTCGGCGCGCACCGCGATCCGCGTGCGCGTGCCGCCGTTGCGATCGAGCACGACCACCTCGCGCTCGGTCGCGAACGCGATCGTGGTCGCATCGGCGACGAGCGCGCGCGCGCCCGGCTCGGCGACGTGCCACCCCCACGCGAGCGTCGCGAGATCGAGCTGCGCGACGCCACCGTCGGTAGCGACGTACAGCGACCTCCCCACGATCGTCGTACCGGAGAGCTTGGTTCCGAGCTCGAATGGTGCGGCGGTCGGAGCGGGTGCGGTGACCGGCGCCGGCAGATCGCGTAGCTCCGCGGGCACGGCGAGCGGCGCGTGCACGCCGAGCTGCAGCGGTCCCTTCCATCGGGGTGGGAGCTGGATCAAGCGCGCACCGGTGAACACGGTCGTATCGCCGAGCACGGCGCTCGGCTCGCTGATCGGGAGGTAGGCCGCGATGCCATCGGGATCGAGCAGCACGGCCGTCGCCGGCGTCGCGCGCACGAGGCGCCGCGTGCCGTGGCTCGCGAGCAGCGTGCCGAGCGGAGGCAGCGCGAGCGGCTGGCTCGCGAGCAGCGCGCGATCCCAGCGGCGCACGCCGGTGCTCGTCGCGATCTCGATCGTATCGGCGAGCGGGCCGCGAGCGGGCCACATGCCGTGGACGTCGTCGACGCGGCCGAGCACCGTGCCCGCGCTGCGATCGATCGAGACGACCGAGGTGCCGCGCTCGCCCGCGATCGTGACGAGGATCGGCGCGGTGGGCACCGCGCACGCATCGGCGCTCACGATCGTCTCGGTCTTGGCGAGCGCGAGCGTAAACGCGGGCCGCTTCGCGCCCGGTACGAGCTTCTGCAGCCGACCCTCGGCGAGCAGCACGTACACCTCGCCATCGCACACCGCGAGCGGACGCGCGCCTGCGGGCACGGCGAGCTCGTAGAGCTCGTGTCCATCCTTGGCCGCGATCACCGAGAGGCCTGCCGGTGCGGCGACCGCGATCCGCGGCCCATCCATCATCACGAACGAAGCGGATTGCTCCCAGGTCACCTTACCGGTGACATCGAGCGTGCGCGTGCCCTTGGCGTCGCCGCACACCACGCCGAAGTTGCTCGTACCGACGACCGGCGCGTTGCACGCAAACCGCCACGTCACCGCGATCGGATCGAGCGTGATCTGTTGGACGGTCCCGCCCGCGCTCAGGAACGCGTACGCGCCGGGGCCGTTCGTATCGAGACTCCACAGCACGGGCGTGCCCTGGAGTGGAAGGCCCTCGAGCGTCTCGAGCGCCACGCGTTGTGGCGCGGTGCCGCGACCGACCCGGCCGCGTGCGACGCCGAGCGGGAATACCGACGGTACCGGCGCGACCACGTAGCTGGGCGCGGCCGCTGCGGGCTCGTCGCGCACGGGAGCCTCGCAACCGACGATCGCGAGTACCGCGCACAGCCGCCAGAGCACTGGCGGCAACCTATCAGACTTAGACGCGCTCGATGATCGTCGCGATGCCCATGCCGCCACCGATACACAGCGTGACGAGGGCGGTGGACTTGTTCGAACGCTCGAGCTCGTCGAGGACGGTACCGAGCAGGATCGCGCCGGTCGCACCGAGCGGGTGGCCCAGGGCGATCGCGCCACCGTTGACGTTGACCCGGTCCATGTCGATCCCGAGCTTGCGCGCGGTCTGCATCGGCACGGTCGCGAACGCCTCGTTGATCTCCCACAGGTCGATGTCCTTGACGGTCATCCCGGCCTGCTTGAGCGCGCGCTCCGACGCCGGCGCCGGCGCGGTCAGCATGATCACGGGCTCGGCGCCCGCGGTCGCGATCGCGCGGATCCGCGCGCGCGGCTTCTGACCCGCCTTGGTGCCCCACTCCTTGGAACCCATCAACACGACCGCCGCGCCGTCGACGATGCCGGAGCTGTTGCCGCCGGTGTGGACGTGGTTGATCGCCTTGGTGTCGGGATAGATCTGGAGCGCGAGCTGATCGAGCGATTCGCCGTTGTAGCCGACCTTCATCGCGCCGAGCTTCTCGAACGCGGCGTTGAGCCCGGCGAGACCTTCGAGCGTGGTATCGGCGCGCGGATGCTCGTCGCGATCGAGCGCGAGCGAACCGTCATCGGCCTTGACCGCGAACAGCGACTTTCCGAACCGCTTCTCCTCGATCGCGCGCGCGGCCTTCTGCTGGCTGTGAAGCGCGTAGTTGTCGACATCGGCGCGCGAGAACCCTTCGCGCGTCGCGATGAGATCCGCCGAGATGCCCTGCGGCACGAGGAAGAACCGCTTGCGCAGCTTCTCGTTGCCCGCGTCGAGGAACTGGGTGTCCGAGCCCATCGGCACGCGCGACATCGACTCGACGCCGCCGCCGATTCCGGCTTGCAAGAAGCCCGCGCCGATCTTGGCGGCGATGCCGTTGACCGCTTCGAGGCCGGAGCCGCAGAAGCGATTGACGGTGTAGCCGGTGACATCCTCGGGCCACTGCGCGGCGATCAGCGCGGTGCGCGCGATGCACGCCCCCTGCTCGCTGGTCTGCGTGACGCAACCGATCGAGACGTCCTCGACCAGGTTCTTGTCGAGGTTGCGGCGCTCGGCCATCGTGTTCAGGGTCTGCGCGAGCAGCTCCTGGGGATGGATCGCGGAGAGCCCGCCCTTGCCGGCCTTGCCGCGACCGCGCGGCGTACGAAGTGCGTCGTAAATGAAGACATCAGCCATCACACAGCTCCTAACGGGGGTTGATGCGAGGAGGATGGGCCGAAATGTCGAGTTCGTAAAGGGCTAGCCCGGAGGCTACGGTGGCGTCTGGCAGCCGGCCGTAACTGACTGTTGCAGCAGCGTTTCTCGCGATTGCGTGCAGACCGTCGTCATCCGCGCCTGGGCGTCCGCGGGCAGCTTGTCGGGCAGATCCCAGGAGTCGGCGATCTGCGGCCCGATCTCGGCGCGCGTCGCGAGCGGGATGGCCTCGCAGCCCATGAAGTCGCGCGCGGTGGCGAACAGCGCGTCACACGCCGTGACGCCGACGTGCATATCGGCCAGCCGGAGCGCGGCGATCGCAACGGCGGCCTCGTCCGTACCACCGAGCGCCGCGAACAATTCGTGGCGCGCCTCCTCCGGGAGCGTGCTCGCGCACTTCGCGAGCTCGCCTTCCTTCATGGTCGCGAAGCACTCGATCGCCTCGCTCGCCCAGCGATCATCGGCACACCGCGCCCGCACGAGCTGGACGACCGACCCTTCGGGCGGCCGGATCGCGCGCGTCGCTTGCTCGATCCCGATCGCGGCCTCGGCGCAGGTCCGGACGCGCGTCGGGTGCTCGACGATCGGGGCCGACGGTTTGGGTACAGCAGGCTGCCCGCCGCAACTGGCGGCGACGATCAGCGTCAGAAAAGGTGCCCGCGTTCGTGCACACACTCGCGTTGATGATGAGGGTATTAACGAGTGCACGCACGTCCAGAAACGGAAATGCGCGGGCGAAGACTCCTTCAGCAAGTCACACGCCATGCGCTATCCGTGCAGACATACACGCGACGACATCGCACCCCGCGGGGTCCACGCTCTCCACTGCACACTAGCGTGTGCTCACGGCTGCACTGAGATCGGTGTGTGACGGATCGACATGCTCGAGCGGCACGACCAACCGGAGCGCGCGCGTCGCGACCTCGACAATGTAGCGCTCGCCCGCCGGAATCTCCTCGCCATCGACCTGCGCGGCCGGGAGTACCTTGGTCTTGGTCCGCACGACCATCTCCATCCGCTTGCCCGACACGGCAGGCTCGGTCTCGATGCCGAGTTGCTCGAGCTCGGCGGTGCCGATCGGGCTCGCGCGCAGGCCACCGAGTAACTTCGCGGTGAAGTCGCGGCGCCCCGCGACCGGGACGAGCTCGAACAGGCCGTCATCGGATTCGGAATTCGCATCGAAGATCCATTCGCCACCGAAGATCTTCGTGTTCTTCACGATCACGTCGAGCAGCCCCGGCCAGTTGCGCACGTTGCCATCGATCACCGCATCGAGATCGAACTTGGTATCGACCACGTAGCTCTCCGCGAGGTGCCGCGCGAGCGCGCCCGCATAGACGAGCTGATCGCGATAGATCGCTCCGAGCCCGGGGATCTTGCGCACGCGCTTGCGATCGCGATTGCGCGTCGCGAGGCTCGCCGCACCGAGCCCGACCGAAAACGAATCGAAGAACAGGTCGCGATGGATCTCCTTGGTGCCGCGATCGACCACGAGCGTGCCGACATCGCAGCCCACCGTGTGGCCAGCCGCGACGACCTCGACATTGCGCTCGAGTGCGCCCTGCCCGGCCTCGAGCCCGAACGACTTGCCCTGATCGTTCGCGGTACCGGTCGGCAACATCCCCATCGCGACGTCGCCCGCGTGCTCCGAGCCGAGCAGGCCCTTCGCGACCTCGGCGAACGTGCCATCACCGCCCATGTAGATCACGAGCCGCGCACCGTCGCGATCGATCGCTTCACGAACGCGCATCACGGTCGCACCGTTCGGCTCGGTGGCGACAAACCGATGGGGCACGCCCGCTTCGTCGAGCAGCGCCCGCGCGTGACGGATCCAGTCCGCGGCCTTGCCCGATTGGGCGGTCGGGTTCGCGAACAACACGGCAGGACCACCTTCGAGCCAGCGCGCGATGGAGGGCTTGGGCATGTAACATCCTACCGAACGGTCGGCTGCTATTCCTACCGAACGGTAGGCCACATTCGTCGGGTAAGGTCCGCTCGATGATGATGGGTCAGACCGAAGAGCATGACTTGTTACGGCAGACCGTTCGCCAATTCACCGCGACGCGGGTCGAGCCGCAGGCGATGGAGCACGACGAGAAAGGTACGTTCAACACGGGCCTCTTGCGCGAGCTCGGCAACCTCGGCTTGATCGGGATCACGATTCCGGAAGCCGATGGCGGCGCGAACCTGGATGCATTCGCATCGTGCATCGTGCACGACGAGCTGTCGTACTCGGACCCGGGCTTCGCGCTCGGCTACCTCGCGCACGCGCTGTTGTTCGTCAACAACTTCTATTGGGCGGCGAACCCCGCGCAGCGCAAGAAGTACCTCCCGAACGTGATCAGCGGCGAGGTCGTCGGCTGCATGGGCATGAGCGAGCCGGCGGTCGGCACCGACGTGCTCGGCATGGCCACGGTCGCGAAGAAGACCGCCGAAGGCTACGTGTTGAATGGTCGCAAGACGTTCATCACGAACGGTCCCGAGGCCGGGCTCGCGCTCGTGTACGCGAAGGTCGAAGGCCGGATCACGACGTTCGTCGTCGAGCGCGGCACCAAGGGGTTCTCGACCAGCCCGAAGATCCTCAAGATGGGCATGCGGTCCTCGACGATGTGCGAGCTCGTGTTCGAGGATTGCTTCCTGCCCGCCGAGAACCTCGTCGGCACCGAAGGTGGCGGCATCACGAACATGATGCGCAACCTCGAGATCGAGCGACTCGGGCTCGCGGCGATGAGCGTCGGCATCGCGCGGCGCTGCGTCGATGTGATGGTCAAGTATGCGACGGAGCGCCAGACCTTCGGCAAGCCGATCGCCGAGCACGGCCAGATCCAGCGCTACATCGGCGAGAGCTACGCCAAGCTCGAGGCGATGCGCGCGCTCACCTACAACATCGCCAGCACGGTCGGTCCGCAGGCTCGCAACCGGCTCGGCACGGATGCCGCGAAGCTCTTCGCCGCGACCGCCGCGAAGGAAGTCGCCGATGCCGCCGTGCAAGTGCTCGGAGGCTGGGGCTACTGCACGGAGTTTCGGGTCGAGCAGTTCCTGCGCGATGCGAAGTTGATCGAGATCGGCGGCGGCACGATCGAAGCGCACCAGAAGAACATCACGCGCGACCTCACTTCGCAGCGGTAGATGGTTTCGCGGGCGCGATCGCGAGCTTGAAGAACGCGGCCGGATCGACCATCGCGTCGCCGACATGCAGGCTGATGTGGAGGTGCGGCCCGGTCGTCCGACCGGTGTGACCCGCCAGCCCGATCGCGGCACCTTGCTTCACCGGATCACCCTCGGCGACCTGCGCCTTCGAGAGGTGGAAGTACAGCGAGCAGATGCCGGCACCGTGCGCGACGACGACGACGTTGCCGGCCAGGAAGGTCTCGCGCACGAGCACGACCGTGCCGTCGTCGATGGCCGCGACCTTCGCGCCTTCGTGCGCGCCTAGATCGAGGCCGAGGTGTTGCGCGCGATGGCCGTCGTTGAACGTGCGCCACTCGCCAAAGACCGAGGTCACGCTGCCGGAAGGCCGCTTGAACGCGTGGAGGAAATGTGGCGCGCCGTCTTCGCGCTTGCCACGCCCGTACGCCTCGGTGATCGCCTTGTTGTCGGCGTCGATCTTCTCGCGATCGGCCTTGTCGGGATTTGCGAGCTCTTCTTCGACGACGAGCTTGGTCTCGGGGAACGTCTTCGCGGTGACCGCGACCGACACCGGCTTCGCGCCGCCCGAGAGCTCGACGAGGATGTGATCTTCGTTGATCGCGAGCGGCGCCGCGAACACGGCTTGATAGCCGGTCCTCGCAGCAAAGAACGCGAGCGGCTGGCCACCCGCCTTGCCCTGCGGCATCTCGGTCGTGCCCGTCACCGTGACGAGCACCGGATCGCCGGGATGGATCGCCGACGGCGAGACCGTGATGACCGGCTCCGCGAACGCGATGCCAGACATGCCGAGGAGCAACGCGACGACGAGCGGCTTCTTCATCCTCGCAGCGTTTCGCGAGTGCGCGAGCGCGACAAGTGTGCGTCGCGAACAATCTGCCGCGCGAATCCGCTCGGTCTACTTCGCGGAGCCAGCCGAGCCGGCAGGCGCTGCGGCCGAGCCGGCAGCCGGCGCACCCGCGGGCGGGACGGGCGGCGGTGGCGCGCCCATGCCCGGACCACCGGGACCACCCGGACCGCCCGGACCGCCGTGGCCGCCCATCATGCCGCGCCCGACGCCGAGCGACGTCATCACGCCGAGCTCGTCGGTGTGGAGCGCCTTCGCCTGATCGTCGGGGAGCTTCGCGCGACACGCGCTGAGGTCCTCGCGCTTCTCGGCCTTCTTGTAGCAATCGACCACGTCGCTCGACCACTTGTCGGTCGTGCAGCGATTGATGATCGCGACCTTCAGCTTGCTCGCGGCCTCGTCCATCTTTGCCTTCATCTCGGGCGCGACGTTCGCGGCTTCCATTCGCTTCGCGCCGGCCGCCGTCATCTTGTCGATGCTCGGACCGATCGCGTTCGCACAGTCGCCACCGGCGCCGCCGTTTTTGCATCCCAACAGCGCCAGCGCGGCGCAGAACAAGATCGTTTTCATGAGGCGGACGCTACCACCCACACGTTGCCTTCGCGCCCTTGACGATCGACTCGGCGCCGGCGTGACACACGCCTGCGAGATTCTTCTTCGCATCCGCGGGCAATTGGCCCCAGCCCGCAGAGGCTTCCTTGTACACAGCGAGCAGCGAGTCGCGTGCGTTCTGCGGCAGTTCTTTGCACGTCGCGAGCTTGTCGATCGCGGCCTTCCAATCGCCGCACACGAGTGGCAAGCCGTCGCTGCCCATCGCGACCGGAAGCGGTACGACCGCGGCATCGATTGCACTCGGCGCAGTCGGCGCACTCGGCGCGCTCGCGCTGCCAGAGCTCGGCGGCGCCTTATCGCCACCACACGCTGCAACTGCGAATAGAACGAGCCAACGCATGCAGCGGTTATAAGCCGAAACGAGAAAAGGCCCCACTTGCGTGGAGCCTCTCGAGTTAGTGAGCTAGCTGCGAATTACTTCGCGGCCGGCGCGGCAGAGCCCATCGCCGAGCCCTCAGCCGAACCCGCCATCGCCGAGCCCGAGCCGGCCATCGCGGCCGAACCCTCGGCCGAACCCGCCATCGCGGCCGAGCCGGCCATCGCGGCCGAACCCTCAGCCGAGCCCGCCATCGCGGCCGAACCAGCGGCCGAGCCTGCCATGTCGCCGCCGCCCATCGCCTTTTGCATGCACTTGCCCATGTCTTCGCTGATGCTGGCGAACTTCTTCTGATCTTCTTCGGACATCTTGGGCGCCTCGCCCTTGTTGCTGTCCGTCTGCTCCTTGCCCCACTTGGCCATCTCGTCCGAGACCTTGGTGGCGCAAGCGTTGTCCTTGCAGTCGCACATCTTGTTCTTGAAGTCGGTCATCTTGGCCATCGCTTCGGCCTGGCCACCCTTCTTCTTGCAACCGACGGCGGCGAACGACATAGCGGCGAGCATCACGATCATGAGCTTCTTCATCTGGGTATCTCCTTGGGGCTTACGTTGAAGCCTCGCGCGTGATCGGTCCAGAGAATCACCGCACTTCTTTGTCGCCGATCTTCGTGGAAGATCTGCGATTGTCGCCAATTGTATCGGCTTGTCAGGCCGACTCTACGAGGTAGCGCTCGTAGGCCGCAAAGTCGTACTCGCGGCCCAAGAAATTGCGGACAAGCTCCGCCGCATCGCGACTCCCACCGGGTGCGAGGACGTGGTCGCGGTACGAGAACGTGGTGGCTTTATCCATCAAGCCGAGCTGCTCGAACGGCGTCAGGAGGTCCTTCGCGATCACGAGCGACCATTGGTACGTGTAGTACATCGCCGAGTAGCCGACGAGGTGGCCGAACGAGGCGTGGAACTTCGTCCCGGTCACGAACGCGAACGGCGTGTACTGCTTCTGTAAGCGCTGGATCTCCGCGAGCTGGCCGGCGCCCGGCGTGAGGGACTTCGGATCGGCGCGATGGAAGCCGAGCGAGATCGCCGCGTAGAAGATCTGCTGCACGGTCGCGGTGCCGAGGCCGAACTTGTCGGCGCGCCTCATCTTCGCGACGAGCTCCGCGGGAATCACCTCGCCGGTCTCGTGGTGGCGAGCAAAGCGCGCCAAGGTCTTGGCGTTCCACGCCCACTCCTCGAACATCTGCGACGGCGCCTCGACAAAGTCCCACTCGGTCGCCACGCCACTCTGCGTGATCCACTGCTGATGCCCCCCGAGCACGTGGTGCATGAGGTGGCCGAACTCGTGGAACATCGTGACGACGTCGTCGTGCTCCATCAGGGCCGGCTGGTTGATCGCCGGATCGGTGAAGTTGCACACGAGCACGCCCTCGGGCAACTGAACGCCACGCACGCCATCTTTGAGCGGGAACTGCGCCGCGTGCTTGTACTTGCCCTCGCGCGGATGCATGTCGAGATAGATCCGGCCGAGCTTCTCGGTACCGCGCACGACGTCGTAGACCAGCACGCTGTGATGCCAGACCTCGGCGTCGCCTTCGACCGCGACGTAGCGCAGATCGAAGATCTCCGATGTGATCTCGAGCAGCCCCGCGAGCACGCGCTCGTACGGGAAGTACTGCCGGACCACGCTCGCATCGACCTCGTAGCGCGAGATCTTGACGCCATGCTCGAGCCAGGTCTTCTGCCAGTCACAGACCTCGGTCGCGCCCGGCTCGACGGTGCGGAGCTGACGGAGGAGCTCGGCGTAGTCCTCCTGGGCGCGTGGCGCGGCGAGCTTCCAGACCTTCTCGATGAACTCGGCGGCCTTCGCTCCGCTGCCGATCATCTTGTCGTCGGTGACGTAATCGGCCCAGTTCGCGTAGCCGAGCAGGTGAGCCTTCTCCGAGCGGAGCTCGAGGATCGAGTGCAGCACCTCCTCGTTCTGCTGATCACCGCGGCTGCGGAACTTGATGTAGAGCTGCTTGCGGAGCTCGTCATCGACCGCATAGGTCATGAACGGGTTGTAGTCCGGGTAATCGGTGGTGACCCGAATCATCCCGGCCTTGTCCGGCTTGTGCGCGGCGATGAAGTCTTCGGGCAGACCCGCCAGCCGCTTGGAATCCGCGAATTCGATCGAGCGGACATCCTCGGAGATGTTCTTCGAGAACGCCTGGCCGAGCTTGGTGAGCTCTTCATCGATCGCCTTGAGGCGCGCGCGGATCTCGGGCGAGCGATCGACACCTGCGCGGCGATAGTCACGTAGCGTGTGCGCGTGGAACCGCTGGGTGTCGGCATCGGCGCCGCTGACCTCGACCGCGGCCAGCGCGTCGTACATGTCGCGATCGAGCGCGAGGTCCGAGTAGAATCGCGAGACCTCTTGCTCGCACTCGCGCGCGGCGTCGCGGATGGCCTCCTCGGGATGGACCTCGGACATCAGGCCCGCCTGCGCGTTACTCGCGCTCGCGTTCATGAGCAGCGCGTTGTACTCGCGTAGCGTGCCCTCGATCGTGCGCGCCGGACCCGCGATGATCTGAGGACGGAGTTGCTTCGCGCGTTCCAGGCCTGCGAGGCACTCGAGCGCAAAGGTTTCGGGTGACTTCTTCGACTCCTTCTTCACCGCCGGCGATGGTACATCATCGTGCTGTGTTCGCAGTCGATGATGACGTTGCTCCTGTGCTCGCTTTGCTGCCGCTGCTCGGTGATGCACTTCCACTCGTGCCGACCGATGCGCGCTGGATCGGCGTCGCGCTCGGCGACCTCGATGCGATCCACGCCGATCACCTGCACTGCGAACGCAAGGCGGCGCAGTCCGCGCTATCTCTGATCCGGAGTTATCCCGAGCGCACGGATCTGGTAACCGCGATGGCGCGGCTCGCACACGACGAGACTCGCCACGTCGTCCAGGTCTCGCAGCTGATGGCGCGCCGGCAGCAACCGGCGGCGTATGATTTCGGAGACGACTACGCGGTCAGGCTCCGAGACCACATTCGCAAGAAAGAACCGCTGCGCCTGCTCGATCGGCTGCTCGTGTTCGCGGTGATCGAGGCACGCAGCGCCGAGCGCTTGCAGATCCTCGCGGACAACCTCGAGGATGAAAGAGCGCGCGACCTCTACGCGAGCCTCGCGACCGCCGAAGTCCGGCACCGCGATATCTTCCTGGCGCTCGCGCGCGATACGGATGGGGTGACCTGGCGCGCGCGGGCGGCCGAGCTCGCCGAGATCGAAGCGGAGGTCTTCATCGACCGGCCGATCACGGCGCGCATCCACGGCTAGCGCTCACGCTTTCACGAGCATCCATTCGGCGTCGAGACCGTGCGATCCGATGAACTGATCGAGCAACGGCAGATCGATCTGATCCGAGACGGTCAGCATCGAGCGAATGTCTCTGAGATGCTTTTCCGAGCGTCCTTCCTTGTAGTACTCGAGCTTGCGAACGATCACGTACTCGACGGGCGCCACCTGAATCGTGAAACCATCGAGGTCGATGCGTGACCGATGAGCGAGGCCCCAGCGATGAAGCTCGTCGAATGCAATGTAGATATCTGCCTTGAAGCCGGTCTCGTGGTGGATCAGATTGGCGTGGCCGCGCTGGCCACGACGCACCTCGATGGCAAGCACGTCATCGGGTGGGCAATAGAACTCTTCGAGCGGAAATGCGGCCACGAATCGCTCGAACGTCGTGAGTCATCCGCGGCTCCCCGTACATGATGCCGGCGGTACTCCCGGTCACCATGTAGGGAATTCCGAGTGCTTCGAGCCGAATGACGAAGGGTTTGATGAGCTCAGGTAGCTGCACGTAGGAACACTCGCTTGACGTGCGCGGCGAGCTGCAGCTCGGTCCACTCGGGGTGGCGAGCGCGCTCGTGCGCGGTTCGCAAGCGCCGGGCAGTCCAGTACAACGCATCGGCCTGGCGAAGTCGCTCGGCCGGCGTCATGGCGCGATAGCGGGCGACTTGCTCTGGTGACGGTCGGTCGTCCACTTCGGCACGATAGCACGGTCACTCGTGAGCGGGCTGGAGCTCTTCGAGCGGCGGCATCGTGACGAGCGCACGCCACTTCACGGCGACGAAACCGACGACGGCGATCGCGACGGCGCCACCGGCGACGATCGCGGGAATGGTGCCGAGAAAATAAGCGGCGACGCCGGACTCTGCACCGCCGAGCTCGTTCGACATCCCGATGAACACGTAGTGCACCGCGCTGACGCGACCGCGGATGCGATCGGGGACGACCATCTGCTCGAGCGTGAGGCGAATGACGACGCTGATGTTGTCGAGCGCGCCCATCGCGACGAGCAGGAACACCGAGAGTGGGAACGATCGCGACAGCCCGAACGCGATCGTGACCGCGCCGAACAGCGCGACCACGATGAGGAGTACGCGACCGGGGCGCTTCCAGTTGGTGAGCCTCCCGCCGAACGTCGCCATGCCGACCGCGCCGATCGATTGCGAGGCGCGCAAGACACCGTAACCGAGCGGGCCGACGCCGAGCACGTCGGTCGCGATCACGGGCAGGAGCTGGGTCACGCCGGCGAACAGCACGGCGAACATGTCGAGCGTGAGCGCGGGCAGGAGCAGCGGCGAGTTGAAGATAAAGCGCAGGCCGACCCGCCAGTCTTTGCGAGCTGCCACGGCGTTGGTATCGGGTGGCACCCCGCGCGGCTCGGGCAGCGTGCGATAGAGGAGCCCGGCCGTGATCCCGGTCAGCGCGACGAACGCGTAGATCACGTAGTACTGAAAAAAGATCAGGGCGAGACCCGCGAGCGCGGGGCCACCGATCTGCGCGGTCTCCTGGAAGCTCGAGTTGATCCGGTTCGTGCGGACGAGCGCGTCGCGCGGGACGATCAACGGGATCAGCGACGAGCTCGCCGGTGCGTGCAGCACGGTCATGCAACCGAGCGTGACGAGGAGGCCGAGGTAGACCGGCACCGGCGCGTCGAAGAACGAGGCGATGCCGAGCCCGACACCGATCAGCCCCGTGACGGTGGCAGCGATCGCGGAGAGGTTGCGGCGATCGCTGCGATCGACGAGCGCACCCGCGGGCACGAACAGCGCGATCACCGGCAGCACCTGCACCGCGCCGACCGCGCCGATCACGAGCGTCGAGTGGGTGCGCTCGTAGAGCTCCCAGCCGACCGTCGCGTTGATCATCGCGCGACCGATACTGTTGAGCGAGCGCGCACCGACAATCCGCAGGATCAAGCGCAGGACATCGGGCACCGCAGCTCGGATGCTACACCGCCGGGCGCGTGCAGGCGGCCGGGCGCGTGCAGGCGCAACGCCAACCACATCCCATCAGTGCGGGCAGTAGGCGTCGGTGACGTGAAGGTAGTCCACGAAGGTCGCTGCGAAGCTCGCGCCCGGCTCGGGACGGTACTCGGCGCCGTTGACGGTGAAGTAGTAGCCGAGCTGCGCCGACTCGTACTGGCCACCGCTCACGGGCGTGATCGGCATCGCCGTGCAGTAGTAGTCGCGGAACGGATCGACCTGGCGCCAGTTGAAGGCGAAGCGCGCGTTGTTACCCTGGCGGCTATCGAAGTTGACCGGGAACGTGGTCCAGGTCGTCGGCGCGGTCTGGACGTGGATCTCGACATCGAGCTTCTGCCACAGGTCCGGATCGTCGTGATCGGTCAGGCCCGGTTGATAGACCTCGAAGCAGGTGTTCGTGATCGCGGCGCGCTGGCGCGTCCACGTATCGAACGAGAACCCACTGGCGATCGGCGCCGAGCCCGGCGTGTTGCACTTGTAGGACGTATCGCGCGAGAACAGGGTCGTGCCGTTGCCGATCCATTGCGGCGCGACCGCGGCATCGAACGCGTAGTTCGCGCCGTTGTTCGAGTCATACGCGTGACAGCCGTGGACGTCGGAGGTCTCGAACCAGACCTGCACGCTGCGCGCATCCGAAGGCACCGCGATCGTCGGAGTTTGATCGAGCACGTTGAGGGTCTGGAGCTGGTTGCCCGGGAGGAACTTCACCCACGCGGTGATGCCATACTGCGGGATCCCGCCCTGGGTCGACGCGCAGGTCGCGAGCCGCGACTTCGCGTACGAGATCGTTACCTGACCACCCGGGGCGAGCACGCCATCGCGATGCTGCGTGTAGTCGGCCGCGAAGACGAGGTTCGCCGAGGTCGGCCCCGTTGGAGGCGCGCACACGGTGGTGTCCTTCCAGATCGCCAGCTCGGGAGAGGTCATCGTGTAGTTCGAAAGATCGCCGAGGTTTCGGTTGTGGTCGAACAACCGACCGCCGCCGGCAAGGTGGATGAACGGCACGACCTGGATCTTCGAATTCGCGAGCGCGGTGGCGCTCATGCCCGGACCGGGCAGCGAGCTGCCATCGAGCTTCAGCTCGAAGCGCGAGTAGCCCGTTGTTGCGGCGGCGGTGGAAGCCGTCGCCGTCACTTCGTGCCACGTGGGGTCCGAACCTGCTTGGTACAGCGCCGAGGGAACGAGGCCCTCGGCGGCCGCGGCATTCGAGATCTCGAGGCCGCCGGTCCAGAACCAGTTGGAGCCATCGGTCTGATAGCCGCCGGTGCCGTTCCCCGCGCGTGCGAGGTCGCGCAGCACGACATTGCAGCTGCGGTCGGCCTGATCGAGGCTGCCATCGACGCCGACCAAGGGGCCCTCGGTCGAGCTCTCGGTCAAACCGGTCGAACCACCCGAGGCGAGGCAACCCACCGTTGCCGTAGCCACGACAAGCGAAACGATCCGCATCATGAGCGCGCTGATCGCACGACTCGTACCAGCAGCCACCTCAATCGCTACGCCGAGTTGCGCGAGCGCGATCGGGAAGACGATGCGGAACGCAACGCGACGCGTGTGGCTACTCGACTAGCTACTGCTTGACGAGGACGCGGCCCGAGCGAGCGGGAACGCTCACGTCGACGGTGCCGTCGGCCTTGACGGTGAAGGTCTGACCGTCGCTGCCGTACATCACGTCCTTGAGGGTCGAGCCCGGCGCGAGCGTCGTGTGCATGCACGCGCCACCCTCGGTCGAGGGCGCACAGGTCTCGCTGACCTGCGTGCTCGCGTTGAGGACGACGAGCGCCGTCTCGGTAGGCGCGACGCGCTCGAACGCGAAGATACCGGCATCGCGACGCGCACCCGCAACGGTGGTCGACCACTTCGGCGTGACCAGGCCGCGGCGTAGCGCTTCGTGGTCCTTGCGCATCTGGATCAGGCCCTGGACGCGCTTGAATTTCTCGTTCGTGGTGTCCCACGGTGCGTAGCCGAGCGTGGGGTTACCGAGGAACATGTCCTCGCGGTTCTTCGGATCGACGCCGCCCGCGAAGCCCTGCTCGGTACCGTAGTAGACGCACGGCACGCCGTCCCACGTCATGAGGTACATGAGCGCCGCCGTCTGCTGCCCCCAATCGGTCTTCTCGAACATGAACCGCGGGAGATCGTGGTTGTCGAGGAAGTTGACCAGCACCTGCTGCGGCGCGAGGCCGATGCCACCGTCGGCCGAAGACGCGTGCATCTGCTCGCCGAAGTCAGGGCCGGCCGGATACCCATTCGTCGCGCACCAGCCGCTCGCATCGGCGGTGCCCATGCGCGAGTCCAGCAGGCACTCGAGGTTCTTGGTCACGCCCCCGTTGCCGAACACCTCGTCGATGCCGCGATACTTCTGCGAGAAGTAGAACACCGAGTCGAAGCGACCGAAGGAGCCTTGCGCGTCCTTGCCGCCCTTGGTGTACATGCCGATCAGCTCGTCGTTGCCATCGAAGGCCTCGCCGAAGATGAAGAAGTTCTGCTTGCCGAGCTTCTTGGCTTCGGCGCGCATGCCGTCGGTGAAATCCCCCCAGAAGCCGCGCTGGTTGAGATCGAGGTCCGGACGATCGATGTGCTTGACCGTGTCGATCCGGAAGCCGTCGAAGTCGGCCGCGTCGATCCAGTACTGGAACGACTTGATGAGCGCTTCTTTGACGTCGGGATTTTCGGTGTTGAGATCCTTGAGACCGCCCGGAAAATCTCCCGTGGTCTCCTGCTCGCGCACGAACTCGCTCGAGTAGTCCGCCTCGTGCCACCAGACGTAGACGCGACCCTTGAGGTGGTACCAGCTCGGATCGTCGAACCACTTCTTGTCGGCCGGCCAGTTGAACCAGGCGGGCGGACGCGGCGGGGGGGTCCGATTGTCCGCAGGCCAATCGGTGAACCGGACATCCGCCGGGCCCGAGAACCCGAGCGAGGTCCAGCCCTGGACGCCGCGATCGTCGTAGTCGGGATCCCACTCGATGATCCGCTCCAGGTAGTCCTTACCCGCGGCGCAGTACTCGAGCTCGTCGCTGGAGCACTTCTGCGGATTCATCGCGCAGATCTGCAAGCACGTGTGCGAGTAGCCGCCACCGGCGAGCGAGTCGTCGGGTTGGCCGTTGCCGTTGATGTCGTAATAGAACAGCTGACCCATGTGGTTCGTGACCACATCGAGGATCACGAGCATGCCCTTGGCGTGCGCCGTATCGACGAGCTCGCGTAGCTTCTCGAGGTCGCCGAAGTGCTGGTTCGGGCGCAGGAAGTCTTGCGTCCAGTAGCCGTGATAGCTGTCGAACCCGGCGTCGTCCTCGACGTTCTTGACGACCGGGCTGATCCACAGCGCCGTGACGCCGAGGTTCTGGAGGTAATCGAGGTGGTCGATCACGCCCTGCCAGTCGCCGCCGTGGAACTTACCTGGCACGGACGGCTGGACGCCCATGTTGTTGTTCTGATCGCCGTCGGCGAACCGGTCGACCATGATCTGGTAGATGACCTGGTCGCGCCAGTCGATGTCGGCGTTGCTCTTGTGAGGCATGTCGACCGGATGTTCGAGATCCGAGGCTCCTCCGCAGGCAGCGACGCCGAGGCCAATGGATACGAGCAGTGTTCGGATCGACATCGAGGACCCCAGGGCGAGCACGATTCGTGCCCCGACGAGTGCCCTGGGGATCAACATGTTAGTCATCACCGGCCAGGGCGCGGTGGCTCCTCCCGTTGCCTTCGGCAACATCTGTGCGAGAGACACGCGAGAGGGGCGTTCTGTGCATGTCTGGGACAGGGGCAAGCTGCTCGGCCCTCGGTTACCATCGGACCGTGGCAGCCACCGAAACCCTGCGCGTCGTTCTGGACGCGGGTAACGCGACGCGACGACTCGACGAGCTCAGCACGGCCCGCGTGATCCTCAAGATCGCGGAACAAGTTCACGCATCTCAGCAAAAAGCCGGTGCGGGAAAGTCGATCGGACCGCTCACGCCTTCGAGCATCACGATCGACACCGCCACGGGAGCGGTCAAGCTCGGACTCGCCGAGCCGACTGCCTTCGCGTACGCCGCGCCCGAGCAACTCGGTGTCGCCACGGCCGACGGGGATCGCCGCAGCGATGTCTGGTCGCTCGGCGTCGTGATGTGGGAAGCGCTCACGCACACCACGCTCTTCGAAGGCGGCGATGACGAAGCGGTCAAGGCCGCGGTGCGCCTCCAGACCATCGATCCGCCGGCGACGCTCAACGCGAACATTCCTTCGGAGCTGAGCGCGATCTGCATGCGCGCACTCGCTCGCAATCCTGCCGATCGCTACCAGACCGCCAAGGTGATGGGCGCCGAGCTCGAAGCCGTGCTCGACGATGCCGGCTACGGCGATAGCGACGACAAGATCCGCGAGCACATGGCGACGCTCGGCCAGCCCAAGCGCGAACCGCGGATCACCGCGCCGCCGATGGTCGTCACGCCCGGGCAAGGCGTGGGGGTGATCTCACCCGAGACCACGCAACCCACCGCACCACCGGAGATGCTGACGCCGCCCCCCGGCAACGGCTCCTCGACGTCACCCGGCATGGTGATTCCGCGCGGCGATCAAGCGCCGGTGAAATCCCCCGCAACTCCGATCACCGTGACGCGATCGGCGAACGGTACCCAGCCGCCACCCACCGTCGAGCAACCCCTGTCGCCGACCAGCTTCTCGAAGCCCACGACGATGCCGCCGCCCGTCGCGACAGCGACCCTCCCGTCGGTGCTCGCGAAGCCGCCGACCGCGCCGCCGCCGATCGCGGACGCGACGAAAGGCGCGAACCTCGCCTCGGCGCTCGCGAATGCGGCCGCGCCTGCGAAGCCAGATCGCATGGCCATCACGACGATGGTTTCGGCCGCGATCCCGATGCCGCAGCCCCCGCAGATTCCCAAGCCGCCGATCCTGCCGCCTGCAACACCGGCCCAGACCGCGCACGGGTTTCATTCGGATCAAGTCGCCAAGCCCACCGATGATTTCCGCGTGACTCAGGTCGCGGCGATGCCCGCGCCTCCGCCGGTGGTGATCGCCGAGATACCGTCGCTGGTCTCGGCACCGGTCGGCGTACCGAGATCCGAGAAGCGCACCGATCCCACGCCGATGGCCGAGATCAAGAAGCGCGCGGGGACGAACCCCGATCCGGCAGCCGTGATCGCGCTGCCCGCGGTGCGCGACTCGCAAGGTGTACTCGGTGGCTGGGGCTGGGGTACGGACTCGCATCCGTCGATCACCGACGCCAATGACGACGATCTGCCGGCCGAAGGCTCGAGCAAGAAGATCTTGATGTACGTGATCGGCGGCGGCCTCGGCGTCGTCGCGATCGTGATCACCCTCGCGTTCGCATTCGGCGGTAGCAACCACGAAGCGGCGAAGCCACGAGCGAAGATGACGGGCAGCGGCTCGGCCGAAATCGCGTATGGCTCGGGGGTCGAGTACGGCTCGGCGACCGGCGATCCGACGGGTGGTTCGGCGGCCGTCGCAGCAGCTAGCGGATCAGGGTCAGGAGCAGGATCCGAGACCGGTTCGAACGTCGCTGCCGTCGTGGTGCCGACGGATGCCGCGGTGGTCGCGATCGTCTCGCCGCCTGTCGTAGTGCCAGATGCCGCGCCAGATGCCGCGCCAGCTACGGTCGCGATCGCGCCGCCGCCTCTGCCTCGGCCGCCCGTCGTGAAGCCAAAGCCGCCGACGCCCGTCATCGTCGCGAAGCCGATCGAAAAGAAGCCCGAGAAGAAGCCCGAGCCGTCGCATCGCGTCGACAAGCCGGTCGAGAAGGCCAAGCCGATCCACATCGCGGAAGGTCCGACGGCGACGGCGAAGGCCGATGCCGAAGCATCGTATCGCCAAGGCGTGCAGCAGTTCGCGCGTGGCGACACCAGTGGCGCGCTCACGTCGCTGCGCACGGCGCTCGCGAGTAACCCAGGCTACGCACCGACCTGGCGTGGGCTCGGCCTCGTGTTCGAGAAGATGGGCGAGAAGGATCAAGCAAAGGCGGCGTTCAAGCGCTACCTCCAGCTCTCGCCCGCCGCGACGGACGGCGATCAAATCCGAAATCGAATGGAGCGCCTGTAATGCGAACGACAAAGCTCGCGACGCTGCTGCTGATCGCAGCGACGACGACCGCGAGCGCGGATCCACGTCACGTACTCGTGCTGCGTGCCGAAGGTAACGCCGATGCGGCGACCCGCGGCAAGGTGGACGCCGAGGTCAGCAGGCTCGCCAAGACGATGGACGGCAACATCGAGCTCGGCGAGATCTCGTTCAGCGATGCGGCCGCCGCCGTTGGTTGCAGTGGCAGCGAGGCGCAGTGCCGCGATGAAGTGCTCGGCATGATGGGCGTCGATGAAGTCATCTCGACGAGCGTGACCGCGCTACCCAGCGGTGATCTGCGCGTGATGGTGCATCGCATCCCGAAAGGCCAGCCGACCAAGGATGCGCAGAGCACGGTGCCGGCTGGTCAGGCACTCGATGCAAAGATCGCGATGGATGTCGGACCGATGTTCGGCGTGAAGGCAAAGCCCGCGACGCCGACACCGACGCCGACACCGACGCCAACGCCGACACCGACGCCGACGCCGACGCCGAGCCATGCGGGCGCGCCGACCGGCGCGTGGGGCAATCAACCCGCGCCGATCCAGACCGCGCAGCTCGATCCGAATACTCAGCCTGCGCAGCCGCAGCCGACCGGGCCCTCGGACGAGCGCAAGAGCAGCCGCGCGGTCACCGGGCTCGCGGTCGGTGGTGGCCTGGTCGTGCTCAGCGTGATCCTGTGGGCCGAAGCCGGCTCCGTCCAGGGTGACATCAACAGCGCACCGACAAATACCCCGGCGGACTTCGCCCATCTCAAGGACCTCGAGTCCTCGGGTGACACCTACTCCGGCCTCGGTAACCTGTGCTTCCTCGGCGGCCTCGTCGTCGGCGGCATCAGCGGCTACTTCTTCTACAAAGACTACAAGGCTCGTCACTCCAGCGCTCAGGCGCGCATCACGCCGACGCTGTTCGATCATGGTGCGGGAATCGCGTTTACCTACGGAGGTCTGCCATGAAGCTCGCATTGACTGGCGTCGCGTTGCTCGTGCTCGTGTTTGGCATCACGACGAGTTGTTCGATCACCAAGAAGAGTGGCGAGTACGCCTGCACCACCTCCGCGGATTGCAACTCGGGGCGCGAGTGCAGCGAAGGCTTCTGCGTGCTCACCGGCACCGCGATCGATGCTTCGACACAGCTCCCGATCGACGCGCCGAAGCACAACATCGATGGCGGAACCAACGGCTGCCCGTCCGCGTGCACCTCGTGTACGGGCAGCGGCACCATGAAGACCTGCACGATCGATTGCGTCGCGAGTGGCACCTGCGATCAGAAGGTCACGTGCCCCGCCGGCTACATCTGCGACGTCAAGTGTAACGAAGAAGGCGCATGTACCAAGGGCGTCGCCTGCCCCGCGACGGGCGCGTGCAACGTGACGTGCAGCGCGAACGGCTCGTGCACGGGAGGAACCAGCGGTGGCGTGACCTGCGGCACCGGCAAGTGCGACGTGCAGTGCAGCGGTCAAGGAAGCTGCAAGGGCGTCACGTGCGGCTCGTCGTGCGCGTGCGACGTGACCTGCACGGGTCAGAACAGCTGCGGCTTCCAGAACGTGAGCTGCACGTCGAACGCGTGCCGGAGCGGCACCGGCGGCGCATGTTCGTCGACAGCAAACCCGGCTGTCTGCGATAGCTGCCCGTAGCTTTCGCAAGACGATGCGCGATCCAGCGTCGCGCGGAGGAAGCGTTAACGCTTGTACGTCGTGGAGTTAAACCACCACTCGGCTTCGACGCCGAGGAAGTGCACCCACGGATGCCCGTGTCGCGGATCATCCGGCACGTACAGATCGAGCGCACCCTCGTTGAGATGCGCGCCGCGATAGAGGAACCGGATCTGCGGACGGTCGTAGCCCGATGGTCCCATCGGCGAGTAGACCAGCATCGGCGCGATCTGGAAGACCGCCGGGTCTTCTGCCTTGAGCGTGATCGCGTTGAGCCCCTTCGGGAACCGCGCTTGGTACGACAGATCGGCACCGGCGAAGAACCCGTGCGCGAGCTTCGCGAGCGGCCGGACATCGAGTGCGTACTCCCAGCCATTATTTACGTCGTTGGCCTGCCCCGTCGCGTCCGTGAAGTTGCGACTCAGAAAGCCGATCATGACGTTACCGAGTGCGTGATCGTAGTTGCCCGCGATGCCGAACGAGAGCTCGCTCGCCTTGCTGGTCTTCAGATCTGGACCGAAGGTCGTCGGCGGCGCCAGCTCGTCGAACGAGGCGAGGCCGGAGGCGTAACGCACGAACAGGTTCACGTGACGACGGAACTTCGACTCCGCGGGCTGGAACCCGTAGAGGCTCAGCTCCGCGCCGATCAGGTATCCACCATCCGAGGGCAGCGCCTGGAACGTGCCGTCTTCGCGCTTGTACGCACCCGAGGGCAGCTCGTGGAGCTCGCCGTGGATCTTGCCCTTGACCGAGAGGTTACCGGGCCCGTTGTCGTGGATGTATGCGACCGAGCCGCTCGCGACGAAGCGCTGGCGGTTGAGCTGCGTGACCGTGGTCGCGCCTTGCGCCGGATCCTGGACGCTGATCGTCTGGTACTGGAACGGCACGTTCAGGCGGTTCAATCCCCCTGCCACCGCCAGCTCGAGCCCGTCGTGGCCTTCACCGTGCGTGGCGACCATCGGCCGGTATAAGAGGCCCGCGCCGACCGTGTTCTGATCGTCGAGCGGCCAGTAGTCGAGCAGGTAGATATCGTCGCCGCGATACATCCGCGAACCGGCCCACAGGCTGAGGTCTTTCGTGACCTGCGCATCGAGGTACATGTTGCGAAGCGCGGGATGCGCGTCGAACTCGCCGGTGTCGTGGAACAACGTGCCGTCGAATGCGAGCGTGATGACCGGGCGGATCTTGTAGCCCTCCTCGGTCGTGAAGCCGTACGAGGTATCGAGCTCGAGGTAGCTATCCTCGACAACGCGTGGCGAGTGCGCGACGATCGCGATGCGCTCGGGCTTGCCGCCGTGAAGATCGTCGCCCGCGATCACGCGGCCGTACGAGCCGAACCGAAACCCCTTGTCCGGATCATCGGCAACGACCGGTGCCGAGGCCGGCGGCTGGGGCCCTTGCGGTGCCGGCACGACCTCGACGGTCGTCGGTGTCGCGGGCTTTCGGTCGAGTGGTGAGCTCGTCGGCGGTGCGCCTTCAGGCGGCGGATCGACCGACGGCGACGGCGTCGCGGTCGGTGGCTCCGCCGGAGCTGATGACTCGGGCTGCGCGTACGCTGTGTGCGCGCAAAGAGCGAAGACTACTGCTGGCCACGTCCGCATCGCGCGGCGCACACGAGCACGAAGCGTGCCCGCAACACAACGGCCGTCCGTGCGCGTTTGGCGGATGACCCGCCAAGCGCTCGTTGCCTTCGGCAACGCGAGCTATTGCGCTGACTTCTTCGCCTTGCGGTGCGCCTTCTTGTGCTTGCGCGCCTTGTGCTTGGACTTGTGCTTCGACGTCTTCGCCGTCGACTTGCCGGCTTCGGCCGAAGGCTTTTCACCCTCGGTCGGAGGCGCCTTTTTCACGACCTCGAACTTGTTGTCCACGGCAGCCTTCGGTGGCTCGGCCGGCTTGGCCGGCGCTTGTTCGGCGGGCATCGGATCGGCCGGTTGCGGCTCCTCCGCGAACGCCACGCCACCGAGCAGGGACACCACGATCAGCGAGCTGAAAACCCCACGCATCATGATGGCATCACTACAGCATTCCGGGATCGGTGGGCAAGATCCTGAGCTCTCGCCGGCTACCCGTGTTGCCGTTCGCAACGCGAGACCCGCCACGCGACCTCGGACCGTTTCCAAGTGTCCGTAGCGTTAGGACTCTCGATGGGTGGGATCGCCCCTCCCGCTGGTACGACTCTTGATGACGGCTCAGGCGTGCGTTTTGCCCTCCTCGCCCTGGTCGCTCTCCTCGCCGGCTGTCCGTCGGCGCAGAACCCGAATAGCGGCGATGTGGATGGGGGGGTCGGGAGTGGTGACGGTGGCGTGGTCGCCGCCTGTCCACCCGTGCCGACCTGCTCGACGACGATCAAGTTCACCGGCACCGCCAGTACGGTCTCGCTGATGGGGGACTTCTCTGCGGACGGGTGGACGACCGGCCTCGCGATGACCAAGAGCGCGGACGGCAGCTTCTCGGTCGACGTTCCCGCGAACGACAACCAGGTCATCGTCTACAAGTTCAAGGTCGACGGTACGAACTGGATCAGCGACCCCGCGAATACGCGCAAGAGCCCCGACGGCTATGGTGCCTTCAACTCGGTGGTCCGGGTCGATTGCGATCACTGCCCGGCGCGCGCCGCGATCGATTGGCGGGACGCGGTGATGTACTTCGTGTTCGTCGATCGGTTCTACGACGGCAACACCGCGAACGATGTGCAGGTCGCGGGCGTCGACTTCCCCGGCAACTATCAAGGCGGCGACTTCGCCGGCGTCCAGCAAAAGATCGAGAGCGGCTACTTCGCAGACCTCGGCATCAACACGCTGTGGATCACCTCGCCGATCGACAACGCCGACAACGCGAACCCCGGCGCCGACGGCCACAACTACTCCGGCTATCACGGCTACTGGCCGAAGGATCTCGACATCCCCGAGTCGCATTTCGGCACCGATGCCGAGCTCAAGGCGATGGTCGATTCGGCGCACGCGCACGGCATGCAGGTCCTGATCGACTACGTGATGAACCACGTGCACGCGACGAGCCCTGTGTATCTCGCGCATCCCGATTGGTTCAACCCGAACTCCAACGGTCACGGTGGCAACTGCGTGTGCGGCGACGGCTGCAGCTGGGATACCGATCGCAAGGTCTGCTGGTTCGATACGTTCCTTCCGGATTTCAACTTCGCGAATCCCGCTGCGCGCAAGTACAGCGTCGACAACGCGATCGCCTGGGCAAAGCGCACCGGCGTCGACGGCTTCCGCCTCGATGCGGTCAAGCACATCGAGACCTCGTGGCTGACCGATCTGCGCGCGCGCGCCGATGCCGAGCTCGCGTGGGATCAACCGTTCTATCTGGTCGGCGAGACCTTCGATGGTGATCGCAACCTGATCAAGTCGTACGTCGAGAAGGCGACGATGCTCGATGGCCAGTTCGATTTCCCCGAGCGCGGTCAGGTCCTCGCGACGTTGCTCCGCCGCGATGGTGTGATGAGCGACCTCGTCGGCTTCCTCGATTCGAACGATGGCTTCTACGGCCCCAACGCCGTGATGTCGACGTTCCTCGGCAACCACGACGTGCCACGCTCGATCGAGCTCGCGCTCGATTCGCCGATGTTCGGCGCGTGGGATGGCGGCAAGAACCTCGCGTGGAGCGGTCAACCGACGCTGCCGCTGACCTCGTCGCCGTTCCAGCGGATCGCGACCGCGTGGGCGCTCGTGATGACGATGCCCGGCCTGCCGATGATGTACTACGGCGACGAGGTCGGGCTCGCGGGCGCGGGCGATCCGGACAACCGCCGCTTCATGCAATGGGCCGGCTACACCACGGATCAGACCTGGTTGAAGGGCCAGCTCTCGGCGCTGATCAAGATGCGTGCGGCGCATGCTGCGACTCGCCGCGGTACGCGAACGACGCTGTCGGTCGGCACCGATACGTTCATCTACAAGATGACGACGAGCGGCGACACGGTGTTCGTCGCGATCAACCGTGGCGACAGCCCGCAGCCGGCGAACGGCCTGCCAAGCGGCACGTACGACGATCTGCTGGGCGGCGCACAGCAGACCGGCACCGTCACGATCCCACCGCGCACCGCGCTGGTCCTCGCGGCTCACTAACGAAAGCGCGCCGGTCACGGCCGCCAAATAGCGCTACAGCGCGCGACGTGCCCGTGCTACGCGGTAGCGATGCGGTTCGTGTTGTCCCTCCTTTTGGCTGTGGCTGCGTGCCACAGCGAGCCTGCTCCCCACCATCCGACCGAGGGTGAAGTCCCGCCGTTACCCCCCGCCTCGGGTACGCCGGTCGGCTACCTGCTCGATTCTTCGACGGAGCTCAAGCTTCGTCCCGAGCAGCTCGAGAAGCTCCAGAAGATCGATACCGCGCTCGTCGCCGAGAACGCGGATATCGATGTCCAGCTCCGCCAGATCGAGAAGCCCGAGCCCGAGGAGCAAATCTCGCCGCAGGAATCCAAGGCCGGTAAGAAGGCCGAACGCCGCAACATGGCGCCCGGTTCGTCGGTCGCGGGCAACGCCGATTCGGTCAAGCTCCACAAGATCCGCGACAACAACGACAAGCTCGCGCTCAAGACCGCGTGGTCGCTGCTCGACCCGGATCAGCAGACCACGGCGAAGAAGGTGCTCGAAGATCGGGGGCTCGAGGTGCCGGGCGACAAGAAGGGTCCGCACGCACCCGACGAAGCGGGCCAGCCCGTGCCCGGCATGGAGCCGTAGGCACGTGTAGATCACGGCGCGCGCGTGACCTATGGTCGCCGCCGTGCGCACCCCATGCTTAGCGGCCTCGATCCTTCTGCTCGCTGCGTGTTCGAAGAAAGACCCGCCGCCCGCGCCGCCACCGGCGCCGGCTGTCGACAATGCGAAAGCAGCGAATGACAAGCTGATCGCCGAGGCCAAGCAATTCGTCAAGGACGCCGATCCGAAGCTGCGCAAGCTGCTCGTCGATGCGTCGCTCGCCGAGTGGACGAACGAGACCGACATCACGAAGGAGCACGAGGCCGCGACCGCGAAGGCGAGCGAGATCCAGAGCGTCGAGATCACCAAGATGGTGAAGGCGGCGCGAAGGTTCGATCCGGTCCTCGACAAACTCGATCCCGATACCAAGCGCCAGCTGTTGCTGTTGAAGTTTCAGGCTCAGCCCGCGCCCGATGACGCGAAGCAGGCGACCGAGCTCGCGACGACCGCCGCCGCGATGCAGTCGACCTACGGCAAGGGCGTTTGTGCTGTGACCAACGGCAAGGAGACCTGCCAGGACATCGAGTTCTACGGCAAAGCGCTCGAGACCAACCGCCATCCCGCCGAGCTGTTGAAGACCTGGAAGACCTGGCACGACTCGGTCGGTCACGCCGAGCGCGATCTGTTCTCGAAGTACGTCGGCCTCGCGAACGAAGGCGCCAAGGCGATCGGCTTCGCGAACGTGACCGAGCTCTGGCAGGCGAACTACGACATGCCGGCGGCCACGTTCGCGCCCGAGGTCGATCGGCTGTGGAACCAGGTCAAGCCGCTCTACACGCAGCTCCATTGCTATGCGCGCCGCAAGCTCAACACGATGTACGGCGACGCGGTCGTGCCGAAGACCGGCCCGATTCCGGCGCACCTGTTCGGCAACATGTGGGCGCAGTCGTGGGAGTACCTCTATCCCGAGCTCGAGCCATTCAAGGGCGTCGCGCCGATCGATGTCACGCCGGTGCTCGCGAAGAGCTACGACGCCCAGAAGATGGTGCGGATGGGCGAGTCCTTCTACACCTCGCTCGGCTTCGAGCCACTTCCCCCGACGTTCTGGGAGCGCTCGCTGTTCACCAAGCCGGCGGGCAAAGACGTCGTCTGTCACGCGAGCGCGTGGGACGTCCAGTACAACGACGATCTACGCATCAAGATGTGCATCAAGCCGCAGCAGGAGGATCTCTGGGTGATCCACCACGAGCTCGGCCACGACTTCTACTTCCAGCACTACTTCCAGCTCCCGATCCTCTACCAGGCCGGCGCGAACGACGGCTTCCACGAAGCGATCGGTGACACGATCCAGCTATCGATGACGCCGGCGTACTTGAAGACGAAGGGCCTGATCGATAAGGCCGACAAGAACGACAAGGCGACGATCAACCAGCAGATGAAGGTCGCGCTCGAGAAGGTCGCGTTCCTGCCCTTCGCCGTGATGGTCGACAAGTGGCGCTGGGACGTGTTCTCCGGCGCGGTCACGCCCGAGAAGTACAACCAGCACTGGTGGGAGCTCGAGCAGCAGTACCAGGGCATCTCCGCGCCCGAGCCGCGCGCCGCGACGGACTTCGATCCGGGCGCGAAGTATCACGTCGCCGCGAACGTGCCGTACATGCGCTACTTCCTCGCCGACATCCTGCAGTTCCAGTTTCACCGCGCGCTCTGCAAGAAGATCGGCTTCACCGGTCCGCTGGACGAGTGCTCGATCTACGGCAACAAGGATGCGGGCGCGGCGTACGGCAAGATGTTGTCGCTCGGCGCTTCGAAGCCGTGGCAAGACGCGCTCGAGCAGCTGACCGGTCAGCGCGAGATGGATGCGACCGCGATCCTCGAATACTTCGCGCCCCTGCAGAAGTGGCTCGAGGACCAGAACAAGGGTCAAGCCTGCGGCTGGTGAGTCCGGCGGTGGGCGAGCTCCAGTCCCAGGCTAGGCCAGGCGTCTCCACGAAGGACGAGTGACCTGACTAGTGGGCTAGCCGCCCTGATCGTAACTACTGGATCTCACGAGGATCTGCCGCGCGTGCCGATGGCATCTGCGCTGCACTATGGGTCTGCATCCATCCTCGAACCTCACGGAGATTCACTATGAACACCACGATCAAGACCTTCGGTTTCGCTTCCATCCTCGCACTGGGCGCCGCGGCTTCGGGCTGCGCTGCCGACATGGTCGGAACTGGTGATGACTCCGGTAACGGCGGCAGCAACGGCGGTGGTGGTGAAGGCAGCGGCGGTGGTGGCACCACCGGCGGCACGCTCGACGCGACCGGCACGTACAAGATGACCAGCACGTTCGACCTCGCGACGAACGTCCCCGGCACGGTTGGCGTGGTCGTCAACGACATCATCGATGCGACGGACTCGTCGGACGACCCGACGCACTGGGTCCTCGATCAAATCGTCGCGCAGATGCCGAGCGGCACCGCGAAGACGCTGCTCCAGGGCGCGATTCCGTTCGTCTCGGGCTACCTCAACGACCGCGTGCTGCAGTGGGCGCCGGACTTCGTCACCACGATGGTCCAGGTCGGTAGCGACTTCGGTCAGATCACGAAGAAGTTCGGCCTCAACGAGACGCTCGCGGTCACCGGCTCGGGCTCGACCTACACCTCGACGCGGACCGCGATCGGCGCGCACTTCGCATTCGACAACCAGACCTTCGACCTCTCGTTCTCGGCGTACAACGTCGCGAACGTCGTCGTCCCGAACGTCGGCATCACGATGGACTCGAGCGGTGGCCTCGCCGTCGCCGACCACAAGATGCCGCTGCCGTATGGTGGCATCATCCACATGGGCCTCGACGCCGCCATCATCCCGATGGTCGATGCGAACGCGCATAACCTCGGTCAGCTGCTCGCGGACAAGATCGACTGCGCCGCGGTCGGCTCGTACATCAACACGGCGATCAGCAACCAGTTCGGCTTCAGCGTCGGCGCCGGCGTGTTCACGACCGCGTGCACCGGTGGCCTCAACGCGGGCGCCAACCTGATCTACTCGAAGATCGACGCGGTCAGCGCGACGGCGCTCGAGTTCGACATGACCGGCACCGCGCAGGCGGCCGACACCAACCACGACTACAAGGTCGACGCGCTCAACGCGGGCAAGTGGATCGGCACGCTCTCCTACTCCGGCACCCCCGCTCCACTCGCGCCCGCCACGTTCAGCGGCGCGCGCATGTAACACGGTTCGACGACGCGGATGGTGAGTCCGCAGAGTCGAGGATGGCTGGCCAAGCCCGGGAATTCTCCCGGGCTTGGTTTTTTTCGGTCCCCACACACCCAAATCGCCGGGGTGGTCACAAGTAGAGATATATGAGCTCTGTGTCGCGACGTCTCTCGAGCCTGGTGGTGATGCTGGTGGCCGGCTGCGGCCCGAAGGCCGGCATCAGTGAAGTCCGGATGGCAAGCGCTCCCTCGCGCGAGGCGAGCTGCGCACTCGACCTGGTCCAGGTCGACATCACAGCGGTCACGTTCAACCAGCAGTGGGAAGTCCTCGGCTATGTGACCCTCGCCGACTACAGCGTGCAGGACCCGAGCGCGAAGGAGAATCGCGAGCTGGTACGACCGCGAGCCTGCGCGATGGGCGGCACGGCGGTCGCGAATGCGATCGGCGGCACCAACACCAACCAGCTCGGTCAGCAAGCGAGCGGCATCAGCTACATGGTGCTGAGGCCCAAGACGTTCGCGGCACAACCCACAGCGTTCTGATGCGCGCGTTGATCTGGCTCGCAATCGCGGCCTGTACACCGACGATCTTGCGCAACGATGCGAAGCCGACCACGACGAACTACTCGATCGCGAGCGATGGCTCGCGGTTGGAGCGGTTCTCGCGGATCACGATGCTGGCAATGCCGGTCGAGCTCGAAGTGTGGCGACCGTTCGGCCCCGATACCGCGAGCTGGGCGCGCGCGTACGAGACCGCGCAGCACGAACCACCGCCCGATGCGCCGTTCGTGATCTTCAACGCGAAGCTCCCGCCTGGCCCGCGACTCGAGGGCGACGTCCTCGTGCTCGCCGAGCCAGCGCCGTACAAGGTGTTCGCTCGCTTTCACCTTGTCTACCAAGCCGCCGGCGCGCCCCGGGAGAGCGAGCTCGGCGACGATCTCGCGCGGCTCGCTCACCTCACCCGCGCGGATGCGATCGCCGTCGAGACGAGCTCGTTCGCGGACAGCGATCCGCGCGTCCAGTACGTGACCGGGTACATCCTCCAGCGGCGCGCGGAACCGCACAGGCCTACCGGATCGCATCGCCAGGCGCGACTCGAGTACCGAGGTGACCCCTGTACGAGCACGGTGGCGCTCGAGCACGAGGTCGGGGCGCGCCTCGGCTACGCACCGTGGAGCGAAGGCGCCACGCAGATCATCCACGCGGCCATCCGTCACGCGCCTGATGGCTTTCACGCGACGTTGGCGACCGAGGTCACGATGACCGCGACCGGAACGCGCAGCTTGTCGGGACGAACCTGCAAGCTCGTCACCGATGCGCTCGTCACCGTCATCGTCATGCAGCTCGACAGCGCCGACGCGCGGTACGATTGAGCTCGTGTTTGCCCCCGACAACGTAGAGAAGGTGATCGGTCACCTCCTGCGTTTCGGAGCGTCGCGACCAGATGCCGAAGACCTCGCGCAGGAGGCACTGCTCGTCGCATGGAAGAAGCGTGGCGAGCTCGATCCCGCACGCTCGCTCGATGCGTGGCTCTACGGCATCGCGCGCAACGTGTTTCGCAACCACGTCCAGAAGCGCCGCCTCGAACCGCTGCCCGGCGACGTGTCCGAGGAGTCCCCTGGCAGCGAGCTGGGCGATATCCTCGCCGTGCGCCGCGCACTCCACGCCCTGCCCGAGGCGCAGCAAGACATCGTGATCCTGCACGAGCTCGAGGGTTACACGCTGAAAGAGACCGCGGCCTCGCTCTCGGTCCCGTTCGATACGGCAAAGGACCGGCTGCGCCGCGCGCGCTCGACGTTGAGTACCGCGCTCGGAGGAGACCTCGATCGCGCGGTCGGACTGGAGCGAACCGAGACACGGCGCGCGGCGAAGGTGGCCGTCGCATCCGTGCTCGCAGCGACGCTCGCGACGCTGAGCCGATCGACACCGGCTGTCGCAGCCCCATGGATCGGTGCCACCAAGATCCTCGCGCTACTCGCAGCAGGTGCGGCGATCGCGCTGGGAACGGAGCGGTTGATACGCCCGCCGACCGTGAAGCCACCGCCCACGATCGCGCGCGCCGAACCGATCGCGATCGACGCCGCTGCACTCGCGCTACCAGATGCGGTGGTCGCGATCGACGCTGCGGTCGTGCACTCACCCCAACGTTCCCAGCAACCCGCGACCGAGGCCGAGCTGATCGAACACGCACGCACCGCGTTTCGGCGCCGTGACCTCGAGGTTACAGTAGCCGCGCTGACCGAGCACGCACGTCTCTATCCGCGGGGACAGCTCGCCGAAGAGCGCGATCTGCTCGAGCTCGAAGTCGCTCGTGCCCGCGGGCGCACAGGCGAGGTGAAGGATGGGATCGATCGGTTCCGCACGGCCTATCCGCAGAGTGCCCATGCAGCAGCGATCGATGCGCTCGATTCCTCTACGCGATGACGGGTGCGTCCGACGGATCGCATCGGCTACACCACGCGCACGGGCTTGCCGACGAACGCGCCGTAGGAGGCAGCGGCTCGCGTGAAGCCCTGCTGGGTCGCGGCGCTCAGCTTCGCGAACGGACGCGCCTCGATCACGATCTCCTTGGGCTTCGGCGTACGCGCCCAGGTCCCGACGACCTCGCCGTTCGCGACGATCGTCGAGATGAACATGCCGTTGCCGCCCGGCACGATCGCATCGGCATGCGCGGCGGGCAGCGTGCAGCTCCGATCTTGGTAACCGAGGATCAGCTCGTCGAAGCCGGGGAGCGCGAGCACCGGGACGTCCGCTTTGATCTCGGGCGTACGCGGATCCATGTAGTACGTCGACCGGTAGATCGCGAGCTCGGGCTTTGCGCGCTCCAGTGCGAGCTTGCCATCGGGCATCGTGAGCTTGGCCCAGCGCACCAGATCGTCGAGCGTGGAGGGACCGTGCGAGCGGAAGTATCGCAGTGCGAGCTCGCGCAGCGACGCCTCGCGATCGAGCACGCGCGGCTTCGTGATCCACTCTTCGATCAACACGTAGCTGTCGCCGGGCCCCATGCAGATGTGACCGGTCTGCGCGAGATAGAACAAGATGTGGTAGCCGCGATGCGGATTCGCATCGAGCTTCGCCTTATCGAACGCCGCGAGCAGCTCCTTGCGAGTGAGCTGCTGCTTGCCCGTGAGGACCTTCGAGGCGACATCACGCGCCTTCGCGAGCTGCTTGGCATTGAGCGCGAGCTGAACCTGGCGCTTCGCGAGCCCGGCGATCACGCGCGGCGTGAGGAGCGCGAGCATCCAAGGCAGATCCTCGGCCGCAGTCAGGTGCAGCGTGCCGCGCATCGGCCACGAGCGCACGATCGTTCCTGCCGCGAGCGCGGCATCGACATCGGCGAGCGTGCAGCCGGGCACGCGCAGGCCGAGCGCCCACTTCGCGCCCGGCAGGTCCTGCGCCTGGACCGCGAGCAACCAGCGCACGGCCTCGGTCGGCGTCTTCAGCGTGCTGCCGATCAGGCGCAACGCCGCCATCCGCAGGCGCGACAGCTCGTTCATTCCGTTCATTCCTTCGCGTTTCGTTCGAGCTCGCCGTTGACGAAACCGCCGATCACGAGCGCGATCGTCGAGACGTAGAACCACAGCATGATCACGATCAAGCTGCCGAACGCGCCGTACACCGAGGCGTACGACGCGAAGTGATCGACCCACAGCGATAGCGCCCACGACACGAGGATGAGCAACACGGTCGCGAGCCCCGCCCCCGCCCACACGTGGCGCTTGTGATGGTGCGGCCGCGGTGACGGTGCGAAACGATACATCGCGGCGAGCGTGACGAGCACGAGCCCGAGCAGCAGCGGCCAGCGCAGGTAGCGCACCAAGTGATAGCCCTTAAGCCCCATCGCGCGGACCACCGTCGGCAGCGCGATCAAGATCGCGAACATGACCGCGAGCCCGAGCATGGTCATGAGGCCCATCGCGATAGTCATCCCGAATTTCTTGAGTGCCGAGCGCGTCTCCTTCACCTGATACGCGCGATTGAGTGACACGATCATCGAGCGCGCCGAGCTGCGCGCCGAGATCACGGCGCCGACGAGGCTGCCCGCGATCTGGAATCCGAGCACGTTGTGATTGCCGCTCGCGATGCGTTTCAGCTGGCCGCTGATGAAGTCGAGCACCTGCTCCGGCATCACCGAATCGAGCCCCTTGAGATGATGCTCGATCTCGGTCGGATCGACCGCGAGCCCATAGATCGCGACGACCGCCGCGAGTGCGGGCACGGTCGCGATGATCGCGAACATCGCGGTGCCAGCAGCGAGTACTGGCATCTCGCCGAGCAACGCCTCTCGCGCCGCCCGCAGCCAGCGCGCCGGTGCGCTGGTACTGGTCTTCAACCAGCTCACGAGCTGCGTCCAGGTAGTCACCGCCTGCTACCGTACACGAGCCCGATGATCGACAGCCACTGTCACCTCGACCTTGCGGCCTTCGACGTCGACCGCGACGAGGTCCTGGCGCGCGCCCGCGCCGCGGGTGTGATCGGCATTCTGGTGCCGGCGATCCGGCCGAGTACGTGGGCCGCCCTGAAGGAGCTCGCGTGCCTCGATCTGCCGCGAATCGCGATCGGAATCCACCCGCAGATCGTTCCCTCCCTCAACCCCGGAGAGCTGGCGGTGACCGAAGACGAGCTCGCGCAGCAGGCATCTAGCCTGCACGCACTCGCGATCGGCGAGTGTGGTCTCGATGGCGCGACTGCGATGCCAGAGCTGCAGGAGTCGCTGCTACGCATGCAGATTCGCGTCGCACGGCAATTGCATCGTCCGATTGTCGTCCACTGCTTTCGCGCACATGACCGGCTGCCCACGATCCTGCGGGAGGAGAAAGCGCACGAGTGTGGTGGAGTGATGCACAGCTACTCCGGTGGAGCGGCGCTCGTGCCGATCTATCGCGACCTTGGATTTTCATTCTCCTTTGCCGGCCCCGTGACGTACCCCAATGCACGCAAGCCGCTCGAGGCGGTGCGCGTGGTGCCAGACGACCTGCTGCTCGTCGAGACCGATGGGCCGGATCAGGCGCCGACCAACCATCGCGGCCAGCGGTCCGAGCCCGCCTATCTGCCAGAGATCGTGGCGGCGGTCGCCGCGGCCCGCGAGGCGGACCCGGCCCGGATCGCCAAAACCACCGAATTCAATGCCCGCCGCATGTTCAAGGCGTGGAACTGGCCGCCGCGCTAGCATCTGCCCCGTGAAGGTCTCAGCGGTCCTCTTGTTCCTTGCCGGCACGGCGGTCGCCGAGCCCACGCTCGCCGAGCTCGCGGCGAAAGAAAATACGGCGGGCATCAATGCGATATTCGCGAAGGACTACGCGGGTGCGACCAAGCACTTCCTCGCGGCGACCAGCGGCGATCCGCAAGCGAAGTACTACTTCAATCTGTGCACGTCGCTCTATCAGGAGGGCACGTTCGGTGCAGCGGTACGCGCGTGCGAGCAGGCGATCAAGATGCAACCGCCTGCTGCGCTGCTGGCGAAGACACGCACGTTGCTCGAGACGATCAAGGCCGATGCGGCGGCTCAGCACATCAGCCTGCAACCCGTCGAGGTCTCGCCGACCGAAGCCGCAGCCTCGCTCGCACGCGACGGAAGAGCCGCGATGACCGCCGGCCGCGCAGCCGATGCAGCGACGAACTTTCGCGACGCGATCTCGAAAGATCCTGTAGCCGGCTACATCTTCGATCTCTGCCTCGCGGACTACCAGCTCTCTCGGTTCGATGAAGCGCTCACCGCATGTACTGCGGTCGGCAAGCATCAACCCGCGCCAGCGCTGCGCGCGAAGGCCGACAAGTGGATCGTGAAGATCAAAGCGGATGCGAACGCGCAACACCTCCCGCTCGGTCCGACGCCGGAGCCGGCCTCGGCCGCGGACTTCGCATGGCAATCGGATGCCCAGGGCATCGAGCTGATGACTGGGCAGCGGTTCGAAGATGCGCGCGTGAAGTTTCGCGATGCGGTCGCCCGCGATCCGCAGGCTCGCTACTTCCTCGACCTGTGCACCGCGAACTACCAGCTCGGCAAGTACAGCGAGGCGCTGGACGCCTGTAACGGGGTCGCCCAAAACCGCGGCACGCCGGAGTTGAAGACGCGCGCCGACAAGCTCATGACCAAGATCCGGGAAGACGCTAAAACCAAAGGTGTTTCGCTCGCTCCCTAGATTTCGCAGATTGCCTGCGACCGGATGACAGGGCGAGCGTACGGATCAGTTTCGGCAGCTTCTCGAGCCGACGCATGGGAAGTCGCTCGTGTTCGCCCGTAGCCTGGCGCGTTCCGCTGTGATGGGATGACCTGCGCCACGAAGACTGCGCCGCACGCTGACGCGGAACGAAAGTGGAGTAGCTTTCTGGAAGCGGCCTCTCAAAGGCGGCCCGGAGCGAATCTGGGAGCTCACGCTGCTGCATCAGCAGACCGGATCCCGGCCGTCCAGCGTCCGCGGTCCGGACATTCTGCGCCGAATCCCGGACAGCGCGATTCAAAACTGGAGTGATCTCTTATAGCTACGCTTGGCACTGGCCGTGCTCCAGCCAGCTGAATGACGTTGCCGCGGCGAGTACTTCCCGAAAAGTTTCATTTTCTCACGCGAAGGTGCACGCAACGACTGTTTCTGCTCCGGCCTGACGACGAAACCAACAACGCATTTGTCTATTGCCTCGCGGAAGCAGCCGACCGCTTCGCGATCGAGCTGATCGCGTCACAACAGCTGTCTAACCATCACCACACTGTGTTCTTCGACCGGTATGGCAGGGTCATCGAGTTCATGGCGCACTTTCACAAGCTGCTTGCGAAGTGCCAAAACGCGTATCACGGACGATGGGAGAACATGTGGTCGACCGAGCAGCCATGCTTGATCGAGCTCGAGGAGAGGTCCGATGTCATCGACAAGATGGTCTATACCGCGACTAATCCGGTGCTGGACAGGCTCGTAGAACGGGTCCACCACTGGCCAGGAGCGAAACTCGTCAAGGCGATGCTCCAACAAGAACCCCTGCGCGCGCATCGACCAGCCCATTTTTTTCAGGAAGGTGGACCGATGCCCGAAACGGTCGAGCTCCGCTTCGTGATTCCACCGGAGCTAGGAGATGCCGCGGAAGCAATCGCGGAAGTGAGAGCGCTGATTCTTAAGACGGAGGAAGACGAGGCGAGAAAACGTGCCGAAACAGGAGCGCGAGTAGTGGGTCGACGTCAGATTTTGCGTCAGTCGTGGCGCGACTCGCCAACGAGCCGTGAACCACGTCGCAATCTTCGTCCGAGAGTTGCAGCAAAGTCCAAGTGGCACCGGATTGCGGCACTCGTACGAAATGCCGAGTTCTTGAGCGCATATCGTGTGGCTCGCGCCGCGTGGATAGAAGCGAAGCCGGCTTTGTTCCCGCCGGGCACGTACTGGCTGGCGCGCTTTGCGAATGCGCCGGTGCTCGCTTTTTCAAACTAAACACCGCGAATGTGACCCCTTTTGTCTCAGCGGAGGCGTCGTCGCGGCGTGGCCGATTTGTGGCCACTTTTGGTGCTCGTTGCTCTCAGCTTGTTGCGAGTTGGGAAGAAGGCGCAACCGATCGCGCTGAACCCCAAGATCAACTCCGGTCCGGGTTGTCCACCCCGGTCCGGGTTGTCGCACCGGTCCGGGTTGTCGCAACAGGTTGTACAATGCCCCCATGGCTACCCACCGGCGCTTCGATAGAGCCGCCCGACTCCTCGGCGATGACGGCATCGCCAAGCTCGCGCACTCGACGGTCACGGTGTTCGGGCTCGGCGGCGTCGGCTCGTTCGCGGCGGAGGGCCTCGTTCGCTCCGGCGTCGGTCGCATCATCCTGGTCGACTTCGATCGGATCTGCGTGACGAACGTGAACCGCCAGTTGCACGCGATGAAGGGCACGCTCGGCAAGCCCAAGGTCGAGGTGATGGCCGAGCGGCTGCGGATGATCAACCCCGACGCGGTGATCGAGACGCGCAACGAGTTCTACGGCGCCGAGACCAGCGCGCGCTTGCTCGTGCCGGAGCCGGATGTGGTGATCGATGCGATCGATAACCAGACCGCAAAGATGCACCTGATCGCGACGTGCTTGCGCGAACGCATTCGCATCGTCTCTGCGATGGGCTCGGCCGCGCGGCTCGATCCCACCCAGGTGCGCACCGCGGATCTGAGCGAGACGCGCATCGATCCGTTCGCGCGCGCCCTGCGTCACAACCTTCGCAAGAAGTACGGCTTCGATTTCGGCAAGCCGATCGGGGTGACCGCGGTGTTCAGCGAAGAGCCACCCCTCGAACCGTACGAGCTCGCATATGATCGCGATGGCTTTCAGTGCGTGTGCCCCGGCGGCGAGAACGGGCTCAATGATTGCGGGCATCGCAATCGCGTCGAAGGTTCGCTCGCATTCGTACCTTCGGTGTTCGGCATGACCGCGGCCTCGGTCGCGGTGAAGTTGATCTCGGGCGTGGCAACGCATGCGCGGATCACCACCGCACCGTCCGTCGAAGCCTCGTGAGGCTGGCGTTGATCGCACTCGTCGCGTGTCACGAGCCGCCGGTGGTGGCTAAGCTCGGAACCCCCGATGATCTGGCAGATTATCTTCGCACCGTCGCAGGAACGGATACCGCGACGCGTACGCGTGAAGTCACTGGCTGGATCGTCGACGAGACGACCTGGAGTCGCGACATCGTCGAGCCCTTTCGCTCGTTGCATGGGGAGTACGTCAAGGCGTTCGATGCGCAGGTCCCGGGCATGGTCGCGAGGCTCGCACCGCTCGGACCTGTCACGGCTCGTCGTCACTTCGCCGGAGATCCTCGCGCCCTACCCTCGCAGATCCGGACGCGCTGGGCGGTGCCGGTGCAGTTTCCGAGCGCGGTCGCCGAGCTCGGAGAGCAGCCGATCGAGGCCGTATTCATTCACGATGGTGCGCACTGGCGCGCGCTCCTCGGGCTCGATCAGATCGTCGTCGCGCATGTCGCGGCACTCGACCCCGCCTGCGCGAAGAAACTCCAGCTCGCCGGTCCGCCTGGACGCTGCACCGAAGTGGCGTGGCTCGTCGCGGATTCAGCGTTGCGCGCGCAGCCCGAACGTTTTGCTCACGCCTGCCAGCTGGCGAGCACGCTCTGTGGTAACTCCGTGCCATGACGATCGCAGTCGGTTCGAAGATTCCCTCGGTCACCATCAAGCAAGCCACCGCGGAAGGCGCCGCGGACGTCGATCCGGCGGCGCTGTTTGCCGGTAAAAAAGTCATCATGTTCTCGTTGCCCGGCGCGTACACGCCGACGTGCTCGCAGAAGCACC
>JANXOP010000440.1 GCA_025357755.1 Kofleriaceae bacterium | reverse complement strand
GACGAGGAGGGGCAGATCATCCGGATGGAACTGATCGACGCGGCGGAGCGCCGGCAGCTGCACCCGCAGCTTCGTGAAGTCCGCGCTGTAGCCATGCCAGCAATCGAGGTGCTCGAGCGTGAGCCACTCGGGATGCACGGTGGTCGGCGCGTTGCGCGGGGCGTAGATCGCCGCCGCGAGGAAGCCGCGGCGATAGACGAGGCCTTGCTTCTGGAGTTGCGGCTCGATCGGGCCGAGCCACGCGCGCGCGTGAAGCTTTAGCAGCTGCCGCTCGCGCTTCGTGACCGGCCCGCCCGCGCATTGCAAGGCGATGAATTCGCCGCGCGGATCGCCGGCCTCTTGCAGCGCGTCGGCATAGATCAGGCGCGCGGCGGTATTCGTGGGGTCGGCGTAGATCGCGGCGAGCAGCGTCGCGTGATCGTGGGCCGGAGAGGCGATCGTCGCGAGCGCCGCATCGATCGCGGTGATCGCGGCGCGCACCTCCGGGGTGACGGGCGCGACGGGCCGACGCCCCTCGATCTCCCTGGCGATCTCGACGAGCCGATCGATGCGCGGGCGCTTGTTGATCAGACGGCCGCGCCGAGGCAGGAGCCGCGCGGCCGCATCACCGAGGAGTGCGCGATAGCGCGGGTCGTCGATGCCATCGAGTGCGTCGGCGATGCCGGGCTCGAGCGCGCCATCTTCGCGCGCGTAGCGCGACTTCACGAAGAAGTCCGCCACGAGCGTCGCGACCCGTGGATCCGGAACGTGCGTGGTGGCGAGCTCGATCGCGAGGCGCACGATATCCGGAGCCGTTCGCCCCTGGCGCAGGATCGTGGCGATGATCGGTCCGATATCCAGCTCGGTCGCGGCGCGGATCCGCGCGGCGATCACCGGCGCACGGGCCTCGACCGCGGGTGCCGAGGTCCGCGCCGCCACCCGATCGATCAGGCCGGCCAGCTCCGGCTCGCGCTTGCCGCGCCACGCAGCGAGCAGGGCACTCAGGCACGCGGGCCAGTCCTCGCGCTCGGCGGCAGCAACGGCGTCCGCGATCATTTGCCGTGCTGATCGTACACGCCGTCCCAATCGGCGGCCGGTGGTTTACGCTCGAGATCGGCGCAGCGCTCGGCCATGATCGCCGCGGCGTGGTCGCGCTCGATCGCGGCGAACTCGGTGCGTGCCGCGCGGAAGTCTCGCGCGCGGTATGCGGCGAGCGCGGTGGCGAACCGCGGATCGGTCTTCGCGCCGGCGCGGCCGACGAGCTCGAATACCGGCGCGGCGCCGTGGCGGCCCTTCACGCGCACGAGATCGATCTCGCGGAACACGTAGCCCGCGCCCGCGGCCTTCATCGTGCCTTCGCCGACGAGGATATCGACGCCGTACTCCTTCGTGAGCGATTCGAGCCGCGCTCCGAGGTTCACCTGATCGCCGAGCACGGTGTAATCGAACCGCGCGGCGGTGCCCATGTTGCCGACCGCCATCGCGCCGGTGTTGAGGCCGATGCCGATCGCGACCGCGGGCTTGTGCTCGGCTTTCCAACGCTTGTTGAGATCGATCAACGCCTCTTGCATGCGCAGCGCGACCTCGCACGCGCGCGCCGCGTGATCAGGAACATCGACCGGCGCGGCCCACACCGCCATCACCGCATCGCCGATGTACTTGTCGAGCGTGCCCCCCGATTCGAACACCAGCTCGGTCATCGGCGTGAGGTACTCGCCGAGGAAGCTCGCGAGCGCCTCGGGATCCATGCCTTCGCTGAACGCCGAGAACCCGCGGATATCCGAGAACAACACGGTGAGCTCTTTGCGCTCGCCGCCGAGCTTCGCCCGTGCTGGATCCGCGAGGATGCGATCGACGACGGTCCGGCTGACGTAGCGCGAGAAGACCGCGCGGAGGTGCGCCTTCTCGCGGCCCTCGGTCGCGAGCGCGCCGACGATTGCGGCGAGCGCCGTGACCACGGCCGCGAACGCGGGCGCCGCGACGTTCAAGATCAAGCCGTGCGTGAACGCGAGCTGGCAGATCAACAGGTACGCGCCGATCACGACGACCGCGATCACGGCTGGCATCCAGACCCGACGCCGGATCGCGCGGAGCTGGGTCGCGATGATGAGCGCGCACAAGAGGCACGCCGCGGCGAGCGCCGCGAGTGGGCCGGCCACGCGCAAGAGGTGATTCGAGAGCACGTTCTCGGCGAGCGTGGCGTGGAGCTCGATGCCATCCGCGATCGGATCGAGCGAGGTCGCGACCTTGTCGTAGGTCGAGAACGTGAGGCCGACGAACGCGAGCTTGCCCTTCAACGCGCTCGCCGGTGCGGTGCCATCGAGCACCTTCGCGGCCGAGATCCGAGGGAGCTGATCGCGGCCGAGCACGTCGAGCCACAGCGAGCCGGCCGCGCCGAGGGGCACGCGTTGATCGCCGGCCATCAGGTGATCGTCACCGACGATGTAGTGGGTCTTCACGCCGCGATCGAACAGCGCGACCGCGAGCCCGAGCGGCATGTACTGATGCGTGCCCAGGCCGATCGAGAGCGGCATCCGCCGGCGCACGCCATCGCTATCGCGAAAGTCATTGACCGCGCCGGCGCCGATCGCGCCCTTCGCGATCTGATCGAGCGTGAAGTCGACATCGACCGCGTGGATCGGCCGGCGCCAGCCACCACTGTTCGTCTCGGCGGTCTCGCCGTGACGCGCGCTCCGCAGCTGCGCCGGCTCGGCGGCGCTCGCTGCGCTCCCCGGGCGAAAGAATGCACCGAGGAACACGCGATGCGCGTCGTTGATCGCCGAAGCGAGTTGGTCGTCGCCGCGCAATTCTTCGGCGACCAGGGCGATCACCGCCGACAGGCTTCGCACGAGCGGGGCGTTCGGCATCTCGTCGTCGAGTGGTGCGGCGCTGCGGCGCTCGGCATCGGCGGCGCGGACCTGGGCCGCGATCGAATCGGGTAGCAACACCTCGGGTGCGCTGAAGAACAGATCGAATGCGATGACCTTGACGTCGTACTTCGCGAGCGCGCGGACGAGTGCGGCATAGCCGCGCCGGGTCTGCATCAGCTCGGGATAGCGAGCGCGCGTGTCATCGTCGATGCCGATGATCACGACGCGATCGGTGGCCGGTGCACGCGGCCCTCGGACCTGGAACCGCGCGTCGATCACGAGGTTCTCGATCGTCGCGAGAACGGGCAGGGGCTTGACCCACAGGTGCACGCCCGTGACGCCGAGCATCACGATCGAGGCGACGATCGCGACCAAGAGTGGTGCGTTGCGCGGGCGGTCAGCCACCCGCGAGCTCCGCGCGCAGCGTCGCGACGAGCTGCTTGCGCATGCGATCGCGGATCAGATCGCCGTTGCAGATCAGCTCGAGGCTCTCGACCTGCGCCCAGCCGATCACGGGAATCTCGACCAGCTCGCCGGTACGGATGTGCCGTCGAGCCGCGATCCACGGCCCGAACGCCACGCACCTGGAGCGTACCGCGAGCTCGAGCGCCGCCCCGAAGGTCTGGACCCGATGCACGATCACCCGCTCGGCCACGGGCAGCGGGCAATCATCCTGGATCGGGACGAACCGGCCACCCATCGACGACAACGTACCGACGAACGGGAGCTCGCGCGCCTGTTCGATGGTGATCGGAAGCGCGCCGAGCGCAGCCACGAGCTCCGGCGGTCCGACGAGGACTTGCCGCAGGCCCTCGACGAGATCCGTGGTCCACGTCGCCGGCACGCCGTGCGCTCCCCCGGGACACAACCCCAGATCGAACAGCCCTTCGGTGATCGTCGCTCGAATCTGCGACGGTGCGAGCTCGAGTCCGCGCAAGCGCAGGTCCGGCTGGGTCGCCGCGATCGCCGCGACCGCGATGCCGACGAGATACGAAGGCCCCGCGATCGTGAGCTCGCTCGCGACATCGTCGGTGACCATCTTCGAGGTCACGGCCAGCGACTTCACGGCCGCCTGCACGTTCGGCATCACCTCGCGGCCAGCCTCGGTGAGCGCCATCCCTTTGGGGCCGCGCGTCAGCAACTTCACGCGGTAATGCGCCTCCAACCGAGCGAGCGCCTTGCTCGCCTGGGATGGCGTGACCTTCATTTCTCGGCCCGCGGCGGTCACCGATCCGGTCCTCGCGACGATTAAGAGGACGACCAGATCGGAAAGTCGCAGATCACCTAACGCACCGGCCTCGCTCTCGTCCGACAAGTGCCGATGATGCGCCTACTTAGGCCCCCGTTTCCAGTTGGGCAACATCCATGGCGAACATCGCGGATTCCGCCGATCGGCGGCCACGGCTATTGAGCCGACATGAACCAGCTCCTTCGCCTCGCCCTGATCGGTTGTCCTCTCCTTGCCGCTTGCGCCACCACCGGTTCGACCGATGATGGCTACTCCGGCGCCGACTCCTCGGTATCCATTCCTTCAGCTCTGGGCGCCGCGCGCCGACCGAAGAAGGGACAAAACGTACGCGAGCCCGAGGAGATGCGTCGTGTCCATCGCTCAACAGATTGCCACGCCGACCCCCTCGGTCCGGACGCGGCGTCCCCGCGCGCCGATGCAACCGGTGCCCGAAAGGCGCCCGGGCTACGCGCTCGTCCGCATCTTCGGATTGATCGCGGTCACCTCGCTCGGCGCGGCGCTCATCGCGGGCACCGTGGCCATCGGGATCATGATGGTCGCGTCGAGCCTCGGCGGCTGAACTTCGGGCCCGCCGAAGTTCGGGCCCGCTGAACTTCGGGCCGGCCGGATGCTTGATGCGTCGCTCAATGCCTCCCACGGGCAAGGAACGCATGCACGTCGCGAAG
>JANXOP010000428.1 GCA_025357755.1 Kofleriaceae bacterium | reverse complement strand
CGTCACGACGCCGCGCGCGACGCGGTCCACGAAGCGGCGCCGCGCGACCCTGCCGGAAGACCCGGAAGGCGGGCGGACCGGACATGTCGGCCCGCCCGCCTGGGGAAGATCCTTTTGCTGCGTGAGCATGACGACCCCGTCGGTGGATGCCTACTCGACTTTCTTAAGCTCCTCGACCGCCACCGACGCCGGGATCGGGAAGTAGCCATCCTTCACGAGGACTTCCTGCCCTTCCTTGGAGCAGATCATCCGGATGAACTCCCGGACGAGCGGGTCCAGGGTCTTGCCGGGGGCGCGATTGATGTAGACGTAGAGAAAACGGGACAGGGGATACTCGCCCGAGTACGCGTTCTCGGCATTGGCCGCCATCGGCTGCCCGTCGACCTTCTCGGACAGCGACACCGCGCGGACGCTGGAGGTGGCGTATCCGATGCCGCTGGAGCCGATCGCAAAGCGATCCGTCGCGACCGCCTGGACGACGGCCGCCGAACCAGGCTGCTCCTTGACCTCATCGCGGAAGTCCCCGTTCTTGAGGACATGCTCCTTGAAGAACCCGTAGGTGCCGGAGGCCGAATTGCGCCCGTAGAGGCTGATCGGCTTGTCGGACCACTCGCCGGTCAGGCCGACATCTCCCCAGGTAACGATCTGCTTCGTCAGGCCGCGGCGCCGCGCCTTGGAGAAAATCGCGTCCACGTGCTCCAGCGAAAGCGACCCAATCGGATTGTCCTTGTTCACGAACACGCCCAGCGCGTCGACCGCCGTGCGGATCTGGGTGGGCTTGTAGCCGTATTTCGCTTCGAACGTGTCGGACTCCGTCGACTTCATGGCGCGGGACATCGGCCCGAACTGCGCGGTGCCGGAGGACAGCGCGGGGGGCGCCGTACCGGAACCCTTCCCTTCGATCTGAATATTGACGTTCGGATAGAACTTCTTGAAGCTCTCGGCCCAGAACGTCATCAAGTTGTTCAGGGTGTCGGAGCCGATCGACTTGATGCTGCCGTCGACGCCGGACGCCTTCTTGTAGTCCGGGATCGCGGCATCGACCGGTTGGTTGATGTATGCGAACGACTTGATGCGGCTGCGAGTCTCGGGGTCGCCGTTGTTCGTGCCGACGTGGACGACCAGATCGAGGCGACCGACGTACTTGGCGAACGCACCGGAGTGGACGAGCAGCGTCTCGCAGTCGGTGTGCTGGCAGTACTGGCTGCCATCGTCATTCGGCAACAGCTTCGGCGGGTTCGTCACGATGTGAAGGTGACCACCGAGGATGAGGTCGACCGACTTCGAATTGAGCTGCGCGTTCGGATCGTCGACCTGCGACGGCGACAGGCCTTCGTCGTTGTCGAGGCCGAGGTGGGAGACAACGACGACGAGATCGACGTAGGGGCGAATCAACCGGACGTACTGATCGAGCGCGGTCTTGTTGTCGATCGGACGAATACCGATCGAGTTGCCACCTTCGTAGGCGGACAGCAGCGTGTCCTGGTTGCCCATGCCGATGACGCCGACCTTGACGCCCTGGACGTCATAGATCTCGAACGGTGTGGTGACATCCGCGAGCGACTTGGCCATCGGGTTCGGCGGATCATCGAACGCGTAATTTGCGACCAGATGCGGGAACTGTGACCAGTTGTCGAGCTGGGTCACGAGCTGCTGGGTGCCCAGGTCGAACTCGTGGTTGCCGAGCACCTCGCCGTCCATGCCAGCGAGCGAGAGCGCACGAATCTCGGCCTCACCTTTGAACTCGTTGAACACCGGTGCGCCTTCCCACGCATCACCGGAGTCGAGCCACAGCGAGCGGTTCGAGCTCACGCGGATGCGTTTGACCATCGTCGAGATCCGAGCGATGCCACCGAAGGGTCCCGCAGAAGGAAGAAGTCCGAAGTCCTGATCGAACTTGTTGGGAACGAAGTTGTACGGGAACAGCCGCGAGTGGATGTCCGACGTATGAATAATGGTGAGGCGTACGTCCTGGCCCGTGAGATCCGGTTGTTCGCGATCGATCAAACACCCGGCTCCAAGACCGCAGACGAACGTCGTGCCGATGAGCCACCGCATCTGCGCGGGGTAATAACCGGGACCGATCGTTTTCTTCAAGCCCAAATGGATGTTCTACTTCGCGCGAAATGCCACGGGCGAAGATCGTCTGCACTCTCGGTCCCGCGTCAAGCAGCCCCGAAAGAATCGGAGAGCTCATCGATGCCGGGATGAGCGTCGCGCGACTCAACTTCTCACACGGGAGTCATGAGGATCACGCTCGCATGCTCCAAATCGTGCGCAGCGAGGCAGATAAGCGTGGGAAGGCCATCGCGGTCCTGCTCGATCTTCAGGGTCCGAAAATCCGGGTGGGACGGTTCGCGGAGGGCGGCGTCGAGCTCAGGTCCGGCGCTGAGTTTACGATCACGACAGATCAAAGTGTCATCGGTGACGTAAAGCGCGTCTCCACGACCTATGCCGGGATCTTGCTCGACGTGAAGCAGGGCGATCAGATCCTGCTCGACGATGGCTATCTCTCGCTCGCGGTGACTGGCGTCGAGGGCAACAACGTGCACACCGTCGTGGTCGCCGGCGGCATCCTGAAGAACAACAAGGGCATCAACTTGCCCGGCGTCGATGTCTCGGCGCCCGCACTGTCCGAGAAAGACCGTACCGATATCGGCTTCGCTCTGCGCTACGGTGTCGACTACGTCGCACTGTCATTCGTGCGCCGTCCCGAGGACGTGCTCGAAGCGAAGCGCCTGCTCACCGTCGATGGCATCTCGATCCCGGTGATCGCGAAGATCGAGAAGCCGCAGGCGCTCGAGCGGCTCGGCGCGATCGTCGATGTCTCCGACGGCGTGATGGTCGCGCGCGGTGATCTCGGCGTGGAGCTCGGCCCCGAGAAGGTGCCGCTGTGGCAGAAGCGCATCATCGAAGAGACCAACAAGCGCGGCAAGATCGTCATCACCGCCACACAGATGCTCGAATCGATGATCGTCCATCCGCGGCCCACGCGCGCGGAAGCGTCCGACGTCGCGAACGCCGTGCTCGATACGACCGATGCCTTGATGCTCTCGGGCGAGACCGCGTCCGGCGCCCATCCGGTCGAGGCCGTGCGCACGATGGCGCGGATCATCGAGGAGATCGAGAACAGCGCGTACTACCGCGCGCAACACGTGCAGGTCGACATCGAGCTCGCCGTCGCGACGAACGCGATCGCCCACGCCGCAGTCACCGCCGCGCGCTCGATGAAGTTGAAGACGATCGTCACGGTCTCGGATTCCGGTGGTGCGGCGCGCCTGCTCAGCGAATATCGGCCCGAGGCGAATATCGTCGCGCTGACCACGAACGAGTCGAGCTATCGCCGGCTCGCGCTGTTCTGGGGCGTGACGCCCGTGCTCGTGAGCCCCTCGGCGACCACCGAAGAACTGGTGGATCGGGTCGAGGCGGTGCTCCTGGAGCGCAACCTGGCCCAGCCCGGCGAGTTCGTGCTGATCACCATGGCCGTGCCGATCGGCGGCGGTGGGCAGACCAACAACCTGAAGATCCACCAGATCCAGGGGTAAGACCGTCGGTAGGCCAAAACCTACACGTTTGCCTACCTTGAGCCGGCGGGATTCGCAGGCTACGATTTTCTGGTCGTGGCTCAAGGTGTGAAGCCGGTGGAAACCGGCATCGTCGTCGGCACGGTATTTCAGGAGAAGTATCGCGTCGATTCGATCCTTGGCCAGGGCGGCATGGGCGTGGTCGCGGCATGCACGCACCTCCAGCTCAACGAGCGCGTCGCGATCAAGATGCTGCGCAAGGATGTGCTTCTCGACGAAGAAGCCATCGAGCGGTTCACGCGGGAAGCGCGCGCTGCGGCCAAGCTCAAGAGCGAGTACGTCGCGCGCGTCACCGACACCGGCCTGTTCGACGGCGTCCCGTACATGGTGATGGAGTTCCTCGAGGGACTCGATCTCGGCCAGCTGCTCGAGCAGCGCGGCACGCTACCGATTCCGTGGGCCTGCGAGCTCACGCTGCAGACCGCGGAGGCGCTCGCGGAAGCGCACTCGCTCGGGATCGTCCATCGCGACGTCAAGCCGACCAACTTGTTCGTGACGTGGCGGCCCGATGGCAGCGCGATCGTGAAGGTTCTCGACTTCGGGATCTCGAAGACCTCGGCCGGCACGGACATGCAGCTGACCCAGACCCAGTCGCTGCTCGGCACGCCCGCTTATATGTCGCCCGAGCAGATGCGATCGGCGCGTCTCGTCGATTCGCGCAGCGATATCTGGTCACTCGGCAGCGTGCTCTACGAATTGATCGAAGGGCGTCGTCCGTTCGAAGCGGATAGCTTCTCGGAGATGTGCGTCAAGGTCGCGGTCGATGCGCCCTCGCCGATGACGCTCGCCCCGCCCGCGCTCCAGCACGTGATCATGAAGTGTCTCGCGAAGGGACCCGAGCAGCGCTACGCGAGCATGGCGGACCTCGGCGCGGATCTCGTCCAGTTCGTCCAGGATCAACACCAGGGCCAGAAGCTGGTGGAGCGCATGGGTCGCGTGCTTCGTCGCAGCAATCACAACTGGGATAACGAGAGCTCGTCGATCAGCGCGCGGACCTCGCGGCAGTTCGAGCCGGGCTCGGATCCGGCGATCGCGCAGTGGGACGTCAAGTCGCAGCCGTTCGTCCAGCCGGTGATCTCGACCGGCTCCGCGCCGATCGCGCGCCTCGATCCCTCGCGCCCCATGGTCAGTGCAGCGGCACCGAGCACGATGATGGACGCGGTGCAGCCGAAGCGGCGCGGTCTGTTCATCGTGACCGCGCTCGGTCTCATGATCGGTGCCGGCGTCGCGGTCGGGATGGCGATGAGCGGCGGAAAGGACGAGGCGAAGGACCAGGCGAAGGACCAGGCGGCGAAAAACCCGGTGGCGGACCATGCGCCGACGGCGACCATCGAGATGAAGAGCGACAAGCCCCTCGCGCACCCGCCCGAGCCACCGCCGACCGTTGCGCCCGCCACGGGCTCGGCCGCGATCGCGACCACGCAGCCGATCACGACGACGACGACGTCCTCGGTTCCACCAAAGCCGATCACGCACCCGATCGCGAAGGGGAACACCGGCACGAAGGGGCCGAAACGCCCGCCAACGACCGACAAGACCCCGCCCGTGACCGAGCCCAAGGTCGAGATGACCGTCAAGCCGCCGACGCCGAAGCCGAACTGCGATCCGTTCGGCGCGATGCACGGCTGCGACAACAAGTAGGCACGAAGTAGCTTCTCGCTGCGTGGCGACTTAGGATCACGCAACCATGCAACGCCTCACCAAGGGCCTGCTGTTCGTCGGCCTCGCCTGCGCACTTCCGGCGCGTGCCTACGCCGACGATGTGAAGACCGCCGACGACAAGTTCGCGGCGGCCTCGAAGCTGCGCGAAGCGGGCGAGAATGGTGCTGCCTGCGCGATGTTCGAGGAATCGCTCGCGCTCAACCCGAACGCGATCGGCACGATCCTCAACGTCGCGCGCTGTGCCGAGGAAGCAAATCAGGTCGCGACGGCGATCCGCTACTTCAGCGATGCGCAGAGCCGCGCGCGCGAACAAGGGCTCGGCCCACAGCTCGCTGCTGCCGAGGAACACCTCGCGAAGCTCACGCCGCGAGCCTCGCATCTCGCGATCGCCTTCTCCGAAGCCCTGACGACCGATGCCAAGGTCGTCGTGCAAGGCCGCGTCGTCGAGCTCTCGGCGACGAGCGACGTGCTCGTGGATGCCGGCCCGGTCAAGGTCGTGGTGTCGGAGCCAGGTCGAGTGGCCTACTCGACGACCGTTACCGTCGCCGAAGCCGCCCATCGCG
>JANXOP010000412.1 GCA_025357755.1 Kofleriaceae bacterium | reverse complement strand
TCTCGAGCAGGAGCTCGAACGTCGGCCCGAGTCCACCGAGGTTCGAGAACTCGCCGGTCGCGTCGAGGTCGCGCACGCCGAGGTTGTTGCCGAGATCGTAGAACCCGGTGACCGAGCCGACCCAGCCGTTGTAGTCGGCGTCGATACCGACCGCGGCTTGATCGAAGTACGAGCTCTGGAGATCTGGATTGCCGCCGTGTGGATCGACATCGCCAGGTGTCGGGGCTTGATGATAGCGACCGACGGTCTCGCGGAGCACCAGATGATCGGTGAGCACCTCGCGGATCGCGAGCCGCGGATCGAGCACCTCCTCGTTCGAGAGCCCGTAGTGCTCGACGCGTACGCTGGGCTTGATGGACAGCCGATCCTTCACGGCATCCCACCGCGCCTCACCCCAGAGCGCGAAATCGATCCACGCGAGCGTGGTGTCGCCGTTGGTCTGATGCAGCACGTCGCCCGGGTTGCCGAGCCCTTCCTCGAAGTGCGAGACGTAGTCGGCCTCGGTATCGACACCGCCGCGGAGCTCACCCCACGCCTCGGTGCGCGTCAGATCCGCGCGCACGCCGGTCGGATATTTCGGGCGCTCGAACGTCTCGACCACGCCCTGCTTCTCGCTCGAGAACGTGAGCTGATCGACGCCGAGCCACGGCACGATGCGGAGCGTGAGGCTGCCCCACTGACGCAGGTACGGCACACCGACGCGAAGAAAGAAGGAGTTCAACATGCTGGTGTTCTCGGCGCCCGAATCACCGCTGCTCTTCGCGGTGACGTGGTCGTACGCGAGGAACAGCAGCGGCGTGATGCGACCTGCCTTGGTCGGATCGCCGAATGACATCCGGACCTGGGCGTCGAGGTAACTCGGCAACGGCACGTCCTCGGGTGCCCACGCACCCGCAACGACATCGAAGTACGAGCGCCGTAGGCCGACGATCATGCCGCCATCGCCGACCGGTCCTTCCGCGAACACCGACGAGTCGAGTAACCCGACCGAGCCGCCGACGCGCCACAGATCGCGACGCGGCTCGCGGGTATCGAGCGTGACGATACCTCCTTGCGCGCGGCCGTAGCTCGCATCGAAGCCGCCGTTCTGGACCTCGAGGTGGTCGAGCATGCTGCTCGGGTAGAACGACGTGAGCCCGCCGAAGTGAAAGGCGAGCGGCACCTCGATGCCGTCGATGTAGACCGCGTTGTCCCGCGGCGAGCTGCCTCGCAACACGAGCCCACCGAAAGAGTAGGGCAGGCGGGCGACACCGGGCAGGGCCTGCGCGGCGCGCAGCATGTCGTTGCCACTGCCGGGCAGGATGCGAATGTCGTCGCTCGAGAGCACGTAGGTCTGCGCATGCGGCGAGTCCGGGGCCTTGCCCGTGACCTCGATCGTCTCGTTGCTTGCCGCGCGCACCAAGATCTCGAGTCCGTCGGCGGCGGCGATCGTGCGCAGTCCGTAGCCCGGTGCGGTGACGACGAGCTGCTCGCCATCCTCGACGGTGAGCGTATACTCGCCGTTCGTGCCGGTCGCGTAGGTCGTGTGCTCGGCCATCACGATCGCGCCCTCGACCGGCGTCGTGGTGTCGCGATCGATGACGGTGCCGTGGATCTCGTGAGGCGCGGCCACAGCGCTGGCACTCGCGCACATGACCGAGACGAGCACCCGACGAAACACCGGGCGCGAGCCTACCCCTTCGCGGTCCTGGTTGCTCTCGGGTGCTTGCGAGCTTGCTCGAGCACGCGCGCGCGGCTGACGTGCGTATAAATCTCGGTCGTCGCGATGTCGGCGTGGCCGAGCATGGCTTGGACCGCGCGGAGGTCGGCGCCGTGCTCGACCAGGTGGGTCGCGAATGAATGGCGCAGCTTGTGCGGCGAGACGTCACCGCCGGGCAGCCGGATCCCGGCCTTCCTCGCGTAGCTCCGGAGCGCTTTCCAGAACCCCTGACGTGTCATCGGCTTGCCGCGCGGCGTGAGGAACATCGCACGCTGCGCCGGGTCTTTGATGAATCGCGACCGATCCTCGTCGAGATAGCGCTGCAGCTTCGCGCGCGCGCTCGCGCCGAGCGGCACCATGCGGGTCTTCTGACCCTTGCCGGTGACGCGCACGAACCCTTGCGAGAGGTTGATATCGGCGACCGCGATCGAGACCAGCTCGCTGACCCGCAGGCCGGAGGCATAGGCGAGCTCGATCATCGCGGCATCGCGACGACCGCGCGGCGAATCCGGTGGCGTGGAGATCAACGTGACGACGGCCTGTTCACCGAGCACACCCGGGATGCGCTTGGCCATCCGTGGCGCATCGATCAGCTCGGTCGGATCGGCTTCGAGCCAACGCTCGCCGATCAAGTGACGGAACAGGCCACGGATCGCCACCAACGCGCGCGCGCGGCTACGAGCGGCGAGGCCGGAGGCGGCCAGGTCGATCAGGTAGTCCGTCGCGTCGAGCGTGGTGACGTCGTCGACGTCGCTCCGCCCGCGCTCCGACACGAAGCCTACGAACCGGGAGAGGTCACGTCCGTAGGCCTCGATCGTGTGGCGTGCGAGTCCGCGCTCGACCTTCACGTGATCGAGAAACAGATCGACGGCCTCGTCGAGGGCCAGGCGGCGCGCCATGCGCCATTGCAGACCCAACGCCCTCGGAGCGCAAGTTCTCGCCGCTTGCAGTTGCCGGTGTGGCCGGCCATAGTCCGAGCAAGCGTGAACGTCACAGGCGAACAAGTTCGGTGGGTCCTGATCCGCGTGTTCGTGCTGATCGTTTCGGTCGCACTCCACGAGTTCGGCCACGCGTTCGTCGCGAACGCCTTGGGTGACGACACGCCGCGCCGTGAAGGCCGCGTCACGCTCAACCCGATCGCGCATGCCGATCCGATCGGTACGCTGCTGCTGCCGTTGTTGGGCGGGCTGTACTCCGCGGCCGGTGGTGGCATCGGCGGCTTCGGCTGGGGCAAGCCGGTCAACTGGAACCCGGCGCGCATCAACCGCAAATGGAAGATGTCGACCGCGAAGATCCTGGTAAGCATCGCGGGCCCCTCGATGAACTTGCTGCTGGGCAGCGTCATCATGATCGTGTCGGCGGTGCTGGTCGGCAAGCACGTCATCCCGATCACCGGGGATGCGTTCAAGGTCCTCTACTTTGCAGGCGTCACGAACTTCATCTTGTTCTTCTTCAACCTCATCCCGGCGCCGCCGCTCGATGGCGGACACGTCGCGGGCGAGCTGATGCCTTACAAACACCGCGCGTCGTACGACGCGTATGCGAAGTACGGGCCGTTCGTCGTGATGGCAGTAGCAATGATCCCGCAGATTTCGCGGATCTTTACGATCCCTGCCCAGTTCTGCGCTGAACACGTGTACAAGCTGTTCGCTCACCTCTTCTAGCGCGCTGATGGAATCGCACTACTCCGTAGCCCTCGACGTGTTCGAGGGGCCGCTCGATTTGCTGCTTCACCTCGTGAAGAAGCACGAGCTGTCGATCCTCGACATTCCGATCGCGTTCGTCACCGAGAAGTACCTCGAGTACCTCGATGCGATGGCGAACATGGATATCGATGTCGCGGGGGAGTACCTCCTGATGGCGGCCACGCTGTGCCACATCAAGTCGCGCGAGCTGCTGCCGCCGATGCCGGGCGAAGAGGGCGACGAAGATGGCATCATGCGCGAGCTCACCGATGGTGAAGAGATCGAGCTCGATCCGCGTGGCGACCTGATCAAGCGCCTGCTCGAGTACCAGAAGTACAAGGAAGCGGCGACCCAGCTCGGCCAGCGGCCGGTGGTCGGTCGCAACGTCTGGGGCCGTGGGGTCGCGACCGAAGATGCGGTTGCCGAAGGCGTCGATATCGATGCGATCGCGCCGCTCGCGGGGTTCCCGGTCCACAAGCTGATCGAGGCGTTCGACCGGGTGATGCGCCAGGCCAAGCTCAAGGTCGCGCACAACGTCCTGATCGACCGGCTCTCGGTGAGTCAGAAGATCGCGGACTTGACCGACCGGCTCGAGGCCGAGGTGCGGTTTTCGTTCTCGTCGATGTTCTCGTTCCTGCGCGACGGCGTCGTGCGGACGGTCGAAGAGGTCCGTCACGAGGCGGTCGTGACGCTCCTGGCGCTGCTCGAGATGGCGAAGCTCCGGCTGATCACCATCACCCAGCACGTGCCGGAAGCCGACGCCGACACGGTCCAGTCCGACGAGGAGATCTTCATCGAACGAGCGACGGATGACCTCCGCGCCCGGGTCGAGCAGACCGTCGCTACGCGGACCGAAACCGACGACTACCGCTGAGTGTCGGACCGGCGTGGTAGCTCCTAGCCTGCCGTGAGCCGCAAAAAGTCCAAGCATCGCCAGGCCGTACCCGCGGAAGTCCTTGCCGAGGGCAGTGATTCCACTGCCGAGGCAGCGCCTGACACCGAGGAGATCGTAGCGGCCTCCAGCGAGGCTGGCGAGCCGTCCGATCAGGGCGAAGTGCTCGCGGCAGCAGCTGAAGCACCAACGGAGGCGGTCGCTGACGACGTCGTAGAGGCGAAGCCGGCGACCAAAGCCGACAAGAAGTTCAAGAAGTTCAAGAAGTCGAAGAAGGCCGGCAACGCGGCGGGCGATGTCGCCGCGGATGCAATCGAAGCCAAACGCGATGAGATGCACGCCCGCAGCGCCGATGCCGAAGCGGGCGACGGCGAGATGCTGCACGGCGATCCCGACGTGATCGAAGGCGAGCTGCGTGCGGACGGTGCCGCGATCGCAGGCGAGCTGCACGCGGATGGCGCCGCGATCGACGACGAGCTGCACACAGACAGCGGCGCGATCGACGGCGAGCCGGACGCGGACGGCGGCGCGAGCAGCGGCGAGCTGCACGCGGATGGCGGCACCGATCTCGCAGTGCGCGCAGTCGAAGGCGACGCGGTCGAAGGCGACGATGTCGTGGGCGACCCGATCACCGACGAAGCCGGTGTCGAAGCCGCGTTGCTGCCGGGTACCTTGTCCGCGGTCCAGCTGCGTCACCTGATCGAAGCGTTGATCTTTGCGACCGACAAACCTGTGACCCTCCAGCGCCTCCGCCAGCTCACGCGCGTCGCGGATATCACGCGGATCGAAGCGGCGCTCGCCGAGCTCCACGAGGACTACAAAGAGCGCGGCATCGCGCTGACGGTCGTCTCGGGTGGCTACCAGTTCCGCACAAACACGTCATTCTCGTCGTGGGTCCAGCAGCTCATCGCGGGGCGTCCCGTGCGGCTCTCGCGCGCGCAACTCGAGACCCTCGCGATCGTCGCGTATCGCCAGCCGATCACGCGCCCCGAGATCGACGAGATCCGTGGTGTCGATTCGTCGGCCACGTTGCGGCTCCTGCTCGATCGCTCGCTGATCCGCGTACTCGGCAAGCGCGAAGAAGTCGGCCGTCCCACGCTGTTCGGTACGACCAAAGAGTTCCTCGATTTCTTCAGCCTCGGCGATCTTCGCGAGCTGCCGACGCTGCGCGAGTACAGCGAGCTGACCGCCGAGAGCCGCCAGGTCATGAGCGAGCGCCTCGGCGTTCCTCTCGACGAGAACGGTGATCTGGTCGAGCCCGAGACCGAGCTGCTCGACGATGGCCTCACCACTTCCGACGGCGACTTCACGACCGACAATGCCTCGATCGTCGATTCGATCCTCGCCGAGCATGCGGCCGCCGAAGCCGCCGCCGACCGCAACGGGGACGCCTCGGCGATGGCCGAAGACGCGATGGCGGGCGGTCACGTCGACACGTTCAGCGAGGCGTTCTCGGAGTCCTCGACGTCCTCGGTCGACAGCGATGGCGACGCGGCCGCGATGTCGTTATCGAGCGACGCTTCGTCGCTCGGCACCCCGCGATCGGAAGCGCGCTCGTACATCGACGCGATTCGCTCGAGCAGCTTCGTCGAGGCTCACGCAGAGCCCGAGCCCGAGCCTGACGACGTCGAGGTGAAGGCTGATTCGGATCTCGAAGCGGTAGGCCGCGATCACACCGACCTCGGCGAGGCCGGCGCCGCCAAGCTCGCGGAGTACGCGGACGTCACCGACCTCGGCGGCTCCGAGGCACTCGATCTCGCGGCGGACGAGTCGCAGGAGTCACACGAGCCGCTCGAGTTGCACGAGTCGGATGCCGCGGACCTCGCTGCCACCGATGAGGTCGAGCTCGCGGCGGACGAGCCGCACCGAGCAGCGGACCTCGAAGCATCGAACGTCGAGCTCGCGGACGCAGCGGACGAGCCCTACCTCGAAGCGTCGAGCGTCGAGCGTACGAACATCTCGGTCGCCGACGAGGTCGAGCTCGCAGCGGACGATCCGCACCTCGAAGCGTCGAACGTCGAGCCCGCGAACATCGAGCTCGCGAACATCTCGGTCGCCGACGAGGTCGAGCTCGCAGCGGGCGAGCCGCACCAAGTAGCGGACCTCGAAGCGTCGAACGTCGTACCGACGAGCCTCCCGGTCACCGACGAGGTCGAGCCCGAGGCCGATGGGGCGCCGGGCTCGCAGGAGAGCTCGGATCTCGAAGCCACGAGCCCCGAGTCTGCGCTCGGCGAGTCCGACGCAGGCTCGCTCGAGACCGCTCGGATCGATCTCGCGCATCACGGCGAGCCCGACGAGGCCGAGCTTGCAGCGGAGGCCGCGCTCGAAGCTGCGAATGTTGCTGTGCGCGCCGCCGAGTCGAGCGAGTCCGACGCGACGGGTCAGCACGGCAACGGCAACGGCAACGGAGACGCCGACGCCGACGACAACGATGACGATCACAACTAAGCGCCGAGCGCAGCGTGCTCCCCGCGGTTGGTGTGTGACGCGAGCGCGGTGGCGACGACCCCTCCGAGACCCGCGCTGGGCCTGATCTCGGGCTGCTGAACGAGCCCCAAACGCTGGTTCAAGTGCCCGTTTCTCCTCGTTAGTACCTCCCTGATGCGGAGATCTGGGGGAGAGCTGATACAAGTACGCCCATGAGCGAAGCTGTCCGTCTCCAGCGCTTCTTGGCAACCGCCGGTGTGGCCGCGCGGCGCAAGGCCGAGGCCCTGATCACGGCCGGTCGTGTGAGCGTGAACGGCAAGGTCGTCACCGTGCTCGGCACGAAGGTCGATCCGGATAACGATGACGTGCTGGTCGATGGCCAGGCGGTCGTCGCGC
>JANXOP010000408.1 GCA_025357755.1 Kofleriaceae bacterium | reverse complement strand
CACGAGGTTGTCGGCGGTTCGAGTGCGGTCGATGTTGTCGAGGTACGCGCTGCCGAGATCCTGATTAAGACGTCGACGGACGCCACGCACAAATTTTCACCCCTGGTCGTGCGCCGCCGAAGTAGGCCCCGCGGCGCTCTTGGTCTGTTTAGTCTGTTGCGCGGAACGCAACGCCGAAGCGTCGCGCTCGTGTCATCTTCGGAGCGTGACCCTTCGCCGTCGCGAGCTGCTCGGAGGTCTGGCCATCGCGCCGCTCCTCGCCGCCTGCGGTCGCGCGGCGAAACCAGCGTCGTCGACGATGCCGGTGTTGTTCCTCGCGCACGGCTCGCCGTTGCTGCTCGACGATCCGGCGTGGGTGAGCGAGCTCGCCACGTGGGCCAAGGACCTGCCGCGGCCCACCGCGATCCTGATGGTCTCCGCGCACTGGGAAGCCGATCCGATCACGCTCGGTGCGACCACCACGGTCCCGCTGGTCTACGACTTCAGTGGCTTCCCCGAACGCTACGCCCAGGTCCGCTATCCCGCGCCGGGAACCCCGGCGCTCGCCGATCGCGTCGCTCAGCTCCTCGCACCGGCGGCGGTCTGGGATGCCAAGCAACGAGGCCTCGATCACGGCGCGTACGTCCCGCTCGTCGCGATGTATCCCAGGGCCGACATCCCCGTCTTGCAGATCTCGTTGCCGTCGCTCGATCCGAAGCGGCTCTTCGCGGTCGGCCGCGCACTCGCACCGCTCCGGCGAGAAGGCGTCTTGATCATCGGCAGCGGCTTTCTCACGCACAACCTTCGCCACGCGAACTACGATCTGCTCGCGAAGCCGGAAGGCTGGGCGAGCGAGTTCGATGCGTGGTGCGCGGACAAGCTCGCGCAGCGCGATGTCGATGCGCTGCTCGACTACCGGGCGAAGGGGCCGGGGGTCGAGCTAGCGCTGCCCTCCGACGAGCATTTCGCGCCGGTGTTGGTGTCGCTCGGTGCGTCGATCGATCGCACCGAAACGGTGACGTTTCCGATCACGGGTTGGGTCGGCGGCAACTTCACGAAGCGGTCGCTGCAACTCGGCTGACGCTCTCCTGATTGACCTGTCGAGATTTCAGTCAGCCGCCGGATTTCCGTACAACAGGCCGTGGCCAGGGCCAGTACTAACTGGTGAATCTGGCCTGGTCATTGCTTTACCGCTGGCCTCATGTCGGACGTCGACTTTTCATATCTCACGATCGCCCTGTGGGTCGTGGCCTTCGTCGCGTACGCCATTCGCGTTCGTCGGTTCGGCTCGTTCCACAGCGCTCGCGTCGACAGTGTGGGCGGCACTGCGATCATGGGCGAGAACATCATGCAGGCCACCTACTGGGCGGTCGGGCCCATCGTGCGCGGGCTCGTCGCGATCGGCTTCACCGCGAACGGCGTGACCACGCTCGCGCTCGTGCTCGGCATCGGGGCCGGGGTCGCGACTGCGTTCGGCTGGTTCGGGCTCGCGTGCTTGCTCGCGACGATCTCGACCGTCGCCGACATTCTCGACGGTCAGGTCGCGCGCCTCACGAACACGGGCTCGAACGTCGGCGAGCTCTACGACGCGGCGGTCGATCGTTACACCGAGTTCGGCTTCATCGCCGGCTTCGTCGTGTTCGCTCACGGCTCGCCGTGGATGGTCGCGATCGCGCTGCTCGCGCTGCAGTCGAGTTACATGATCAGCTACGCGAGCGCGAAGGCCGAAGCGCTCGACGTGTCGGTGCCCCGCGGCCTGATGCGCCGCCACGAGCGCGCCGCCATCTTGATCATCGGTGCAGGCATCACGCCGATCCTCGGTCCATTCGTGGCCACGAAGCTCGCGATCCCTGCCACGACCGTCTTCGTCGTCGGCCTCGCGCTGGTCGGCGTCATCGGTGGCGTTGCTGGAGTGCTCCGGTTCTTCTGGATTCGCAGGGCGTTGCGCGAGCGCGATGCTGGCATCGTGCCCGCTCGCAAAGCGGCGTAGCTCGACGTACGCCGACGCGCACAACCTGCGCGCGATCTGGGGTGGGTCTGGGGTAGTACCGCTCGATCTTCCCGAGTACGCGTCGATACATCCCGTGAATGCGCAGGGTGGCAGCGATCGCGGTGCTGAGTGGTGTGGCGATGACTGCGTCGGCGATGACCGCGTCGGCGCAGCCGAGCCTGCTTGCGCGCGGCGAACCCTTCGCCGACGAGAGCGGCACGGTCGGCGTGATGACGGATGTCGGTGTACCCGATGGTGCGACCGCCTCGCTGGTGGTGCGCCCGACCCGCGCGCTCCGCCTCGAAGCGGGGCTCGCGCACAACTACATCAGCCCCGGCTATCGAGCGAGTGTCACGTACATTCCGTTCGCCTCGTGGGCAACGCCCATCCTGAGCGTCGGCTATGGCCGATTCTTCGAGCGCGATGCGAACTCCGCCGCAAAGCAGATCGATCCGACGTTCACCTCGCCCGCGCTCGAGAAGGTCGGCTACGACTTCGCGAATGCGCGCGTGGGGCTCGAGCTCGGCAAGAAGTACTTCACGTTCTTCATTCACGCGGGCGTCTCGCGCGTGACAGGCACGGTTCACAACCTCGATCAGGTCGTCGCGGCGCAGACGGCATCCGACTCGATGATCACGGTCACGTCCACCGATCCCAAGGTCACGCTGTGGGGCGTGTCCGCGAACCTCGGTTTCATTTTCTACGTTCACTAGGAGCTGTACTGCATGCGTGTCTTCTTGCTCGCCGGCCTCGCCGTGCTCGTTCCTGGTTGTCCCTTGCTCGACGTCCAAGCGGAGGTCCAAGAGATCTGCTTGACCTATCGCGGCGTCACGATTCCGGGCGTGCCGACCGGCCAGACCACGGTCGACCAGAGCTTCAACGTCAACGACCTCAAAGAGGCAAAAGGTCTCGCCGATGCGGACGCGACGCTGACGTTCACCCGGGCCGAGATCCGCGCGACCAGCGGCGTCTCCAACTTCAAGTTCGTGCAGAGAGCTGCACTCTCGATCGCGAGCGCGGATCCCTCCTCGACGCTGCCGACGCTCGGCATCTTCTCGTGCACCGATTGCGGTACCGAGGCGCCCACGCTCGACGTCACCAATCCGACGACGTCGCCGGTCCAGGACTATATCAAGAGCGGCAGCTTGATCGTCACGGTCGACCTTTCGGGCACGCCGCCAACCGCCGACTGGACGGCCGATGTGGACGTTTGCATGAGCGGTACGATCTCGTATTCGGTCAATCCGTAACCCGGCGCTACGCCACGGCTGGCCGAATGTTACCTCCAATGAGAACGAGGTGTTGAGCTAGCACCCGCGTGTCATCGGCTGTCTGACGCATCGTGTTGTGAGGAGGGGCGAAAACTCATTATAGCGCCTGCGTGTCGCTTCCAACCGTCCCTGCAGAGCGCCCCGTGCTCGCATGGCCGTATGTCGCGATCCTGATCGCGGAGGCAGTGATCCTGAGCGCGCTCGCCCTGCGGTTCGCGAGCGAGCCTCCGTTCGCGTACGAGCTCGGCTGGGCGGGTGTGGTCTCGATGCTCGTGATGCAGCTCTACTCGCTGCGCCGGCGCGCACGGTGGTTGCGGAGCTGGGGACCGCTACGCGCGTGGCTCGACGCGCACATCTTTCTGGGCCTCCAGGGCTTCGTGCTCGTCGCGTATCACAGCGTCGGCATCTCGCCGAACGCGAACCTCGCGGCCCTCAACTTCGGGTTGGTCTCCATCGTGATCGTCTCGGGGCTAACGGGGCGCTACCTCTACGGCTTCATTCCTCGGGCGCGCGCAGGGCAGGCCGTCGCGCACGACGAGCTTGTCGAGATGCTCGGTGACATGGCGCTGCCCGCGTCGTTGCGTCGCGAGTGCCACGGGCTCGCGGATCTCGTGCGGCTCGACTTCGCGCGCCGGCGCCTGCTGCGGGAGCTCGTGAAGAGCGGTGCAGTCGAGCAGCGACTCGAGGCCACGCGGCGCTCGATCCTGCTGGCGTCGCGGATCTCGGGCCTCGAGGTCGCGGAGCGCTGGTTCTCGCGGTGGACGCTATTCCATCGTCCGCTCGCCTTTCTCTTACTCGGGATCACGAGCCTGCACGTGCTCGCGCATTTTGCGTATGCGACGTGAGCTCGTGATCGTCTGTGCGCTGGCGGTGCCTCTCGCCCGAGAAGCCAGCGCGGACGTGCGCGCTCTCGTTGCCATCGATAGCTACGTCGCGACGCAACCTGGCTCGACCGCCGATGACGAAGCCGACCTCGCCCTCTCGGTGCACCTCGAATACAAGGGCGAGAAGCGCGCGGCGATCCTCGACTATGTCGATCGCGAGTCATTGATCGATGGCACGCCACGCCGCGAGCTTCACGAGCTGAACTATGTCGATCGCTCGTTCGCGCACTGGGTGCTCACGATCGGGCGCTTTCGCGTACCCGGTGGCTACTGGCTGATGACCGATGGCCTCGGTATCGCGCGCCGTTGGGGCGACGTCGAGGTTGGCGTGTTCGGCGGCAATCGGTCGTTCACGAACTCCCGTGCCGAGACGCTGCTCACCGCATCGCCGACGCCCCTGCCGCTCGTCGGTGCCTCGATCACCACGCACGGCGAGGTCCAGTTCGCGCTCGCGTACACGCTGACCAAGGATCGGATCGCGCTCTATCGCGGCGACAACGGGTCGGGCGATGTCTACTTCAAGAGCGAGCGGCCAGAGCAGTTCGTCGATGGGGAGCTCGTGGCCGCAGTCGGCGCGCACGACTTCATCACGGGTGGCCTCAATATCGGCAGTCGCTACCTCGTGACGTACTCGGCGGATCCGATGCGCGTGACCGATGACCCGGCGCTCGAGAACGTGCGGTTCGGATCGCAAGCGGTGTACGGCCTGTACGATCATCGCCAAGGCCCGTGGCGGCTCGACGCGATCCTCGCCGGCCTGCGGACCAAGCTCGGGCAACAGAGCGACAACGTCGCGCTCGCGCCCCTGACCGGTTCGTTTGGCGAAGCGACGTTGCGCGCGACGTGGCTCGACGGCAAGGCGAACCACCTCGACGCGCGCTATCGCGCTCGCGTGTGGGGCGATGGCGGTAGCTCGCACCGGGTCGAGGCCTCGGGCGAGCTTCGTCGCGGTCTGTTCGATCTCGACGTTCGAGCGGGGCTCGACGTACACCGCCTGCGGGAGACCTCACCGGGCTACACCAGCTCGACCTCGTTGATCGGCCGGATCGCCGTGGGCGTGAAAGCACCGGAGTACGAACTTCTCGGTGGAGTGGCCGCGGTCGACACGATCGTCGACGAGCTCGAGCCGCTCGACGACGGTTCGACCCGCGCGCCGTACACGCTCGAAGCACGGAGCTATGCGTTCGTCCACGCGTTCACGACGCGCGACGGCTGGTTCGGAGGCATAGATGGCGAGGCGAACCTGCGCGGCGACGGCGTGAGGGTCCTGGCCCAGCTGGGGTTCGCGCGATGACCATCACGAGGATCGTGACGTGGGCGGTGCTCGCGCTCGTCTGGTTCGCGGGTGTCGCGCACGCGCAGGTCGGCTCGATCTCGCCGGGCAAGCTATCCGCGCCCCACGCGGCATTCGAGAACCAGTGCAATCGCTGCCACGTGCCGTTCGGCGGTATTCCGCAGGCGACGTGCCTCGGCTGTCACACCGCGCTCGCCGATGCGATGGCGAAGGGCATCGGCTACCACCCGAGCGTCAAGACGCAGCCGTGCACCACCTGCCACAAAGAACATCACGGTCGCGATGCCGCGGTATCGCCGCCACCACCTGCAACCTTCGATCACCGCACCGCCGCGTTCCCCGCCGATGGCAAGCACCAGACGCTCGCCTGCGACAAGTGCCATCCGCAGGTCGGCGCATCGCGGCGCTGGGTCGGCATCGCCGTGAAGTGCGAGGGCTGCCACGCCGATCGTCACAAGGGCACGTTCGGTTCGGCGTGCGCGAAGTGCCACGCGAGCAGTGGCTGGGCGCCGACGATCCGCAACGAGAAGAATCACGTCACACCGATCGCCGGCGGGCACGCAAATCTAAAGTGCCAGGACTGTCATAAGTCGGGCTTGCACCTCGCGCCGCAGCAATCGTGCGCGCTGTGTCACGCCGAGAAGCACGGCGGGACCAAGGTCGAATGCAGCACCTGCCACACCGTGATGGGCTGGAAGCAGGTCACGTACACGCACGACTTCTGCCCGTGCAAGTTGCCGGGCAAGCATCAGACCGCGCCATGCCTCGCTTGCCATCCGGCGTTCAAGTTCAATCCGACTCCGTTCGACTGCGCTTCGTGCCACGACAAGGAGCGCAAGCACGAGCCGCTCGGTGCGTGCTCGCAATGTCACTCGGCGTTGTCGTGGAAGACGAAGGCCTTCGATCACGATCGCGCAGCCGTCGGGTTTCCGCTCGCCGGCAAGCACCTGCTGCTCGGTTGCGAGAACTGCCACACCGACAAGGGTAAGTTCCGGTTGCCGAAGCACGAGTGCCAGAGCTGTCACGCGGTGCCGAAGCACGGCGAATTCGGCGCCTGCGCGAAGTGCCACACGACCGCGGGATGGACACCATCGAGCTTCGATCACGCGACGACGCGGATGCCACTCACGAACGCGCACGCGCAGGTGAGGTGCCAGGACTGCCACCCGAAGCTCGTGACCGCCGCGTTCAAGCCGGGCGCATGCAAGCTCTGTCACACCGATCCGCACGCGGGTCAGTTCGATCCGACCAAGAAATCGGGTGGCGATCCGACGTTGCTCGAGTCGCCCGTGGCGCCGACCCACACCGTACGTGCCGGGCGCGCGTGCATCGATTGCCACACGCTCGATGCCTGGAAGCCCTCGACGATCACCGCGATGAACCATGGCGAGATGGGCTTCGCCCTCAACGGCGCTCACGCAACGGTCACGTGCGTGGGCTGCCATCGCGGTGGTCAGTTCGCAGGCGCACCGCGCGAGTGCAACCAGTGCCACACCGATTTCCGCCATCACGGTAGGTTCGGTAGCAAGTGCGCCGATTGCCACGGCGAGACCTCGTGGACGCCGGTCGAGAACTTCGATCACGCGCGGACGGGCTTTCGACTCGACAACGCGCACGCCAAGCTCGGATGCAAGAAGTGCCACGGCGACAACGGGACCACGCTCGTCGCGGTGGCAGCGCCGACCGCATGTCAGACCTGTCATGCCGCCCCCCACGGCAAGCAGTTCGGCGAGGTCTGCACGCAGTGTCACTCGACGAGGAGCTTTCACGAGGTGCCGAAGTTCGATCATTCGAGGACCGCCTTCCCGCTCGAGTTGCGTCATGCGACGTTGCCGTGCTTGCAGTGCCACGACGCGAAGGAGCATCCCACGCTCAATCGCGCATGCCGCACGTGCCACGGCGATCCGCATCGCGGTGCGAACTCGTTCGATTGCACCGATTGTCATCGCGCGGATCGCTGGCGCATCATTCGCTTCGATCATGATCGCACCGCGTACCCTCTCACCGGTCGTCATCGCGTGGCGCCGTGCAGCGAGTGCCATACCAACCCGAACTGGACCGGCGTGCGTGGCGATTGTGTCACGTGCCACGCCTTCAACCGACCTCGTACCCAGGACCACTTGACCCGCGTGACTTGCGATGATTGCCACACCACGAACAGCTGGCGCACGACGCTCCTTCGTCGCCGTTAGCCTTGTCTTGGTCGTGGTCGGTTGCAAGCCGCCCGACGATCCAGACGAGGTCGACCGCGATGTTGCTCCTCCCGTCACCGGGCAGGAGGACATCGAGCAGTGGTTCAGCGAGGGCCACTATCAAGGCTGGGCATGCGAGGCCTCGTCACACGCGGCCGATATGCCCTCGCCGCACGGGCGCGTGCGGTTGTGCGCGAACCCGATCATCCATCCCGATTCGCCCGGCGAGCATCCGCTGAATTCAGCCATGGTGCTCGAGATCCGCGATCCGAGCAGCGGCGAGATCACCGGACACGGGGTGCAGGTCCACACGTCCGCGGGCACGCGCGGCCTCGACTGGTACTGGTACATGAAGGTGCCGCTCGACAACGCGACGCCGCACGACGCGACCGGCCTCGCGGCCGATGGCTGGGGCTACGACGGTCCCGCCGCGACGGTCTGCACCGAGTGCCACACGATGGCAGGCACACCTGGTCACGAGGGTCACGACTTCGTCTGGGTCGTGCCGTGACCCCGATCATCCAGCTCGGCATCGGTCTCGCGATCGCGTTGTTCGGTCTCGGGATCGTGTTCGATCGCCGGCTGAAGATGAAGCGCCTGGCGATGCTCGCGACCACGGGCGCGGAGACCCCGCCGTCGTTGTACCCGCGGATCAACGCAGCGGCGTGCATCTGCTCGGGCAACTGCGTCGCGGTCTGTCCCGAGAAAGAAGTGCTCGTCATGATCAGTGGGCGCCCGAAGCTCGTGCAGCCCGCGGCGTGTGTCGGTCACGCCGATTGCCTCCGAAGCTGCCCCACGCACGCGATCGAGCTCGTGCTCGGCAGCCCCGAGCGCGGCGTCGAGGTGCCGACCACGGACGGTCGGTTTCAGACCACGGTTCCCGGGCTCTACGTCGCCGGGGAAGTGACCGGTATCGGGCTCATCCACAACGCCCTCGGGCAGGGCAGACAAGCGGCGAAGTTCTCCCTCGACAGCAAGCCTGGCCCGGGGACGTTCGACACCGATATCGTGATCGTCGGTGCGGGCCCCGCCGGACTCGGTGCAGCGCTCGAGGCGCGCCACCGACGCGCGCGCTACCGGCTGTTCGAGAAGTCGACGCTAGGTGGTGCGATCCGGTCGTATCCCCGCCAGAAGATCGTGATGACCGCTCCGCTCGATCTCCCGGGTTTCGGGAAGAGGAAGCTACACCGGACCTCGAAGGAAGCGCTCGTCGAGATGTTCGAGCAGGTCGTGCGCGATGCCGAGCTGGAGGTGATCGAGCACGCGCCGGTGCTCGCGATCCGTCGGCTCGCGACTGGCTTCGAAGTCGAGACCGGGCGAGGTACCGTGACCACGCCGCGCGTGGTGCTCGCGATCGGGCGCCGCGGTGCGCCGCGCAAGCTCGGCGTTCCTGGCGATGATCTCGCGCACGTCGCGTACGACCTGGCGGATCCCGAGCAACACGCGCAGGAGTCGATCGTGGTGGTCGGTGGTGGAGACAGCGCGGTCGAGGCCGCGCTCGCGCTCGCGAAGGCGCATGCGAAGGTCACGCTCGTGCATCGCGGTAGTGACTTCGGCCGCACGAAGCCGGAGAACCGGCGCGCGATCGAAGCGGCACGCGCGAAGGGAGACCTGACCGTCGAGTTGCGGGCTCAGATCACGCGTGTTACGCCGCTGCATGTCGAGCTGCGCGACAGCAAGACCATCATCGCATCTCGCGTGATCTGTGCGCTCGGCGCGGAGCTGCCGACCGCGTGGTTGCGCGGCCTCGGGATCGAGCTTCGCGAGCTGCGTGGGGAGCCACTGGTGAGAGCGTCTTGATCTCGCGCGTCTTGTACTACGCGTCCTTCGTCGTGATCGCGTTGACGGTCACGATCTCGGGCGTACGGATGTGGCGCGACGCGCACCATCGGATGGTCGCGGTCCCGATGGCGGTCGCGATCGCTCCGGGTGGCTACGCAACGCTCGCGCTCGATCGCGTGACGCTCGAACGAATCGAGGGCAAGACCGTGCGGTGGTCGACGAAGTCGTCGCTCGCGCTCGATGCGATCGAGACGGTGGGCGATGGCGTCCTCGGGCGGGCGACCAGTGCGACGAGCGCGGCCGGGCTTGCCGTGTTCGAGCTGGCGAGCGGCCGCGCGAAGTGGACCTGGGCCTTGCCGACCGGCGAGCACTGGTCCCCCGCGCCGCCGAGCGTGCTCGGCTCGTGCCTCGTCGCGATGACACTCGGCGATGGCGATGGCAGTGCGATCGTCCGTTGCCTCGATGCGAGTGCAGGGACCCCGCGATGGACCGCGACGATCGCCGGCGGCCGCGAATGCACGCGCGCACCGGTCGCGGTCGCGGGCGCGGTGCTCGTGCAATGCTCGGGCTGGACCTCGGTGATCGACGATCGCACCGGCGCGATCACGGTCGATGCGGGCGGTGTCAGCCTCGTCCAGCGCGAGCCGGCCGTGCTGCTGCGCGCGGGCTCGCCTCTCACGATCGCGGCGTGGTCACCGAGCGAGCATCGCTTCGCGAAGCAAGGCGATGCGGTCCGCGGCACGAACGACTTTCTCTCGCTCTCGGCGGTGATGCGCGGCGATCGGCTCGTGATGCGTGCGGCGAGCTCGAGCGATCAACTCGCGATCGTGTCGCCGAAGACCGGGGATGTCTACGTCGTCGCGACCGCCGATCAGCACCTCGCCGATGACGCGCCGTTCGTGCTCGAGTGCGGCGGGATCACGTCGCCGCGGTTCCAGCTCGTCGAGCTCGCGCCGAAGCTCGGCGATCACTTCGATCCCGAAGCGGCTCAACATCGGCGGCTCGCATTGATCGATGTCGCGACGGGCACGGTGACCTGGACGAGCACCACGATCGAGCCCGTACACCCGATCGCGTCCTCCGCGCTGTGCCGCGGTAATCACTATCTCGTACCCGTCGATGTTCGCGGCAGCACGACCTCGGCGCTGTGGATCATCGATGCGGAGACCGGCAAGACCACGCGCGTACTCGCGTTCGCGAGCGAACCGTTCGGCGAGGTCAGCGATGCGCAGGTCGATGCGACGCGGTTCGTGGGCATCGCGAAGGGCGGGGCGTTCGAGCTCGCCTGGGCTGCGGGCCCGCTACCGACCGGCCTCCACGATGCGCGCGGCGAGCTCGAGCACGTGCTCGGCGCGTTGCCGTAGCGGCTTCACCCGGGTCTATCGAACATCGAGCACGAGCTCGATCGGCTCGATCTTGGGAAAGCACTGGTCGCGCTTGCACACCGCGAAGTGGAGCGTGCCGCGAAGCGCGTAGACGCCGGCTTCGTGCGCCGTGACCTCGAGCGCGAGTGAGAGCTTGTCGCGATCCCAGCGCGCGAGCCGTACGGGTGTCGCTGCCACCGCCATCGGTGGCGCGAGCTCGAGGTGGGGTTTCAGATCGGTGTTGATCTGATAGTCGGTCGCTGGCGTCACGAGCACCGTCGCGCTGATCGCGCGATCGAGCGACGCATGCAGCGGCGCGACGACGATCGTGCCCTCGTTCGCAGTCAGGCGGTGGTGAGGCCATCGCCGTGCAGCGATACGTCCGCGTAAGCCGCATCCGGGCTCAGACCCTGACGAATCATCAGCACCGCTTTCCTATGGTCCACCGCGCCCGCGCCGATGAACTTGACGTCGGCGGTAATGCGCACGTCGCCGGAGATGCGCTTCCAGGCAAACTGGAGCGCGTCCGCAGTGCCCCAGATGTTCGCGCCTCCACCGGTAATGCGGTACTCACCACTGGCGGCGTCGAACTGCGCTGACCCGG
>JANXOP010000399.1 GCA_025357755.1 Kofleriaceae bacterium | reverse complement strand
CGAGGTTCGGCCGGACGGTGTACGACTCTTGGACACGATGCCGGACGCAGCCGACCTGATCGGGCCTTACCGGCTCGTCTCGCAGCTCGGCAAGGGCGCGATGGGCGAGGTCTGGCGCGCGCGCGACGAGCGCCTCGATCGCTATGTCGCGCTCAAGGTGTTGCCGGCGGAGCTCGCCGGCGATCCGGAGCGCCGCGCGCGGATCCAGCGCGAAGCGCGAGCGGCGGCGGCGATCCGGCACGCGAACGTGGTCACGCTGTACGACATCGTCGAGGACGACGGCGGTGACATCCTGGTGATGGAGCTCGTCGAGGGCCGGACGCTCGCGGAGGTGCTGCGCAAGGATGGCAAGCCCGCACTCGAGGTAGCGCTGCGCTGGATCGAGCAGATCGTCGACGGCCTGGCCGCGGCGCACGCGCGCCGGATCCTTCATCGCGACATCAAGGCCGCGAACATCATGCTGACCGCGGAGGGTCACATCAAGGTCTTGGATTTCGGGCTCGCGAAGGTGCGCGACGAGCAGCCGGCGATGGCGAGCCTGTCGATGCCACGCATGCCGAAGGAGAAGATCGCGCTCGACGAGACGATGCCGAGCCCCGCGAGCTACGAGACCCACGCGGGCACGCTGCTCGGCACGCCGCTGTACATGGCGCCCGAGCAGATCGCGGGGAGCGAACCCGACGAGCGCAGCGAAGTGTTCTCGGTCGGCGTGCTCGCGTACGAGCTCGTGGTCGGCAAGCCACCGTACTCGGCGACCTCGATGGATGCCTTGTTCGAACAGATCCTGAAGACCGAACCGGCGTTCGACGACGTCGCGGAGCCGGTCGCGGCGGTCTTGAAGAAGGCGCTCGCGAAGGAGCCCAGCGAGCGCTACGCCTCGATGGTCGAGCTCCAGCAGGCGCTGCTCGCGTTGCATCGCCCGCCGCGCAAGATCTGGCCGTTCGTCGCGGCGGGTGGATTTTTGATCGGCGCGGTGATCTCGGTCGCGATGCTGTGGCCCACGCACGAGGTCGTCGCGCGGCCCGGGGACGAGTACGTCACGCGTGCGCTCGAGGAATACGACGTCTTCTACAACGACAAGGCGCTCTCGTCGTTGCGCTCGGCGCTGCGCGTGGCGCCGCTCCATCCGCGCGCGAACGCGTACATGCTGCTGTTCGGAGGCGCGCCGGAACCAGATCGCGAGGCCGCGTTGAAGGCGGCGCACGGCGCACCCGCGGCGACTCACAGCAAGGACCGCGCGCTGGTCGAGGCCGCGATCGCGTATGCCGAGCGCGGTGCACCGGCGGCGCGTGAGGCGCTGGTCGGTGCAGGCGCGCCGAATGATCGCGAGCTCGCGTTCTGGGCAGCGGAGCTCGATTACCGATCCGCGCACTACGCGACCGCGAGCACGCAGTACAAGGCGCTGCTCGCCGAGCCGGCACCGGAGTTTCGCGGGCGGATCTACGATCACGAATCCTCGGTGCTGCTGTATCTCGACGAGCCGCTCGAGGCGCTGCGGATCGGGACGATGTATCGCGATGCCTTTCCTGGCGAGGCCGATGCTATCGGGGTGTATGCGACGACGTTGGCGGCCGCGGGCCACCTGGACGAGGCCGTGACCGCCGCCGAAGATGCGCTGCGGTTGAACGAAGGCGAGGACACGCTGGCCGGGCTGGCGAAGGTGCTCGCGATCAAGGGCGAGTACCCGCGCGCGATCGAGCTGTACAAGCAATCGGTGGAGCGCGCGCGGCCGAGCCGCCGGCCGATCCGGCGTGCGGCGCTCGCGTGGTTGCAATGGATCGCGGCCGATCCGGCCGCGACCGCGACCGTCACGCCGTGCTTGCCCGGCGGTGAAGATGCGGCGATTCCGGAGCGCGCGATGTGCTTGTTCGTCGCCGGTGTGGTCGATCGCTCGCGCGCCGAGGTCGTGGCGAAGGAGCTCGATGCCTTGGCCTCGGCCGCGACCGCGACCAAGCCCGCGTACGGTGCGCCGGCGAGCCTCGCGAAGCTGATCCGCGTGCGCGCGCGGTTTTTCGGTGGTGCGTGTGTAGGCAAGGGGGATGGTTCGCCCGAGGGCATCGACGAGGGCGTGTACACGGTGCGTCAGGACTTCTATGGCGCGTATCACGTGCCGCTGTTCACGACGTACGAGGTGTGCGAGCACGCGGCGCTCCTGCGAGCGCGCGGCGATGCGACGGGTGCGAAGGCGTTGCTGGATCGCGTCAAGACGAAGGCCGGTTGGCTGCCTCTGTGAAGTTGCGTGTAGCGACGAGGAGGAGCGAGAACCTCTGATGAACGCGGGGCGATAGCGGTCGACTGATCACCTGAGGTGAACATCCTGGTGGTCGACGACGAGGTGAGTGTGTTGGAGAGTCTCCGACGCGTCTTCTCGTCCTTCGGATCGCGGTCTTGGACCACGACCTACGTCTGCTCCGGGGATCTCGCGCTCGAGGCGCTGACCGCTGGCCACATCGATCTCATCATCTCGGACATGCGGATGCCGGGGATGGACGGTGCGACGCTGCTCGCGACCACCGCATCGCGCTGGCCGAACGTCGCGCGCTTCGCACTCTCGGCCGAGGCCAACGAGACCCAGGCGATCCGCGTCGCCGATGGCGTCGCGCATCAGTTCCTCGGCAAGCCGTGCCCGCCCAAGACGCTGATGGCCGCGATCGCCGAGATCGAGCTCCTCTCGCTCGGCGCGGAGGCCCAGGCGATCCGCGAGATCGTCAGCGCGGTGCCGCGCCTGCCGGCGTTGCCCAGCGTGTTCACGGCCCTCCGCGCCGCGCTCGCCGAGCCCCGCAGCCACAGCCACGTGATCAGCGGTGTGGTGCGCCAGGATCCGAGCCTCGCCGCCAAGATCTTGCAGCTCGCGAACTCGTCCTTCTTCTTTCGTGGCTCGAACACCACCGATGTCCAGAGCGCGGTGGCGCGGCTCGGCGTGTCGCTGCTCTCGCGCCTCGTGCTCGTCGAGGGCTTGATGGCGAGCGGCATCGTCGAGGATCCCGCGTACGCCGCGGACGTTCGCCGGTTCTTTCGCGCGTCGCTGGTCGCCGAAGCGGCGGTCTCCGCACCGCACCGCGACGAAGCCGCGCTCGCGGTGTTGCTATGCCCGATCGGGCGCGCGGTGATGATCGCCGCGGATCCCGCGGGCGTGGCGATCGCGGCCGAGCTCATGACCTCGGAGCACCTCACGCAGGTCGAGGCGGAGCGCCGGGTCTTCGGCACCTGTCACGCGGCCGTCGGTGGCCACCTCATCGCGCTATGGGGCCTCCCGCTCGCGGTCAGCCGGGCCGTCCGCCTCCAGCATCGCCTCGACACCTTCGTGCCGGGCGATGAGCTCCACGCCGCGACGCTGCTCGCGAACGGCACGGTCGATCCCGCGATCGAGCTCACCGCCGCATGGCAGTGCCAGCGCAAGCGCTTGGAGTCGGCATGAACGCGCGCATCCTGTGTGTCGACGACGAACCCCACGTGCTCGAAGGCCTCGAGCGCAACCTCGGTGACCACTTCGAGGTCGTGACCGCGAACAGTGGCCACGATGCGCTCTGCCTCCTCCAGGCCGAGGCTCCCTTCGCCGCGATCGTCTCGGACATGCGCATGCCGCGGATGAACGGCGCTGAATTTCTCTCGCGCGCGCGAACGCTCGCACCGGATACCTCGCGGCTCCTCCTCACCGGCTACGCCGAGACCGCGGCGGCGATCGCGGCGGTCAACGACGGCAACATCTTTCGCTTCCTGTGCAAGCCCTGTGCGCCCGAGGTCTTGCATCGCCACCTCGACGACGCGGTGCGCATGCACGAGCTCGTCACCGGCGAGCGTCAGCTCCTCGCGAACACGCTGAACGGCGCGATCCAGCTCATGGCGGATCTACTCGCGGTGTCGTCGCCGATGATCTTCGAGCGCGCCCGTCAGCTGCGCACACGGGTCGGCTGCGCTGCTCGCCTCCTCGGCTACGACGCGGCATGGGAGTACGAGACCGCGGCCCTGCTCGCGCGCATCGGCTGTATCGCTTTGCCCATCGGGCTGATCGAGAAGGCGTGGTCGGGCACGCGGCTCACCACCGAGGAGCGCGCGACCTACGACAGCCACCCCGCGATCGCGCATCGCTTGATCGTCGCGATCCCGCGGCTCGACACGGTCGCCGAGATCGTGCGCCTCCAGCGCGGCGCGACGACCGGCGATGCCGTGATCGATCGCGGCGTCGAGCTTCTGCGTGCGGCGCTGCAGCTCGACGAGCTCCTCGGTCGTCAGGTGCGCGTCGAAGAGGCGCTCGCGGTCCTCGCCGCGCACCACCCGGCAGCGGTCGTCGAGGCGCTCGGCGCCCACGCGCGCAAGAGCGTCGAGACCCTCGTGTTCCTCGTCAAGCTCTCCGACGTCACGATCGGTTGGGTCCTCGATACGGACGTGCGCAGCCCGACCGGCGCGATGCTGGTCAAGGCCGGCACGGTGCTGAGCCCGGTCCTGGTCGAATCGCTGCGCCGGTTCTCGGCGGGTGCCGGCATCGTCGAACCTCTTCACGTCCGAGCGCACTGATGAACTGGACCCGCTGGCTGCGCGACCCCGATCTCGAAGTATGCCGGGCGGCGTGGCCCGAGAGCACGCCGGAGACCGTGGCGATCATCGTCGAGCGCGTGCACGCGCGCGGCGCGCATCGCCCGGCCGCGATCCTGCCGATGAGCGCGTTCTGGTTCGTGATCGTGTTCGCGATCCAGCTCGCGCAAACGCCCGCGGTCGCCAAGTTGCTCGCACCCTTGGATGTCATCGGCGTGTCGCTGTGCGCGCTCGCGTGGGCGCGGCTCCGCGCGGGTCGACTCACGGTCGAGCGCGCCTGGCTCGTGAACTCGATCGCCTCGGCGATCCAGGCCGTCACGTATATCGCCGCGTTCTTTCTCACGCACCAGAGTGTCTATCAGGCCGCGGTCGTCGTTCACGTCCTCGCGGTCAGCGTGCTCGACGTGCGCGGTCGCGCGATGCAATCGATGACCGTCATCGTGATCCTCAGCTGGACGATCGCGGCGGCGCTCTCGCCGATCGATGCCCAGACCGTCGGCAACATCGCCGTCGTGCTCGCCGCGTGCTCGATCGGCCTGGTCGGTCACTTCGTCGCGCTGCGCTCGACGTACACGGCCGAGTGGCTGCGCACCGCTGACGAGCGTCACACGTCCGACCTCGCGGCTGCGCACTCGCAGTTGCTCCAGGCCCACAAGCTCGAGGCGATCGGCCAGCTCGCCGCCGGCGTCGCGCACGAGATCAACACACCGACCCAGTACGTGACCGACAACACCACGTTCTTGCAGAGCGCCTTCGACAAGCTGATCCTCGCGATCACCGCGTGTCGCACCGCGCTCGAACCGGTCACGAGCGCCGAGGCCGACCACGCGCGCAAGGTCCTGCAAGAGGCCCGGATCGACTACAAGCTCAAGCACGTGCCGCGCGCGATCGAACAATCGCTCGAAGGCCTGCGCAAGATCTCCTCGCTCGTCGCCGCGCTGCGCGAGTTCTCGCATCCGAGCAAGGGCTGCAAGGACGACGTCGATCTCAACGCCACGATCCAGACCACGATCGAGGTCGCCCGCAACGAGTGGAAGTATTGCGCCGAGATGGAGACCGATCTCGACGCCGCGCTCGCGACCGTGTGGTGCCTGCGCGACGAGATGAACCAGGTGTTCTTGAACCTGATCGTCAATGCCGCCCACGCCATCGGCGAGCGCGAGACGCTCGGCAAGATCACGGTCCGCACGCGCGCCGATGGCGACGACGCGGTGATCGAGGTCAGCGACAACGGCGCCGGCATCCCCGAGGCGATCCGCCACCGGATCTTCGAGCCCTTCTTCACGACCAAGGCGGTCGGGCAGGGCACCGGCCAGGGCCTCGCGATCAGCTACCAGGTGATCGTCGAGAAGCACCAAGGCACGCTCACGGTCGCATCCGAGCTCGGCCGCGGCACGACCTTCACGATCCGGATCCCGGCTCGGATCCCACTCCAGTTGGCCGCCTAGCATCGAGGGCCGCCTTGATCCCGCCGAAGACGAGCGCGACGGTCGGCAGGAGCAGCGCGAGCTGGCCCCACTGCGAGGCCGTGAACGCGCCGATCATGCTGCCGAGGATGAACGCAGCGGCGATCGTCAACAGCAAGAACGTGCGCGGCGCCTGCGGCACGGTCGGCGGCGCATCACCGACGACGAGCCGGACGCGCGTGCGTGCCGCGAGCTGCGCGCGCCACATCCGGAACCAGCGCGCAGATTCGATGCCGAGGTCGGTGACGACGCCGGTGAGGTGCGTGGTGCGCACGACCGCTCCGGACAGCCGGGTGACGAAGCTGTTCTGCATCCCCATCGCGACGCACAGGAGGATCGCCTGGACATCGTGGAAGCGCGGATTGCGCGTATCCATCAAGTACGACAACAGCGCGAACGTCGCGAGCAGCCCGGCCTCGACGAACAGCAGCACGCTGTACGTGCGCGGCCGCGAGGTCACCGAGCTCTCGAGCGCCATGCTCGCGATGAAGCAGCCAACGAAGAACGCGACGACGAGGATCAGCGCGAACGGCGCGGCCGACGCGCGCAGCGCGAGTTCATCGGCGAACCGCCCGACGTTGCCGGTCACGTGCGACGTGAACGAGCCGATCAAGATGAAGCCCGCGGAGTTGACGATGCCCGCGATCAGCGCGAGGTAACCCGCCACCACCTGGTTGTGGCGATGGGTCCGCTGTTCGCCTTCGTGCCGGAACATCCCGCCCCTAGCATAGCGCCGTTACTCGACGGTGATAGCGAGGTCGACGGTGCCGTTCTGGCTCGGGCAGCTCGCGCCTCCGGCTTTCACGGTGGCAGAGGTGAGCGCGGTGCCGCAGCCCTGAAAGATCGGATCGTCGTCGAAGGTATCCGAATCGATCAGGTCGATGGAGAGGAGGCTCCCCTCGAAGATGATCTGCGGCGCGGGCGCGTAGTTCCAGGTCGGATCGAAGGTGTCGTCGATGGTCGGCGCGATGCCGAGGAGCTGGCCGTCGAGGTAGATCCGGGCGAACGGATCGGGCGGGGAGAGATCGGGATCCCAATCCTGGCCGTTGGCCTTCTTGGGCTCGATCGAGGCGCCGAGGACGGTGAAGGTCCAGGAGCGGCCGTAGAACTCTGGATCGGGGTCGTGGTGCTGGTGGGTCGTGCAGGCCGCGGTCAGGAGCAACGCGACGATGATTCGCATCGCTCATCGTCGCATGCTGCGGATGGCAGGTGCCGGCAACGTCCGTGGTGGGAGTGAGGCGGAAGTGAGTCTGGTAAGGTCTCGACCGTATGAACGTGTGCGTTCAAGGCCTATGGCACCTCGGCTCGGTTACCGCTGCCTGTCTCGCGGAGGCATAGGGTGGTCGGTCTCGATCATGACGCAGCAACGATCGAGCGCTGAGCGGATCTCCGTCGTCACGCATTCAAGCTGTCATTCCGACCCGCTCGTTGAAATTTGAGACACGCCCCGGCGAGCGAGGGACCAGCATTAGCGGATCAGTGTTGTGTCGCGCTTCCAGAACCAGAGCCTGTGAGGTCATGCGCCCGAATTGACTCGCGGACACCGAGCCGCGTCGCAATTGCGGCCGCACTCTCGCCGGTCGCAAGTCCAGATGCCTCCAACCGATGGAGGCATCGTTCTCCATCATCCATGTGGCCGGCGGCGATGTGTGCGTCGCAAAGCAGCAGCCAGCCTTCGCGCTTCTCTTCGATCTTGCCGTCCCACGTCTCGACATCAGACAACAGCCGCATCGCTTCCGCGAAACCGCTCTTGTTCATCACGATATGCGCCAGTGCAAGGCGCGTCTGGCGATCCGGGATGATCTCGACGCATTGGCGACCCGCTGCTTCTGCCGCATCAAGATCATGTGCATCGAGCGCGAGTTTGTAGAGAAGGTCACAGGCGTTAGAGTTGCGAGGATAGAGTTTGATCAGCTTCTCGAGCCACGCGGTTGCGAGGTCGATCCGCTTGACCGATTTAAGATTCTGAACGAGCTCGAGCGGGTCCGGGTAGTCCAGCGGGATGGCGTTGACAGCTTGAGCGAGTGGAAGTCGTTCAGCGATTTCTCGAACGAGTTCAGCCGGCCGTGGGGTCGTTCGTAATGTGGCCGCAAGCTCGATCGCCGCTTGATCGACGTGGTTCGATCCGAACAACAAATTCGCGGCTAGATGGTGGAGCCCAGGGTGTGTGGGATGAAGGATCAGTGCATGGTTGAGCAACTCGATCGAGCGCTTGTCGTTCTGTTGCGTAGCGATGCGAGCGGCGACCAGATACCCGTAGTAGTCGAGTGGGTGGCGTTCCAGCGAAGGGTTTATGTCAGCAAGCTTCACTGCTTTATCAAGCAGCTGGTGATCCTCATCGACGGTGCGGGCGCGATTCGAGAAGACGAGCAGACCAGCAGCGAGAAGAGCCACACACAATATCGATCGCGAGACGTGGGCCACGAGGACCCGCCGTTTAGATCCCGCGTCGAGCGCGCCGTACGAAACTGTTGCGAGCAGCGCAGTTAAGGGAACGGCGAGGCCCAGCATTTCGATACCAAAATCGACCATGCTTTGAGTTGCGATGATCGTCACCGCCGCGATCGCGACTGCAGCGAGCGGACCGTTCCGCCATCGCCGAAGTCCTACTGATAGGACCCATAGCCCCAGAAGGGCAAATCCAACGGTTCCAACAAGTCCCCAATCGACAACCGTCTGCAGGTATTCGTTCTCGAGATGGGAGAATGTGACCATGCCACTGGCTGGATGCACCCGGGTGAAGCTCGTCTCGAACCCGCCGCGACCAACGCCGAAGGCGGGTGCTTCTTCGATCAGATAGCGAGCATCACGCCACGCCGCATACTTGCTTCGCGGGTGCGCAGTGTCCTCGATCGATGTGGAGGCGAACTGTTGTTCGACCCGACCGGCCCCCGCATAGATGACTAGTACGACCGTGCAGGCCGCCACGATTCCGATGGGGAGAGAACGCGTGACGAACGTTCCACGGCTGCCACGGCTAGCTTCTCCAACAAAACGTTGACCGAGCAGAAGCGCGCCAAGAACTGCGGCGCCAACGATCATCCCGAGTGTCGCGCCGCGTGATGACGTCTCGACAGCAGCGATACCGCAAGCCATCGACGAGAAGAGCCATCCGACCCGCTTCCAAGAGGCTTGTCGTCGGTAGGCGACGAGTCCCAGCCCAACAATCGTTCCGACCGCCATGAGACCGCCGAGATGGTTCTCGTTTAGCAGCGGACCAAGAATGCGTGGGGTCGCGTGTTGTAGCTCGTAAATGCCGTACAGCTTTTTCAGGCCGAACAATTGATGAACACCGACCACGACCGCACAAAGTCCAAGAAGCAGACCGATCGTCGCGATCACGCGATAACGCCCGGCCTCCGATATCGAGAGGCGGAGAGAAATAAACGCGACCGCCAAGAGTGCCAAGAAGTAGGCTGCAGCACGCAGTCCGCCAGGCGAGTCCATGGTGATGGTGCTCGATGGCGTGAAGTCGAGGAGCTTTGCTCCATCATCACGGAGGCCAGTGCCAACCGGCGAAACGAGCTCGAGCAACGCGTGTGGGAGAGGCAGAAGTTGAACGACCGTGATCGTCAACCCAAAACCAAGAAGTGCGAGCAGCGCCGGCGTACGCGAGAACACACGTTTTGACGGAACCGCGAAACCAATCGCTGCCACGAGGAGCAGACAAACAATTCCTTGCGCCCAACGTGGAGCTCCACCGATCGCGAAG
>JANXOP010000362.1 GCA_025357755.1 Kofleriaceae bacterium | reverse complement strand
TGCTCACCGACATGCGCGACCGTGGTCTGCGCTTCGACCGCGCCGTGCTCGCGGTGATCGACGGCTCGAAGGCGTTGGCGAAGTCGGTCCGCGACGTGTACGGCGCGCGCGCCCTGATCCAGCGCTGCCAGGCGCACAAGGCGCGCAACGTCCTCGACCAGCTCCCCGACGAGCTGCGCCCGTCGGTGCGGCAGGCGCTGCGCGAGGCGACTGCTGACGAACCTGGCGCGTCGCCTGCGTGACGAGCACCCGGGTGCAGCGGCCTCGCTCGACGAGGGTCTCGACGAGACGCTCACCGTGAAACGTCTCGGCTTGTCCTCGAAGCTGGAACGCCAGCTCTCGACGACGAACGCGATCGAGAACCTGATCGGCTCGCTCCGTCGCATCGCTGGGCGCGTGAAGCGCTGGCGCGGCGCCGGGATGATCATGCGCTGGACCGTCGCGACAATCGCCGACGCGGCGACACGCTTTCGTTGCGTGATGGGCACGCGCGACGGCATGACGCAGCTCGTGCGCGCGCTCAAGGATCACGAGAATGCGGTCGCGATCGTTGCGCCGCGGGAAAAAAAGCCACGTAGAGATCACTATCACCACTCACCGCCGCTCCAGTTTCAACAGCGAGCGGGACATCGCCCCCACGAGCTGCTGCCAAAATTTAGCAGCGCAAGCGTGAGGACGAAAAGATCTCATGCGGAAGAAAGTTGGCTCTCCACGAGGTTTAATGGGTGGACCCTGGGGTGAGAAACGGGTTCGAGCGTGGCGCAGCGGGATCAGTAAGGCGAACAACGCGAGCACGAGAGGTTGAGAAAACGTCCCGGCGTGCGGCACCAGCAGCAGCGTCGCGGCGAGCATGAGTACATGTCCTTAAGGTGCCCGCCAGGGGCCGCACGCCGAGCCTCGGATCGTGATCTCCGCGCGGGTTGTCACGGATCGTCGCATCGACCAGTTACGGCGATTGGCGAGCGCGGTCTTGCACATAGACGCGCGACGAGCGTCCGGATGACCTCAGGCAGCGCTCGTGTATCGATCGGCTTTGCGAGGTACGCATCGCACCCCGCTTCGAAGCCTTTCTCGCGATCGCCGGCCATGGCACGCGCGGTGACGAGGAGGATGATTAGGGCCGATGTGGTCGTATCTGCACGCAGCCGACGTGTCAGCTCGAGACCATGGATGCCCGGGAGCTCGATGTCGACCAGGAGGACATCCGGCCGCGCGGTCCGGATAAAAAGCTCGGTAGCTTCGGCATCGGCGACAGCCGCGACGGTGAACCCTCGGCCATTCAGGAGGTAACAGAGGAGCTTGCGCGAAAGCTCGCGGTCGTCGACGACCAACACCCGCACGGGTTGATTTGTCGTGCCGTGTAATTCTTGGCGAGCGCCGTCAGGCTCGGGATCGCACGTCGACATGGAGCCCAGGCTATCAGCGCACTCGTAGCGCGTGAGTTATCAGCGAGGTACGGCCCTGTTAGTCGTGCTGCGAGGAACGCCGAGCTGTGACCCGACGGTCGAATTTCCGAGCGCAGCCTCGACATCAGACAGAAGCGGCCGAGGCGAATGCAGGGTCCATGCAGCATCTTTCGACATCGATAGCTGCGAGGAATCGCGCCGTCGCTCAACAGCCACATCAACTTGTGCTTCGACTCGGGAACGAGCGAAACGAAGTTCCAGAACGAGTCGTGGACCTAACAGTCTCGGTCCGATCCTACGCGATCTAGTGGGCGATCCCGGTGCGCTCGACCGGACGCTCACCGACGCCCGTACGGGTTTCACAGCGCCCAAGGCCTCATCGCCATGCTCAAGCTCTGTTGCTCGGGCATCACGCTCGAACCCGTGTTTCTCACCCCGGGTCCCACCCACTAAACCTCGCAGCCAAAGTTCTTCGCGGTTAGCCGGCGCGCGCGACGAGGATGGTTGTAAGAATACGATGTCGGAGCCGCTCCGTAGCAATCGGTCCGGGAGGGACTCATCAACTGGGCCGCAGTTGTGCGTGAATCCTCTCACGCTTGAAAGACGATACAGAGCCCCGAGCTCCTAGCCCTACCTTCGCAGAACCGGGTGCTGCGGATTACTGGTTGACGGTCGTTTGCGACGAAGATCGATCGCCAACGCAACGCAGTCCGGATACATGTACGAAGTGCACATATTCGAGCGCGATGTTGGCGGCCGGCGATA
>JANXOP010000334.1 GCA_025357755.1 Kofleriaceae bacterium | reverse complement strand
GCGTCGACGGCATCTCGGTGTTCCTCGTCCTGCTCACCACGTTCCTGATGCCGCTCACGCTGCTCGGAACCGGCCAGGCGATCGAGAAGCACCTTCGCGAGTTCATCGCCGCGATGCTCGTGCTCGAGGCCGGCATGCTCGGCGCATTCCTCTCGCTCGATATCTTCCTGTTCTACACGTTCTGGGAAGTGATGCTGATCCCGATGTACTTGCTGATCGGCATCTGGGGCGGTCAGCGCCGGCTCTACGCGTCGATCAAGTTCGTGATCTACACGATGGTCGGCTCGCTGCTGATGCTCGTCGCGATCTTCTATCTCTACGTCAAGGCCGGCCAGGCACTCGGTCACTACACGACCGATCTCGGCGAGCTGCTCACGGTCTCGTTGCCGTACAACGCGCAGGTCTGGTGCTTCGCGGCGTTCGCGCTCGCGTTCGCGATCAAGGTCCCGTTGTTCCCGCTCCACACGTGGTTGCCCGACGCCCACGTCGAAGCGCCGACCGCCGGCTCGGTCATCCTCGCCGGTGTCCTGCTCAAGTTCGGCATCTACGGCTTCCTGCGCTACGCGTTCCCACTGTTCCCGCACGGCGGCATGGTCTGGGCGCCCGCTCTCGGCGTGCTCGCCGTGATCGGCATCATCTACGGCGCGTTCACCGCGTTCGCGCAGGACGACGTCAAGAAGCTCGTCGCGTACTCCTCGGTGTCGCACCTCGGGTTCTGCATGCTCGGCGTGGTCGCGATGAACACGATGGGCATCGAGGGTTCGATCTACGCGATGCTGTCGCACGGCCTGACGACCGGCGGCCTGTTCCTCGGCATCGGCGTGCTCTACGAGCGTCGCCACACGCGCCGCATGGCGGAGTACGGCGGGATCTGGAAGCAGATGCCGATCTTCGCGGGTATCTTCCTCATCATCACGATGGGCTCGGCGGGGCTGCCCGCGCTGTCGGGCTTCATCGGCGAGTTCCTCACGCTGTTCGGCACGTTCCTCGCCGGTGACACGTTCCCCGTCAACCACCCGAGCTTCTTGCCCGCCGTGCGCGTGCTCGCGGCGGTCTCGGCGACCGGCGTGATCTTCGGCGCGATCTACTTGCTCTACATGTTCCACAAGGTGTTCTTCGGCAAGCTCGACAAGGCGCGCAACGGCGGCCTCAAGGACCTCCAGCCGCACGAGCTCGCGACGTTCATCCCGCTCGTCCTCGCGATCATGGCCGGTGGTTTGTTCCCGCGCACGCTCCTCAAGACGATGGAGCCCGCGGTGAATCACTTCATCTCCGACTTCACCAAGCACGTCGACGAGCCGGACTGCGCTCCGCACACCTACCTCGCCGGCTGCAATGCGGTCGTCACGCCCGCAGCTGCCGTAACCCCGCCGACACCGCCGACACCTGCCGTGGTTGAAGGAGGTGCACCGTGAGCTTCAGCTTCAACGCAGGCGACCTCGCCTGGATCTCGCCGTTCCTCATCCTCGCGGTGACCGGCATGTTGCTGGTCCTGGCCGAGGCGTTCTTCAAGGGCAAGGACCACACGACCCTCACCGGGCTCGCGGTCGCGGGCTCGCTCGCGGCCGCGATCGCCGCGATCATCATCTATCGCCAGCTCGCACCGGGCGAGCTCCACCCGATCTTTAGCGATGCGAAGTCGGGCGCGATGCTCGTCGCCGATCGCTTCGGCTGCGTGCTCACTGTCCTGTTCGCGTTGACGACCGCCGTCACCGCGCTGATCTCGCCCGCGCACCAGCGCGAGCACGGTTGGCAGATCGGCGAGTTCTTCGGCATCCTCCTGCTCTCGGCCTCGGGCATGGTGATCCTCGCGCAAGCCGCGAACCTCATCACGATCTTCCTCGGTATCGAGACCATGTCGATCGGCGTCTACGTGATGTGCGCGATGCGCCGGACGTCGCGTCGTTCCAACGAAGCCGCGATGAAGTACTTCATCATCGGTGCGTTCGCGACCGGCTTTCTGATGTACGGCTTGGCGCTGCTCTACGGCGCCTCGGGAACGCTGTCGATCCTCAACATGCAGGCGGCGCTCGTCCACTCGGCGAACCCCGGCCTCGTGATCGCGGGCACGTTCCTCTTGATCGTCGCGTTCGGCTTCAAGATCGCAGCGGTCCCGTTCCACATGTGGGCGCCCGATGCCTACGAGGGCGCGCCGACGCCGGTCACTGCGTTCATGGCGGCGGCGGTGAAGTCCGCCGCGATCGCGGCGATGATCCGGCTGTTCGGCATGGCGCTCGGTGGCGACATCCTGCCGTTCGGCACGCTCGGCTGGGCGAGCCCGCTGATCGTCGTCGCCGGCATCACCATCACGATCGGCAATATCTCCGCGGTCCGTCAGGACAACATCAAGCGGATGCTCGCGTACTCGTCGATCTCGCACGCCGGTGTGCTGCTCGTAGGCCTGTGCGCGATGGGCCTCGGTTCGTCGTCGGCCCAGAGCTCGCTCGTCTACTACCTGATCTCGTACTCGGTCGCGACGATGGGCGCGTTCGCCATCGTGTCGTACATCGGCTCGAAGGGCCGCGAGCGGCTGCTGATCGATGACTGGGCTGGCCTCGCGACGCAGCACCCGGGCGCCGCGCTCGCGATGACGATCTGCTTGCTCTCGTTCGGTGGCATCCCGCCGACCGGTGGCTTCTTCGCCAAGTTCTTCCTGTTCAAGTCGGCGATGGATGTCTGGAACGGCCAGCTGCTCTGGATCGTCGTCCTCGGTGTCGTGAACTCGGCGATCAGCATCTATTACTACCTGCGCGTCGTCACCGCGATGTACTTCCGCGAGCCGACCCAGCCGTTCACGGTCACGCGCTCGCCGGGCCTCTTGTTCGTGATCGCGCTCGTCCCGCTCCTCATCCTCGAGCTCGGCATCATGCCGGGCTGGTGGATGAACTTGCTGAGCTAGCACGAGTGGGCGGCCCGACGACGCCGGGCGAGTACGCACGCCACAACTCCTCTTAGAAGACTCGCATGTGCGTGATCTCTCGGCGGTTCTCGCCGGCACGGTACCTGCTCAAGGTCCGAGCATGAAGACGCTCATCGCCTCCCTTTTGTTCGCCTTGGTTGCAGCGTGCAGCCACCACGATGCTCCGCCAGCGTCGCCGACGACGAGTCCGAACGCGGAAGCAGCGACGGCGACGGACCCGGATGTCGATCCGACGTTGCCGTCGTGGGCCCCCGCGAGCTGCAAGAACTATCACACGGTCGTCGTCAAGTTCGCGGCCTGCAACGAGATCGGTCAGGACGTTCGCGACAAGGTCGCCGCGAAGTACGATGCCGACAACAAGTCGTGGCACGCGCTGACGAATGCACAGCAGTCGGACCTCGATCAGGTCAAGGCGAGCTGCTCGGACCAAGCGGCGTCGGTCAAGGCGCAGATGACCGGCCACTGCGCTCAAGCCTCGAACTGATCCACGCATTGCTGTTTTGACGCGCAGCTTTCGTATAGTGCGCGCGTGGCAGTGAATCTCCGCGCGCTCGCACGCGCTGCAGGCCTCGATCCCGACTACACGAGCTGGCGGCAAACGCCGACCTCGGCAAGCGACGCGAGCGTGCGCGCCGCACTCGCCGCGCTGACCCCGGATCTCGGGGTCGAGGTCCTCGGGATGGATCCCGAAGCGGCGATCCGCGCGCTCGAAGGCGTGCAGTGGTCCGAGTGCGTACCGCCCGTGGTGCGCGCGTGGGATGGCGAGCTCGACGTTCCTTTTCGCGTTCGCGCCGATGTCGACGGCGTCTGGGAGATCTCGGTCAAGACCAAAAAAAATGACGTCTTCGTCTCGAGCGGGACGCTGTTCAAGCTCGAGGCCGATAGCCATGCGTACCCGGTCGCGCTCGGCGGCAACGTGCACTGTATTCGCCACGCGAAGCTGACGCTCGAAGGTGCGCTCGGGTATCACGAGCTCGAGTGGTCGTGCGGCGATCAGCGCGGCACGGCCATGATCATCGCGGCCCCGACGCGTGCGTGGGGCTCGCCCGGAAATCTCGGCAAGCGCTGGGGCGTGTTCGCGCCGGTGTATGGCCTGGCCTCGCAGGAGAGCGGCGGTGCCGGAGACCTCGGTACGCTCCGCGAGCTGTTCGGCGCGGTCGCGCGGCGTGGCGGTGCGTACGTCGCGACGCTGCCACTCCTCGCGGCCTTTCTCTCCGAGCCGTGTGCCTTCTCGCCGTACTCGCCCGCGAGCCGCTTGTTCTGGAACGAGCTGTATCTCGATCTCCATCAGTTTGGCCAAGCGCTCGGTGTCGCGATTCCCCAGGCACCGCAGCCAGCGCCCGGTTACATCGACTTCAAGGCGCAGTACGCGTGGCGTCGACCGGTAATCGATCGGCTCGCGCGGGAGTTCTTCCGCGAGCCCTCGCGCGCCGCGGGTGGTGCCGACTGGGCGACCCAGCACGGCGTGTTCGACTACGCCGCCTTCCGCGCGATCGGTGAGGTGCAGAAGAAGGGCTGGAGCCAGTGGCCGGCCGCGCTTCGCGATGGCACCACCCGCGTGCGCACGCGCGACGAAGCGATCGCGCTCGGTGCCGAGCCCGATCGCGTCGACACGCACGTGTTCTCGCAATGGGCGATGCAGCACCAGCTCCAGGGCCTGCAAGGTGGCCCGGTCTCGCTGTACCTCGATCTGCCCGTCGGCGTGAGCATGGATGCATACGAGGTCTGGCGCTGGCGGCGCTTGTTCCTCACGTCGCTCGCCGCGGGTGCGCCGCCCGACGGGTTGTTTCTCGGCGGTCAGAACTGGGGCCTGCCGCCGATGTCGCCGATCGCGTTGCGACGCGGTCGCTACAAATACTTCATCGATTGCGTGCGCCATCACATGCGCGTCGCCGGCATGCTCCGCATCGATCACGTGATGGGCATGTTCCGGTTGTACTGCGTGCCCGAAGGCCGGCCCGCGACCGACGGTGTGTACCTGCGCTATCCCGCCGAGGATCTGCTCGCGATCATCACGCTCGAGTCGCGCCGCGCGAACTGCGCGGTGGCGGGCGAGGATCTCGGAACGGTGCCACCCCATGTCCGCCCCACGATGGAGCGCCACGGCTTGTATCGCTTGCACGTCGGGCAGTGGAGCTTTCCGAGCCGAGCCGGCAAACCGTCTGAGGAAGCGCCCGCTGGCGCGATCGCGAGCCTCAATACTCATGACACCGCGACGTTTGCCGGATGGTGGAGCGGGAGCGACATCACCGACAAGGTCGACCTGGGGCTCGTCGACGAGGCCGAGGCCAAGCGCGAGCGGATCGAGCGCGCCGGCGTGAAGGAAGCGGTGCTCGCTCTCGCACCGAGCTCGTCGACCGCCGATGGGCTGCTCGATGTCGAGCGCGCGATGATCGGGGCCACGACCGAGCTCGCGGCCGGGCAGGCCGAGGTCGTCCTGGTCGCTCTCGACGATCTCGCACTCGAGCCGGTGCCGCACAATGTTCCGGGCACCACCCACGAACGCCCCAACTGGCAGCGCCGCGTCATCGGCTGGGCCGATGCTCTCGACGACAAGCGCGCCACCCCGGTCGCATCCGCCACGATCGCGGCCGTGGTGGAAGCCCGCCGCACCCGCTAGACTCGGGGTGTGCTCCGCATCGCCGTCGCGCTCCTGGTCTCGAACATAGTGCTCGCGGATGGCCTCGCCATCGCGGATGGCATCCTGGTCGAGGGTGACTATCCGAAAGTCAGCGTCGCGGTCGGCAAGACCGTCGAGCACGCTGTCGGCATCCGGCGTGGCGGCTGGATGTGTGACGACCCGTCGCTGCTCACGGGCGATATCGTCACCCGAGGCGACACGAACTTCTTCGTGATCACAGGCGTCAAGGTCGGCTCGACCCAGTGCCGCGTCGGTCTGGAGCGCGAGGGCGGCTTCGTGGTGTTCGACGTCTACATCACCGACGGCACGGTGAAGCCGGCGCCGAAGGTGAAGAGGTGAAGGGCACGCCGTGAAGCTCGCGTTCACGTTCGTCCTCGCTGCGGTGGTGCTCGCTGCAGGTTGCTGGACCTCGACCCCACCGCAGGTCGTCGAGCCCGCTCAGCCACCGCCGATCGTCGTCGCACATCGCCCGATGCCACGACAGAGGCCCTGCGAGCTCACGGTCGAGCACCTGATCGACGTGCTCCACGACGAGCTCGCGAACGTGCCGGACTTCGCCGACAAGCTCGACACGATCCATGACGTCGCGATCGCCTCTTGCGAGGAGACCAAGTGGTCGCCCGAGGTCATGCGCTGCTTCTCCGACACGCTCGACAACACCGCGCTCGCGCAGTGCCAGTCGTTGCTCACGATGGATCAGACCGCGGATCTCGCGCGGCGCATGACCGAGGTGATGAGCGGCGCCAATTCGCCGCCGCCTGTCACACCATAGGCAGCGGCGCCCGAAACGACGAACGCCACGCTCGCAACGTTTCGGGCGTTGCGGACGTGGCGAGATCCGACGAGCGAGTGTTAGTCGGTTTCGGACGGGCGCTTCTCGGTGCGCTTGCGCAGGCTGTGGTCGAGGACCATCTTGCGCAGGCGGATCGATTGCGGCGTCACTTCGGCGAGCTCGTCATCGTTGATGAACTCGAGTGCATACTCGAGCGTGAGCTCCTTCGGCGGCGCGAGGACGAGCTTCTCGTCCGCGGCCGTGGTCCGGATGTTCGTCAGCTTCTTCACCTTGTTCGCGTTGACGACGAGGTCGTTTTCGCGGGCGTGGATGCCGATGATCATGCCGCTGTAGTTCTTGACGTTCGGACCGACGAACATCTGGCCGCGTTCCTGGAGGTAGTACAGGCCGTACGCGTTCGTGACGCCTTCTTCGGACGAGATCAAGACCCCGTTTTGACGGGTGCGGAAGTCCGCGCCCTGCGGGCCGTACTCGGCGAACTGCGTGTAGAGCACACCCGTGCCACGCGTCGCGGTCATGAACTGCGAGCGATAGCCGATCAGGCCGCGCGCGGGGATCCGGTACTCCAGGCGCGTACGCCCCGTGGCCGACGGCCGCATCTCGCTCATCACGCCGAGGCGACGGTTGAGCTCGGCGACGACCGGGCCGACGTAGTTCTCGTCGAGATCGATGACGGCATCCTCGTACGGCTCGAGGGTCTTGCCCTTCGCGTCGGTCGTGAGGATGACCTGAGGCTGCGACACGCACAGCTCGTAGCCTTCTCGGCGCATGGTCTCGATGAGCACCGTGAGGTGGAGCTCGCCGCGACCCGACACCTTGAAGACGCCGGCGGTGTCGGTCTCTTCGACCTTGAGCGCGACGTTCGACTTGATCTCGCGGTCGAGCCGCTCCTTCAAGTTACGCGACGTCACCCACTTGCCTTCGCGGCCTGCGAACGGCGAGTCGTTGACGCGGAAGTTCATCGTGATGGTCGGCGCATCGACCTTGAGCAGCGGGAGGATCGTCGGGTGCTGGATCGAGGTGATCGTCTCGCCGACGTTGAGCTCGGACATGCCAGTGAACGCGACGATGTCGCCGGCGATGGCCTCGGCGAGCTCGAAGCGCTTGAGGCCCTGGAATCCGAGCACCTTCTGGACGCGGAACTCTTCCTTCTTGCCATCGCGGTGCGCGAGCAACACGCGATCGCCGACCTTGCTCCGGCCCGCGCGCATACGACCGATCGCGAGGTAGCCGAGGAAGTCGTCGTAATCGAGCGTCGCGACCTGCATGAGGAGCGGTGCATCCGGATCACCGCCGGCGGGCGGCACCTTCTCGATGATGAGATCGAGGAGCGGCGCGAGATCCTTCGGCGTGTCGCCGAGCTCGCGGATCGCGTAGCCCTGGCGGCCCGAGGCATAGATCACCGGGAAGTCGAGCTGCTTGTCAGTCGCGCCGAGCGAATCGAACAGCGCGAACACCTGGTCCATCACTTCGTGCGGATCGACGCTGGGCCGATCGATCTTGTTGACGACGACGATGGGCGACAGGCCCATCTCGAACGCCTTCTGGGTCACGAACCGGGTCTGCGGCATCGCGCCTTCGTAGGCATCGACGAGCAGGAGCACCGAATCGACCATGCCGAGCACGCGCTCGACCTCGCCACCGAAGTCCGCGTGACCCGGCGTATCGACGATGTTGATGCGGACGCCCTTCCAGGTGACCGCGGTGCACTTCGAGAGGATCGTGATACCGCGCTCGCGCTCGAGATCGTTGGAGTCCATGGCGCGCTCGGCGACCACTTCACCCGACCGAAACGTACCGGCTTGCTTCAGCAGACCATCGACGAGCGTGGTCTTGCCGTGATCGACGTGCGCAATGATCGCGACGTTTCGAATTTCGGTGCGAATCTCGGCCATCTACAACTCCTTCTTTTCCGTAACCAGGACCCGTTCGCAAGCCGCGAGCATGCGGACCTCGGGCTGAAGCTCGATAGCACTCAGGACCGACGCGAGAACGAGATCGTTTGTGCCCGACACCCGGAACGGCGGGTGGTCCGAGACGATCGTCGTCCCGGTGCGGGTCAGCGTGCGCAGCGCACGCATGGAGGCGTCACTCACCGTCGCGCCTTCGGCACTCGGCTGGACGTGAATCACGGGGACACCTTGCAGATCGAACACGCCGACCGTCGTGCCCCGGGTCGGGAAGATCCGCGCCACGCGATCGCCATCGCGCTCGAGCGTGGTGCCGTTCGAGCCCTCGCTACCGGACCAGCGGGTCTCGCCGACTTGCGAGATCAGCGGCGGTCCACCGACGATCATCTCCGTCGGACCGATCGTCGCGCGGCACGGCTTGCCGGGACGCACGGTCGCGACGACCTTGTCGCCACCGTCGTGCAGATCGTGCAGTTCGATCAAGGTCGGCGACGCGGGTGCTGGCAGGTCGGCTTTCGCCTGACAGCCGCTCCAGAGCGGCACCAGCAAGAGACATCGTAGGGACACGGAGGCGCGGGTCTATAACCCGCCCGGGAGCATCCAGCAAGGTCGCGCTTCGCGATCTACGCCGCGCCGTGTTACGCCCGGGTAGTCTTGAGGATCCCTTGGGTAGTCGCGCTGTTGCTGGGGGCCTGCGGGAGCGGCAGCACCGCGCCGCCGCTGCCACATCGGGATGACGCCGCCACGGGAGGGGTAATTCGCGCCGCGACCCCAGCGCCGGTCCTATCGGCTCGGCCGCTCGGGCTGGCCGACCTGGATGGTTGGCAGTGGCGGAGCCGCGCGGGCCATGCCGCGTTCAAGCGCGCGCGTGCGGCCGAAGCCAAGAACGATTGGACGGGCGTCGCGGGCGCGTGCACGCAAGCGCTCGCCGCCGATCCGAGCAACCTCGAAGCAGCGTGGTTACTCGCGGTCGCGAACGGCAAGCTCGGCAAGCTCGATGCGATCACGCAGCCGCTCGTGCTCGCGGGCACCGGCGATTTCGCGAAGTGGGCGATCGCTTCGCTCGATCAACCCGCGCTGCAACCGTATCTCGCCACCCCGATCGGACTCGCGTGGAAGGCGCGCGTGCAAGCGGATCGGGCGCTGTTCGCCGCCGCGCTGTCGCACTCGATCCTCGTGATCGCGAAGGGCGACTTGTTCGCGTACGCCGACCAACGCTGGTACCGGCTCACTCGTACGTTCGGTGCGGTGGTCGCCGCGTTCAGCGCCGATGGTCCTCACATCGCGTACCTCACGCACGGCAAGACCAGCCACAAGCTGGAGGTCGGCAGCGTCGATCTGTCGACGGGCTTGACCACGCGGCCACAAGCGTTGCTCGCGACGAGCGCGCAGCTCGCGTACGCGCCCGGCGGCTTCTGGATCGCGCAACCGGGCAGTAAGCCGCGCGTGCTCTCGCTCGTCGCCGATGGCCATCAAGGTCTGTTGCTGCCGACCAGCGCGACGCGCCCGAGGGGTGCGTGGCTCGAGATCTATGCGAGTGGCGGCACGCACGTCCATCGCACGCCGCCCGGCATCAGCGCCGATTGGGATGACCAGGGCCTCGCGAGTGCGATCCGGATCGCGAGCTCGAATCGCGTCGTCACCGTGCCCGGTCAGATCGTGGGCGCTACGATCGCGTGGTCTCCCGATCACGCGCATGCCGCGTTCGTCGCGCAGATCGCCGATCACTGTGATCCGGCGACTCCGACGGTCGCGGCGTACGTGATCGACACCGCGACCGGTGCGGCGACCGAGCTCGCGCGTGCGACCCACGGGCTCGCGATCGATTGGGCTGGCGATCGCAGCGTCGCGATCGCGGGCGATGACGGGGTGATCATCCGCGAGCTCGCGGGCTCCCAGGGCCAGCCCCTCGTGGGCGCGACGAAGCTGCTCGCCCCACGGTTCGCGCCGCGCTGCGTGCCAGAGCCAGAGCCAGAGCTGCCAGAGCTGCCAGAGCTGGTCGAACCCGACGAAGAGGGGTCCGAAAACTGACAGCTTCTACCTGTGTGAAGCCTTTGCAACACGATTAAATCCAGCTAGTTGCAGATTGGTTCAACC
>JANXOP010000311.1 GCA_025357755.1 Kofleriaceae bacterium | reverse complement strand
GGCCGGCACGCGGAGGCGGTGACCGCGCTCGAGCATGCGATCGCGATCCGCACCAAGGCGGTCGGCGCCGAACATCCCGACACCGCAGACTCGATGTTCGCGCTCGCGACGGTGCTCGATCTCGAGGGTCAACGCCACCACGCGATCGAGCTCGCCGTCGCCGCCCAGGCAGCCTTCACTGCGGCGGGTGACCGCACCAGCGCAGCGCAGATCGAGACCTGGGTAACGCCACGTCAAAAGAAGTGAAGAAAGGTGTGCGACCGATCCGCGGGTCCTTCGTCTACGGACATGACCAAGCACTCCCTGCTTAGCTTTGCTCTCCTCACCAGCCTCACGATCGTTGGCGCCTGCAGCGGCACCGCGGTCGTGGTCAACCAGACCGCCGCGACGAACGCCGAGAAGGGCACCGCGGACAAGGTGAAGAGCTACGCCTCGACGACGCCGCCCGCCGGCGCGACCTCGATGGGCATGATGAGCTCGCCGAAAGTCGGCACCACCACGATCCCGGTCTCGAATGTCGAGGTCTATCTGTTCACCGCGAACATCGATGGCAACAGTGGCGACGAGACCCTGTACTGGGCGACCGATGGCCAGGCGGCGTTCGTCTGGGGGACGATCGGGCTCGACTGCGTCGACGACAGTGGCGCCTCGACCGGCGAGACCGGCTCGGCGGACTTTGTCTACGAGGCCGACGCCGGGGGCTGGGGCTGGTACACCTCGACCGGCGCGTGCGGGTACTCGACCGTGTTCGGCTGCAGCAATGACGGCGGCGGCGAGGTCTGCGGCGGCTGCGACTGGAACGATGACTTCATCGCGTGCGTCGCGGCGAACTAGGTAGCCGCGAGGCGCCAGAGCCAGTGGAGGCGAAGCGGATTGCCCTCGGGGACCGCCGGATGCTCGAAGCTCGCGCTCGGATCGCGCACCATCCCGAGGCGCTCCATCACGCGTTGTGACGGCACGTTCGCGGGCACGGTGAACGAGATGATCTCCGCGAGTCCGAGCTCGACGAAGCCATGATCGAGTGCGGCGCGCGCGGCCTCGGTCGCGTACCCGTGACCCCACGCGGAGCGCGCGAGCCGCCAACCAATCTCGACGTCGCCCGGGCGAAAGTCCGGGCGGGCTAGCCCGACAAAGCCGACGAACGGCGCGCCACCCTTGATCTCGACGGCCCACAGTCCCCAGCCCGCGCGTGCGAGGTGCGCTCGGATCCGGCGCGCCTGCGCACTCGCATCGTCGAACGAGAGCAGGGCGGGAAAGTGCCGCATGACCTCGGGGTCGGCGCACATCGCGGCGTAGGTCGCGATGTCCTCCTCGCGCCAGTCGCGCAGCACGAGCCGCTCCGTCTCGATCAAGGCATCACATCACCCTTGCGATGCTCAGGGAAACTTCGATTCGGCCGCGAGGCGTTCGACGAACGCCGCGAAGGGCAGCGTCTCGAGCTTCTGCTGATCGCCGCCACCGAACGTACGAATGCTGACCTGGTCGGAGGCGACTTCTTTGTCGCCGAGCACGATCGTATACGGAATCTTCTGCAGCGAAGCGTCCCGGATCTTTGCCTTCATCATGCCGTTGCCGTCGTCGAACGACACCCGCACGCCTGCCGCTGCGAGGCGATCGACGACCGTCTTGGCGTGCTCGTTGACACGATCGGTGACCGTGACAACCGCGACCTGGATCGGTGCGAGCCATACCGGGAAGGCGCCGGCGAAGTGCTCGATCAAGATCGCGATGAAGCGCTCGAACGAGCCGTAGATCGCGCGATGAAGCACGACCGGGCGATGATCCTTGCCGTCTTCACCGACGTAGGTGAGGTCGAACCGCTCGGGCGCGGCGTAGTCGAGCTGGACCGTGCCGAGCTGCCACTTGCGGCCGATACTGTCGCTGACATCGAAGTCGATCTTCGGGCCATAGAACGCGCCATCGCCGGGCTTCGCCTCGTACGCGAGGTCGAGGCTATCGAGGGCGGTCTTGAGCGCGGTCTCCGCCCGATCCCACATCGCATCGTCCCCGATGCGCTTCTCGGGACGGGTCGCGAACTTTGCCGTGTACTGGAGCCCGAAAGCATTGTAGACGCGGTCGAGAAGCTTGACGAACTTCGCGACCTCCTCGGAGATCTGATCTTCGCGGCAGTAGATGTGCGCGTCGTCCTGCGCGAACTGACGCACGCGCGTGAGCCCGCCGAGCGCGCCCGCGGCCTCGTTGCGATGGAGCACGTCCTGCGTGTGCAAGCGCATCGGCAGATCGCGATAGCTCTGCTTCTTGAAGCCGTAATAGAGGTGGTGCGATGGACAGTTCATCGGCTTGAGCGAGTAGTGGTGCGGGTCTTCATCACCCGCGGCCTTCGCCTCGCTATCCTCGACGAGGAACATGTTCTCTTTGTACTTGCCCCAGTGGCCCGAGATCTCCCACAACCCCTTGTTGTAGAGCAGCGGGGTCTTGATCTCGACGTAGCCATTGCCAAGCGCGAGCGCGCGCATGTACGCCGAGAGCTGCGTGTAGATCGCCGTGCCCTTCGGTGTCCAGAACGCGGCGCCGGGCGAGAACGGGTGGAAGTGGAACAGGTCGAGGTCCTTGCCGAGGCGACGGTGGTCGCGCTTCTCGGCCTCCTCCCGCTGCTTCTGCCAGGCGTCGAGTCCCTTCTTGTCGAAGAACGCCGTGCCATAGATCCGCTGTAGCGTCTTGTTCTTCGAATCGCCGCGCCAGTAGGCCGCCGACGACGACAGCAACTTGATCACGCCGACCTTACCGGTCGAAGGGCCGTGAGGTCCGAGGCAGAAGTCGACCCATTCGCCGTGGCTGTACAGCGTGAGCGTGGTGGCGCCCTTCGCGACGATGTCGTGGATGATCTCGACCTTGAACTTCTCGCCCTTGCCCTCGAACAGCTTGATCGCATCGTCGATCGAAACTTCGGTGCGCTTGAACGGGAGATCCTCGGCGACGATCTTGTTCGCGAGCTCTTCGATCTGTGCGAGCTCGGCTTCGCTGAACGGCGTGCCACGATCGAAGTCGTAGTAGAAGCCGTTCTCGATCGACGGACCGATCGTGACCTGCGTGCCGGGGAACAAGCGCTGGACGGCATCGGCGACGATGTGCGCGGCGTCATGGCGGATCGTCTCGAGCGCTTCGGGCTGCTTGGACGTGAGGATCTCGAGCTTGGTATCGTGGTCGAGCGCGCGCGCGAGGTCGACCTCTTGCATCTGTCCCGAGGGGCCATCGATCTTCGCGAGCACGGCGGCCTTCGCGAGGCCCGGTCCGATCGCGGTCTTGACGAAGTCGCCGATGGTGGTGCCAGCAGGCGTTTGCTTCTGGCTGCCGTCGGGCAGAGTCACGGTGATGTCGCTCACCCGAGATGACTACCAGGTCCGCCCGGCTCTGTGAGCGGCGCGGGACCGTTCCAGGTGCTGGCTGACCTTTGACTGGCTGGGGCCAATGGACACAACGACTTAGGCCGCAGCCAGGGATCTGAACGATTACAAGATCTTGAGCTGTGACGTCCAGCTAAGCCTATGTTACCTTTGGATCATGGCGAGAATGACCAAGGCGGACATCATCGAGTCGGTCTACGAAAAGGTCGGTGGGTTCTCGAAGAAAGAAGCCGCCGAGATCGTCGAGACGGTCTTCAACGTCGTCAAAGAGACGCTCGAGCGCGGCGAGAAGATCAAGATCTCTGGTTTCGGTAACTTCGTCGTCCGTGACAAGAAGGACCGGATGGGGCGCGATCCGCAGCGCGCGGTGCCGATCCTGATCCCGGCACGTCGAGTTTTGACGTTCAAGCCGAGCCAGGTGCTCAAGAACATTCTGAACGGGTTGCCTCCCGTCTGAGTTTCCCGTAAACCACTGGTCCCACACGAGGCGTAGCGCAGCCTGGTAGCGCACCAGACTGGGGGTCTGGGGGTCGCAGGTTCGAATCCTGTCGCCTCGACGGGAACGGACGGTACCCCACCGTCCACCTTTTCAGAGTCTAGCCAGTCGGCAGGACTCCCGACACGGACCAGCGGGGCGGCCAGGCTGCCCGCGCTAGTTCGTCGAGAACACCGCGGTGATCCGCGACTCGGCGACCATGTCCATCGCAAGGACGCCAAGGTGCGCGTGCACATGCGCCGGATCCGCGAGGTAGGCATCGAGCTCGACGTTGATGGTGTCCGAGACGCTCGGAATGTTCGGCAACCCCGAGTGCGATTGGTAGCCGCTCGTGTAGTCGAGGTACAGCGTAGCTGGCGCCGCGGCCTGGGCTTCGTCGAGAAGCGCGATGATCGCGGCGAACTTCGCGGTGGCGTCGCTGACCGTGTACTGGTCTTGAACGCGCAGCGTGGCATTCGGCGAGCTCAGCGTGAACGTGGCGTCATCCGCCCACTTCGCGGCATCGAGACCGGTCGGCGTGGTCGTCGCGTCGAACCGCCGCACCAGCTGGATCTTGCCGCGCGCCACGCCAAGTGTCGGGATCGTCGCATCGAGTCGCCACAGCCCCGGATCCTTCGCGACGTACGCGTCGAACGTGGCCTCGAACGTGCGCGTATCACCGGAGGGTGCGGACTCCTCCTTGATGCTCATGAGGATCGTCTCGCTCGGATGTGCCGCGAGGAAGTCGTGCGCGAACCCGATCACGTCGTCGAAGGCGAGGAGCTCGGAGACAGGCCCGTGATAGATCTGAAACGCATCATCCAGATGACGACAGCGAATATCGACGTAGCGAATGCCGGCCGCGAACTGCTCTGCGAGCGTGAGGGTCTGCGTCTTCGCGGTGCCGGGCACCGGCTCGTAGAACGCGGCGGATTCGTGGGTGCCCGGAATCGAAAGGTCGGCGAGCGAGGTCGCATCGGAGATCGCCGCCATCCACCCCGGATCGGTCATCTGGCTCGGCTGCGAGCTACACGCGGCTGCGCAGAGAAACGCCACCCACGACGAAGCCCGGACCATTCCGCCATTTAATCACACCGCCGAGTTCCGACCGTCATGAACTGTCGTGACGGATGTGGCGCGTGCTGTATCGCGCCCTCGATCTCTCCACATCTCCCGGCGCTGCCCGAAGGCAAGGCGGCGGGCGTTCGCTGTCCTCATCTCACCGCGGAGATCCGATGCGCGTTGTTCGGCTTGCCGGAGCGCCCGCCGACCTGCATCGGCTTGCAGCCGCAACCCGAGATGTGCGGCGAGTCGACGGAGCATGCGATGGCGACGTTGGTGCGCTGGGAGATGCTGACCGCGCCGCGCGCGGCGCGAGCCGAGAGCTAGCTCGCGTCGATCCCTGCGTCGATCCCGGCGTCCGGAACATACGGTGCGATCGGCCCGCCGGGCGCATCGACCAGCGGTGCGGCATCGATGCTCGCGTCGTCGAGGGCCGAGCATCCGTTCGCCAGGCACACGCGGCTCGCGCAATCGCTCTTGCGCGCGCACGGCGCCCCTGCGCCACCCGACGCACAGGCTGACCCGAAGACCAGCATCACGATCCACAGACGCCACATCGAACGTGGGTAATGCGAGCGTCGTGCCCGGAGGTGGCCGTGCCGGATCAACGTGTTAGCGCCGCGGCTGTCGGCTGCGTTGACGAAGCGCCGCGAGGGTGACGGCTTCAGTGGCACCTTCTTCCCAGTGATCCGCGACGCGGACGTGCTGGCCGCGGAGGTCGCGGACCCAGACACCGCCCTTCGCGAGCTGCCACAGCCCCTGCACCCCACCGAGCACGTGCAGGGTGCCCGCGCGATCGCGGCGGAGATAGACGACCACTTCGGTACCGATTGTGGGGACCGCTTCGACATCGACCATCACGCCGATGCCGTCACGCTCGCCACCGCGGCGACGGACGACGACGGTGGTCGGGCAGGGCCCCGCCAGACATTCGTCGACGGCGAGCGTCGCATCGGTCTCGATCGGGCCGCTCGGCGTGACCTCGCTCGCGACGACATGACCTCGCACGATCATCACTGCATCGTGCGCGAGATCTTCGATCGCGAGTGCGCGTAGCTGTGCGGCTCCGACGGGGACCGAGATCGCGGTGACCACGGCAACCACGCCGGCGACGCCAGCGCTCGCGACTCGGCGCCGAACCAGCAACGCGAGCGCGAATACGATCGGCAGCAGGGCACCACCGCTCGTGCTCGAGCAGCCTCCCGAGGAGCCCATCTCGGACGTGGCAGGTGCGCGATACAAGGAATCCAGACCAGCCTGGTCATCCGGTGACAGGTCGCGCTTGGTCGTCTCGCACGCTTGACCCGTCGCGAACATCGTCGCCTCGGGGTGACCGATCGCGTGCGCGAGGCCGAGCGCGTGACCGAGCTCGTGAGTGAGAGCGCTCTCGAGGTCGTACTCCTTCGCGCAGTCGGTCGCGCCGAGCCCCCACGTGAAGCCGCTCGCATTCATCACGACATCGGCATCGACGGCGACGCCCGTGCTCGTCTGGTACTGGACGAACGTCAGTGCGAGCACGCCCGCTTCGATATCTGGATCATCGGCAGACATCGCAAAGCGCACGGTCGAGACGCCATCATTGGTATGCGAGGAAGCCGCGACCGGCGTGCTGGCTTGTTCGATCGAGATGAGGGTCCCCGCGAGCGCGGTCTGCCACGTCGCGATCGATGCGCTCAGGACGGCGGTGGCCGCATCAGTCGTGATGCCGGTAGGTGCGGGTGCGAGCGCGGGGGTCAGGACGATCGCACCGGCCTTCCAGTGGACCTCGGCGCCCGACGGGGTGGTCTTGACGTCGTAGGCAGATGCGAGCGGCGACGCGAACAGCGACGCGATCACGAGGAGGCGCTTCATAGAGCGTGGGTCGACCACTCCGTGGCTTTGCAAAGGTCCCATCCCACACCGGACGTCCGGCCCCGCGATCGCTACCCCAACACCTACCTGGACAACTTTCCCAGCCGGTCGAAGCGCTCTTCACACATGAACAAGTTCAGCTCACTCGCCCGAACCCTACTTCCGTTTGTCGCGGCGTCTGGCTGCGCAGGCAACACCACCACTCCTCCCAACGATGGCTCGTCGGATGACTTCACGGGAATCGGCGAAGCGTCCGAAGGGCTGACCGACCTCTCCAGCGAATGCACGTTCGTGCCTAGCACCGGTGTGCTCACGATCTTGCTCGCCACAGGCGAGTCGCCATGGTCAGCCGCTCGCCGGGCACCGATGCCACGATGCTGATCAACGGCTTCGCATGCACGCACGGCAGCGTCGCTGCGCCGACGTCGACCACGATGAAGAAGATGATCGTGACCGGCACTGCAGGTGCCCAGACCCTCATCGTCGACTACAGCGGCGGCATGTTCGGGCTCGGTACCGCGACGGCGACGGGCATCGACATCGACATGCTCGCCGGCACGGACGCTGTCAAATTTCGGGGGACCAAGGCGGCCGACACGTGGGTGTTTGGCTCGACGGGCATCGCGGTCAACGCGGATGCGTACAAGGACGTCACCGTCGCGAACGCCGAGACGTTCGTCGTCTCGATGACCGACGGCGACGATAACTTCTCCGGCCAAGGCAACGCGGCCACCGGCGGCGCCGCGTTCCCGACCGCGCTCACCGTCTACGGGGGCGCCGGCAAGGATACGATCAAGGGCGGCTCCGGTAACGATACGCTCGACGGCGGCGACGGCGACGATACGTTCGTCTCGTCGGTCGCGGACGGTGATGACGCGATGACCGGTGGTGCCGGCGCGGATACCGTCGACTACTCGGCGCGTACGGCCGCGCTCGTGCTCACGAACGACGGTGCAACGGCGAGCGGCGAGACCGGCGAGGCCGACACGATCGGCACCGACATCGAGACCATGAAAGGTGGCGCGGGTAACGACACCATCACCGGCGGCGCGAACGCCGATACGATCTACGGCGGCGCAGGTGATGACACGATCACGGGCGCCGGTGGCGCAGATGTTTTGTTTGGCGATGCGGGCAACGACACGTTCGTGGCCGACTCGGCGGCGGACGGCGCGGATACCTTCAACGGCGGCGCGGGCACGGACACGGTCACGTATGCGGCGCGCACCAACCCTGTCACCGTCCTGATCGACGGCGTCGCGCACTCCGGCGAGACTGCCGAGAACGACAAGCTCATGGCGGACATCGAGAACGTGACCGGCGGCGCTGGCGCCGACACGATCACGGGCTCGGCGAGCGACAACGTGCTCGATGGTGGCGCGGGCAACGATACGCTCAATGGCCTGGCGGGCAACGACACCCTCCATGGTGGCGCCGGCAACGACGCGATGAATGGTGGCGACGGCAATGATCGCTTCGACGAGGACACCGCGTCGAGCGGCGACGACACGATGAACGGTGGCCTCGGCATCGATACGGTCGATTACTCGCAACGCACGAACGCACTGACGGTCTCGATGATCCCGACGTTCGCCAGCGGCGAATCGGGCGAGACCGACCATATCGGCAACGACGTCGAGAACCTCAAGGGTGGCGCGGGCGACGACGCCCTCACGGGCAACGCGCTCGACAACCAGATCGAAGGCGGCGCGGGCGTCGACACCATCTTCGGTGGCGCGGGCGACGACGTGATCGACGGCCAGGCGGGCGCCGATGTCATCGATTGCGGCGCGGGTGACGCCGACATACTGCTCGACACGACGGTCGCATCGTCGGTCGGTTGCGAGCTGTAGTGAGGTAGCTAGATAGCAACCCCAGCGCGGGTGCCCGCCGTTTGGATTGGAGTACGCTCCAGCCCCGGTGAGCACCCGCGCACTCGTTTTATGTTCGAACGACGACGGCATCGATTCGCCGCACCTGCTCGGTCTCGCCGACCGAATCGCTGTCTTCGCCGATGTCGTGGTCGTCGCACCGGAGCGGCAGCGCTCGGCGGCATCGCACGCGATCACGCTGCACAAGCCGCTGCGCCTGACCGAGGTCGCACCGAAGCGCTACGCACTCTCCGGCACGCCCGTCGATTGCGTGTACCTCGGGATGATGAAGGTCTGCGATCGCCTCCCGGCGATCGTGGTGTCGGGTGTCAACGACGGCTTCAACATGGGCAGCGACGTCTTCTATTCGGGTACGGTCGCGGCCGCGGTCGAGGGCGCGCTGCGCGGCGCTGCGGGCCTCGCGTTCTCGCTCGCTCCACGAACGTCCGCCGACGGGGTGATCCACGCCCTCGAGTTCGCGGCGAAGGTGGTGCACGCCGCGATCAACGAGCCGATGCCGAAGGGTAGCGTGCTCAACGTCAACCTACCCGGGACGTCGAGCGACGAATACGAGTGGACCACGCTCGGTCGCCGGATCTACGGCGACGATGTCGCCGAGCGCCAGGATCCGCGCGGTCGCCCGTACTACTGGGTCGGGGGAGGACCGACCGGGCACGACGATCTGCCGGGCACCGATTGCGTCGCGGTCGCGAAGGGCAGGAGCTCGCTCACGCCGATGCACCTCGATCTCACGGACCGCGGGCGCGTCGCGCATCCGCCGTGGCAACTCGACGGCTATCGACCCGTTGCCTCTGGGTGATGAGGTAAGGTCGGGGCGATGAAACGTCTGCTCCTCCTCGCTGCGCTCGTCGCGTGCGCGTGTCCATCGAAGCCCTCGACGGTGACCGCAGGCAGTGCCAGTGGGAGCGCGGCTTTGGGACCGGCACTCGCCGGTCCTCACGCTGGCGTCGGGCCGGTCGAGGCGACCACTTGCGAAGGTGTCAAACCGCGGATCGAGGCGATGTATCGCGCCGAGGCGCAACAGCGCGAGCCCAAGCGTGTCGAAGACGCAGTGGCGGACAACACGACGATGGTCATGAACGATTGCGCGAAAGATCCCAAGCGCGTCGCGTGTCTCGCGAAGGTGCCCACGGTGGCCGAGCTCGAGAAGACGTGCCTGATTCCGCTCGATGACGAAGGCACCGAAGGAGCCACGAAGTGAAGCCATTCGCACTTGCTCTGTTGATCGGCTGCGGTGGTGGCCAGCACGTCGAACCGGGGCCTGGGAGCGGGGATCCGCTACCGGTCTACAAAGATTCGCGCTCGCCGATCGAAAAGCGCCGCGACCTCGCGTGCGAAGCGATCCAGCCGAAGCTCACGCAGTGCGCGGTCGCCGATGCGAAGGCGACGATGTCGCCGAAAGAGCTCGCTGACCTGAAGCCCGACGAGCTCGTCGCAAAGCACAAGGCCGAGTTCCTCAAGCAGTGCAAGACCTCCTCGATGTCGTCGCGTCAGGTTCGCGTGCTCGAGGTCTGCAACAAGGAAGAATCGGCGTGCGATCCGCTCGCCGAATGCCTCAAGAATCTCGAGCCCCAGAAGAACGAGAAGTAGTACTCAGCGGTCGGACCGAAAGCCGATCTTCGCGTGCGTGCCGTCGCAGAATGGCTTCGTGTTGCTGCCACCGCAGCGGCATAGCTTTGCCGACTGCACGCGCGCGACCATGCGACCCGTGCCGCTCATGATCTCGAGATTGCCGCGCACCGCGTAGGGCCCATCGGTCTGCGGATCGATCGCGAGCGGGCCGTTGCGCACCGCGAGCATCGCGGACTTATCCTGGATCGTCGCCGGCTCGCCCGTGGCCGCGAAGCTCACGGCATGGTGCGAGCTATCGCAGAAGGGCTTGTTCTTCGAAGCGCCGCAACGGCACAGCGTGGCGCGGAAGAACTTCGGTGGTTCGCCATCGAGGTGGATCTCGGCGCGCACCGCGTAGGGCCCACCTTCGCGCAGCTCGACGGTATTGACCGGTGGCACCGGCTCCTCGGGCCGGCCATCCTTACGGCGATACGCGATCGCACCCGAGCAACAGGCGTGAGCGATACCGGCGAGGAGCTCGGTGTCCATCGCGTCCGGCACGATCCACGGGCCCTTGACGTTCGCGAGGAACACCTCGGGCGCTTGCGTGACGCACTTGCGGCTATGGATGCACTTCTTGCCGTCGTAGAGCAGCGTCATGTGCTCGGCTTCGATCTCGTCGACGCCATCGACCGGGTGCGGAATCGGCGCACCGTTCGGCGCCTTCTCGATCGAACCAGGCGGCGCGAGCGCGGGTCGCGCGATCTTGATCGGCGCGTCCGGCGTGATCGGTGCGAGCGGCAAGGTGACCACACCGGCGAAGCTCTTCCTCGCGCGCAGCGCGAGGGCAGCGAGGAGCCGCACGGCCTGGATCACGCGCGGGTCGGTTTGTTCGAGCGCCGTTGCCGCCGTCGCGAGCTCTTCGAATCTCTCGGTAAAGAACCGGCGGGCCGCGAGACCGGCGGGCAGAGGAGCGGCATCGCGGAGCGCCGTGAACGACATACCCGCATTGCACTCGGGATTCGATGGCCCCGCGGGCAACCGTGCGGCACGCTCGCCGAGCAGCGTGACCGCGCGCATGAGATCGATACCGAGTCCGACCGCGATGCCCTTCTCGGGAGTCGTGTTCGGGACGGCGTACGAGTACGCGAGCAGGCGCAGCATCAGCGCGTAGCCGGTGTTCGCGATATCGACGGTCTTCGCGGCTTCTTCGTCCTCGATCCACACGCGCGACGTGCGCTGCGGTGGGCGCAACACCGGGTTCGTCGCCGAAGGGAACGCAGGATGAAACGCGGCATTCGCGGCGCGGAGCTCCGCGAGCTCGGCGCGGATCGCGACGAACCTCACGTAGTGCGAACGGTCGGAGTGGCCCGGCGCGCCTTCGCCTTGCTCGATGATCGAGGCCAGCGCGGCGAGTGCGGTCTCGAGGCAGACCACCGGCTTGACCCCGTCGAGCGCGAGCTCCGTCGGCCCGAGTTGGAGCGCGGCATCGCCACAAAAGGCGGCGGCCTCGCCATGCGCCTCGACGAAGCTGCGCAGCATCTTCTGGAGCTCCGCGTAGAACACGCCGACTGTCTCGTAGTCGATCGGCATCGGCGTGATCCGGACGCGATCGGTGCCGCGATGGAAGGCGGCCTCGGCGGCGAAGCCTGGACCTTCCGGTTCGTCGGAGGCCATCGGCCGCTCGAGGTGTACGAAGTGCTGGACGACGGCCTCGGTGAACGGCGCGAGCTTCACCGTGATCGACGCCGGCAGCAGCCCGACATCGAGCGGGAAGTTGAACCGCCCGAACCGCGGGGTGCCACCGAGCGCACTCGTGATGTTCCAGATCGCGGCGAGGTGAGCCATCTCTTCGATCGCGATGTCGATGATCGCCTTGCGCCACCGCACCGTCGCATCGGCCTCGGTCGCCGACAATCCCTCCGCCGTGCCCTGACGCAAGCTGAACGCCGCGTACAGGTACGTGCACATCAGGTTGTGCTCGAGCTCGGCCGCCTCGTAGAGGCTGTGGATCAACGTCTCGCGGTTGGGCGTTGGCATCCGAGCATTCTGCCTGGCGAAGGCGGGACCCGCTACCCGGCGACCGGGCAGGTTCAGGTAGCCTACCGGCGTGATTCGACGAGCTCGTCGACGCGTACGATCAAGTGAAGCTCGTACCCCGGCACCGATAACGGGGTCATCCAGATCACGAGCTCGAGCGGCGGTTTATCGGCACCACGAAACACCTTCGCGCGGCGCTCCTGCGGTTTCCCGTCGGTGTGACAGGCGCGCAACGCACGCATGAGTCCGGGCACGAACGTGTTGAGCGCGGTATCCGAGATCGGTACACCGTCGATGCTCTTGCCACTGTCATGACCGATGAGCTTCGCGAACGCGGTATTCGCGACGGCGAGCACTCCGTCGATCGAGACCAGCGCCTGGGCAAGCCGCGAGCTCTCGAACGCTTCGCTGATCACGGCCTCGCGCGGATTCTCGACGGCGAGTAGCCCGCTGCCGCGAGCGCGGCGCCGCCCCAGGTCGAGCATGTTCATCACGGCATCGAGCTCGCGACGGAACGCATCCGCACTGCCGTAGCGTCCCGCCGGATCCTTCGACATCGCGCGCGCGATCAGCCGCTCGAGCGCCTGATCGACCGGCTCCTCGAGCCGTCCCGCGAGCGAGTCTGGCGTGTCGTGGATGTGCGCCATCATGATCTCGGTGACGCTGCCCTCGTACGGCAAGCCGCCGGTCAGGAGCAGGTAGCCGAGCACGCCGAGCGCGTAGATGTCGGTCTGCACGCTCGCGGGACCGCCGGCGCAGCGTTCGGGCGCGAGGTAGTGAGGGCTGCCACTGACGCCGGCTTCTTCTTCGTCGTGCCCGTCGCCACGCGCGAGCCCGAAATCGAGCAGCCGCACGACGCGGCGGCGGTGCGCTTGCGCGGTCGTCTCGGACTCCGAGACCAGCATGATGTTGTCCGCCTTGACGTCGCCGTGAATGATGCCGCGCTTGTGGATGCAATCGAGCGCATCCGCGACCTGCGCGAGCACGTCGAGCGCGCGCTTCGGCGCCATCGGCAGCGGCCCATCGTTGAGCAACGAGTTGCCCTCGACCAGCTCCATCACCATGAACGCGCCGAATTGTTCGTCCTCGCCGAAGTCGACGACCGAGACGATGTTCGGGTGGCTGATCTCGCTCGCGAGCTTGGCTTCCTGGTTGAAGCGCTGGCGTGCAACCTGGTCGCTCGCGAACGTCGGTGCGATGATCTTGAGTGCGTACGCCTTGCCGAGCTGGAGATGGCGGGCCCGATAGACCTGGCCCATTCCTCCCTCGCCGAGGCGACCGTCGAGCGCGTACCGGCCACCAACCGTCTCCATCTGTTGGTTAGCTTACGTCAGGGATTACAGGTGTACCTAGCCAAAACCCGCCATTCAGGTGGCGGTATTGCGCATGAAATCAGCGACCTCGGCGAACCGACCGTCCAAATAGGATCGGACAGGACCCGCGATCTGGAGGTCGTTCATCGCGGTTTGCATGCAGCGCAACCACGCATCACGCATCGCGATATCGACCGCTACGCGACCGTGGCGCATGCGCAGGCGAGGGTGCCCGTGTTGCTCCGTGTAGTCCTGGGGACCGCCCAGCCAGCCCATCACGAACAGCGCGAACCGCTGGCGCGATCCGGGATCGACGCGACCATCCGGCGCCGTACGATGGAGGTTCGTGAGCGCCCGTTCGGTCTCGAACATCACCTCGTAGAACCGCTCGACGAGCGCGCGAATCTTCTCGGCGCCGCCGACCAGCTGGAACGGAGTCACGGTAGCTTCGCCAACCATGGAACCTGCATTCTGGAGGGCCCGCTGGGCCGAGCACAAGATCGGCTTTCACGAAGGTCGCCCGAATGCATTGCTCGAGCAGTACCTGACGCGGCTCGACGGTCGATTCCGCGTACTCGTCCCCCTGTGCGGTAAGAGCGAGGACCTCGCGTTCCTCGCCGCGAACGGTCACGCGGTGGTTGGTGTCGAGCTCGTCGAGGATGCGATCGTGCAGTTCTTCGCCGAGCACGCGCTCACCCCGACGGTCGAGCGGCTCGGTGACTACGCGATCTACAAGGCGCAGGAGATCACGTTGATCGCGGGCGACTGGTTCGCGCTCACGCCCGAGCTCGTCGGCCACGTCGATGCGATCTACGATCGGGCGGCCTTGATCGCGCTTCCTCCGGACGTGCGCCCGGCATATATCGCGAAGCTCAAAACACTCGTACCACCCGCGACCTGGGGCCTCGTCATCTCGATCGACTACGCCGAGGGTGCGTGGCAGGCGCCACCCCACGCGGTCGGCGATGCCGAGGTCCGCGGATACTTCCCGGCGGTCGAGCTCGTTTCCGAGCAGGCGAACACCGGTGGCCGGATCGCGGAGAATGGCGTCCCGGCGACCGAACGCTGCTACTCGGTGCAGGTCTGCTAGAGTAGCGCCCCCGGTCGCTTAGCTCAGTTGGATAGAGCGACGCTTTCCTAAAGCGTAGGTCACAGGTTCGATTCCTGTAGCGATCACGTGAGAATGAAGAAGCTAGCGATGTGGATCACCGTCGCCACACTTGCGAGCGGCTGCGACAAGCTGCGCAAGAAAGAAGAGCCGGTGGCAACCGGATCCGGATCCGGTTCCGCAGCCCCTCACGCGACGGGGCACTCGGTGACCAAGCTCAAGGATCCCGAGACCGGCAGCGGCTCGAACCACAACGTGGGCTCGAACGCGACGCCGACGATCAACAACGTACCGATCAAGAACGGCGGCCACGTGATGGGCGGCGATGGCAGCAAGGCCGCGCGTGCCGACGACGGACGGATCCACGGTCCCGGAGGACCGGTGTTCATGGGGGTCGGCGTCGATTGCGATGCGGCGCACGATCACTGCTTGCGCGAGGGCGTGTGGTTCTCGGTCAGCAACATCCAGCCGGGCAAGCTCTACCGCGCGCTGCCGGTGTTCGAGTTCGAGAAGAAGTGGTTCACGTGGCGCGGCGAGCCGACCGATCCGCCCGGGAAGGTCTACAAGACGCAGATCGCGGGCAACGCGACGCTGTCGCCAGGCACGTCGGTGATCTGGTTTTCCACCGAGACGTCCGACAAGAAGTGGGCGGACTCGGAGTACGAAGCCTTGACGTCGAGCCGGTGGGAGGCCGGCGTGATCGAATCGCAGAGCTCGCCGACGGTGGTGATGATCAAGGGCTGGGGCCCAACCTCGCTGGACACGATCCGATTGATCACCGAAACCCGCACTCCTTAGCCGACGAGCTTCAACAAGCGCTCGGGATCGTCGCTCTCGATCCAGTCGACGCCGAGCCCGACGAGCCGTTCGACTTCGCGCTCGGTCGAGGCGCTCGGGGCGAGGGGCTTGGTGCCGGCGGTGGTGCCGAGTGGGAACAGGGTGTGCGTGCCGATCGCGACGCCGCGCTTGTGGAGAGTGGCGACGGTATCCTCGCCGACGAGCGTGTGATCGGCCCCGATCACGCGAGACTCGACGAGCCGCGTGATCATGTGCGAATCGAGGATCCGATTGAGCACGCGGCGGGCGCGCTCGTTCGGATGGCGCTCGTGCACGCCGAGGCGGGCGTGGATCGCAGGCAAGCGCTCGAGGATACCGCTGGCGAAGTTGAGCATCGTGTCGTCGAAGCAGAACCCGAGTGCGAGGCCGGGATGCGTGCGCTGTGCTTCACGCAGCTTGCGGAGATCGAACGAGGTGACGATCACTCGATCCTCGGCCTTGGCCTCCGCGATCAACTTCGCCGCGACCGAGCCGACCGCGGTCGGCCACCAGCGCTCGAGGTCGAGCTTGAGCTCGACGTTGATCGCGGCCGAGCCTGCGATCTCGTCGAGGACCTCGGCGAACAGCGGAATCGGCTCTTCGCGGTCGTAGTGCAGGTCGAGCGGGTCGCCGTTCGCATCGAGGCCCATGCGGACGTCGCGGCGGAGGCGAAGCTTCGAGAGCTCGTCCCACGTGAGGTCGCTGACTGGACGCGGCTTGCCCGTCAGACGCAGCAACGTCGGATCGTGGAAGACGACGGCCACGCCATCGCGAGTGAGCCGGACATCGAGCTCGATCGCGGGGATCCCGAGCGCGACCGCGCGGCGAAATCCGGCGAGCGAGTTCTCCTGGTGGAGATGCGGCACACCGCGGTGACCGACGACCAGCGGCTTCTGCTTCGCAGCCAGAAAGGGGTTCGCCGCCACCTTCTCAGCTTGGCATAGTTACTTGACGTTGACCGTGATCGGCAGCGACGCGATGCCGTTCGCGATGACCTCGAAATCCGAGAGCCCGGGCTCGGCGGTGGCCGGCACCGAGAAGCTCGTCGTACCGACATTGTCCGGCGCGATCGAGCGATTCGAGTGGCCGAAGGTCCGGAAGTAAGCGACGTGGCTGGTCGCGCGGTTCGTGACGCGGACGAGCGGGAAGTTCGTCGACATCTGCGCATCGTCACCGTAATACGCGCCGAAGTTGATGCCGTTCATCCGGAGGACGGGGAGGGCGTAATCGCGACCGCGAAACAGCGTCGGCAGATCGGTCTGCGGCTCGGGGTTCGTGGTGATCAAGCGCGGCGCCTGGAGGATGACCGGGCGCGAGCTCTCGATCACGCCCGGGTTCGGCGTGTAGATGAGCGGCGTCTGTTGCGAGTCGGTGACGAGTACCTCACCGGTCGGGAGCATCAAGAAATCGAGGAAGTACGCCGAGTCACCCTGCGCTTGCGCTGGCTGATCCGCGAGCACGGTGAACGTCGAGCCGGTGAGCTCGATGAAGGTAACCGGGGCGTTGAACACGTCGCCGCTCGTGCGCGCGGCACCTTCGGCAGGAATCGGGTTGACCGCGAACATGATGTCGCCATTCGGCATCACCACGCCAGGCGCATCGGGCGCGCCGAAATCGCCGCCCGGGGTATCGGGCAGCGCCGACCACGTGGCGCTCGCGATGTCGTAGACCGCGTTGTGCTTGGTGGCGCCGATCGCGACGACGGTGCCATCGGGGCGCAGCATCTCGGGGCCGATCTCGTGCGAGTCCATCACACCGCCACCGATCGTATCGGCGAGCTTGACCGGCAGCTGGCCCGCCGAGCTCCATACCTGGGTCACCGGATCGTAGATCTCGCTATGCAAGAGATCGCCGGCTGGTGCGTTCGCGTCGGCGGTGAGGATGCGCCCGTCCGGAAGCATGGCCCAGCTCTCTTCATCGTGGATGTCGGCCTTGCCGGTACCGACGCTCTCGGTCCACGTGAGCGTGACCGGATCGAGGATCGCCATCTCCTTGACCGAGCAGCAATCGGTCAACATGAAGCGACCATCTGTCAGCACGACGCTCGACGCATCACCGATCTCGTGGAACGAGGTCGGCGGGGAGACGGACGTCCACGTGTTCGCGACCGGATCGTAGATCGCACCCTTCTTCGTGAAGGCCATCTGGCCACCGAGATATTCGCCACCTTCGGCGATGAACCGACCATCCGGCAAGACGGCAGAGCCGAAGTACAACGGTGCGTACGCAGGCGAATCGGCGACGCCGACCCACGTGCCGTTCTCGTAGCTACCGAATTGGTCCGGCACGATCCGCCACCAGTGACCACTGGTCTGGCTGTTCGTATCAGAGACCAAGATGCTGCCGTCGGTGAGCTGAGTTGCAAGCCCTGGCGAGCTCGTGCCGGGTGCCGGGGTCGCCATCGGCCGGAATGTCCGCGGCTGACCGACGGCTGCGATCGCTGCGACCGGGGTTCCATCGGTCATGTCGGTGAGCTCGGTGACCGCAGGTGCCGAGCACGCGGCGAGAGCGGAGATCGAAAGTGCGCGGCGTAGCATCGAGCTGTCGCGACTGTAGCGCGTTTCGAGGTAGGGTACGGGCATTCGCGGGCTCGCTACATCGTCGATCCTTGCCGCGTGCGGTGTCGCTGCGTGCGGTCTCGGTGCGTGCGGTGATGATGCCGGTCCGTCCTGCGACTACACCGAGGTTGCGGACGCGACGAACGGCACGACTGCGGAAGTCACGAACCTCACCGTCGGCAAAGACGGCCACATGATCTGCGGCACGTTCTCGCCCGATGGCGCAGACCCCAAGCTGATGATCGCCGATGACGACCGGTACCGGGTGAATGTGACCGGCGTTACACCGCTGCTGGTCGAGGTCGACGTCGGCATGGGGTTCGAGCTGCTGACCGGGGTGACCGTGCGGTTCTTCGATACGGCCGCGACGCCGCGCCTGGTCGCAGAGGTCACGCCAACCTTTGCCGGATCTCTGGGCGCGTTCCTCGCGACCCTGGATCCTGGCGACTACGATGTCGTCGTCGAGGCCCGGAGCCCCGGCGCGATCGCGGGCGGCACGATCGACTACAAGATCCGGTTTTCGCCGATGCCGAGCTGTGACGAAGCAACGAGTACGGCGAGCTACACCGAGACGAACGACGCGGGCAACGGCATGGTCCGCGTCGACTTCACCAAAGACCCGCAGTTCTCGTTGATCGAGCTGTCCTCGCCCGAGACCACGAAGCTGACGATCGAGACCGACAAGCACGTCTCGATCGGCGGTGCGATCGGGGATGGCGCACAGAGCGACCAGTATCTCGATCGCGACACGTACGAGATCACGACCGGCGATTCGACCCACGAGCTCGCGGTCCGCCTGACCTGGGATGGCACGAGCTCGGATCTCGACTACATCCTGTTCGAGGGCTCGACGGCCTTGAGGCCGATCGCGGCGAGCCTCCTGGCGAGCGATACCGGTCCCGAGCTCGCGATGTTCGCCGTCGAGCCGAAGACCAAGTACTGGTTGTGGGTCGGTGGCGTGGTCGGCAGCACCGCGACGAACTATCGCGCGACGCTCTGCGGCAACGGCGACGGCATCTAGGAGCTACTTCGATGCTTGTAGACCGGGGGGCGCTCGCGCACCGCGGCGTAGAGCCGCTCGTACGTCTTCAAGTAGGCGCTCGGCTGGCGCAGTGGATGGCTCATCCGATGAAGCTCGGGGAAGATATCGAACGAGAACCTCCCGACGAGCGCATTCCACAGCCGCGCGCGCCCGAAGGACAAGGCGATCGGCCCGAGCGCACCCTCGAACACCGCGAGCAGGTCACTCGCCCAGACCTCGATCCCCGCGATGTATTCGAGCTCCGGACGCGTCGACGGTACGAACCTGCACTCGGTCGAGACGTACTCGAACGTGCGCCGAACGTCTCCATCTCGCACGACGATCGCGAACGAGCACACGCGATCACCCGCCTCGGTCGCGAGGACCGAGTGCAGGCTGCGAAAGGTATGGCCGCCGACCATCGAGCCGGCGAGCGCATCGAGGTACATCGCGAGCCGGTCGAGGTCGCCCGGCGCGAGCGCGTGACGTCCGGTCGCCGGACCGAGCTCCTGGAGCTCGACGTTCCCCTTGGCACGTGAAGGCCAGCCCTCGCGCGGCGCGGTACCGAGCCACGGCGTCGAAGCTTCGACCGAGGCGAGCTTGCCGGCCTTCATCTGAAAGGTCTGGCCCGGTATGCCCGCGTAGAACTTCTCCTTCTTGTAGAGCTTGCTCATGCTCTCGACGACCTGATCGGTGTCGACGCAGAACACGCGCTGGTTGAGCCATGCCTTGGCGCCCTCGAACGCGAAGCCGCCGGCGCACATGATCATCGCGGCGGGCGTGCCCCAGATCGTGGTGATCAGCTTGTGACCGACCCCCCAGTTCATGAACGCCTGCTGGGTGCCCTCGACGCGCTCCGCGAGGTAGGACGCCATGTGGCTCCAATCCATCGCGTTGTTGGTCCAGCTGATCAGCCCGGGGCGCATAGCCTTGGCCGCGACCCACTCGACGTGGGCCTGCGTGATCGTGATATCGACCATCGAAAAGAATGATCCGTGGCCTTCGGTCGATCGTACGAGGAAGGGCAACGTGTCCCACTCGTCCCCGCAATCCATCGCTTGATGATCGCCCGTGAACGCCGTGACCTCGAGGTCGCCAACGACGATCGACGCCCCCGGGATGAGCGGGTGGACGGTGAAGCCCATCTGTTCGAGGATGCGGCGCGCGGCAATCGAAGAGCGCGATGACAGGTAGATTGGAATCGTTCGTTCGAGCTTCGCCAGCGACGGCAGATCGAAGTGATCGTCGTGCTCGTGGCTGAGGATCACCGCATCGAGCGGAGGCATCGCCTCTGGCTGCCACTGGCGAGGCGGATACACCCGGTAACCGAGCGCGTGCGCCTGGCCGAAGTCTTCACAAAGCAACGGGTCGACGAGGATCGCTGCTTTCGAGGTCTGGAACATCCAGCCCTGGTGACCGAGGAACGTCGTAGAGAACACGAAGGGAATGATACAATGTTCGCCATGAAGCGCCTGCTCCTGCTCGGTCTAGCCGTCTCTGCTCTGGTCGGTTGCAAGAAGGCCGACAACGCCGGCGGAGACGACGGCACCGGCGGCTACGGCGGAGGTGGCAGCGAGACCATGGCGGATGCGTTCATCGCGCAGACCACCACGGATGTCTCGACCGACGTCACCACGGATACGACATGGAGCGGCCTCGTGAAGGTCCACGCGTCGATCACGGTTCCCGCGGGCGTCACGCTCACGATCGAACCGAGCACCGTGATCCAGTTCGATCAGAACATCGGCGTCACGGTCAAAGGCACCGTGCTCGCGAAGGGCATCAAGGGCGGCACGATCGGCATGCAACCCGCGCCCGGGATCCAGTACTGGAACGCGTGGGAAGTTGCGACGGGCGGCACGATCAACTTCAACTACGTGACCTCGCGCGGCGGCGGCATCACCGTGAGCGGGGGCACCGCGATCTCGCGCGATAGCGAGTTCTCGAACGTCACGCACGATCTGCTGGTCGTCTCGAGCGGTACGATCGATTTCGAGTACTCGTGGATCGGCGTCCCCACGGGCCAGACCGATAGCACGCATTGCGACATGCACTTCACGGGTAGCCCCACGATCAAGGTCAGCCACTCGAACCTGTCGACCGCATCGTACGGGATCATGTTCTATGGCGGTCAAAACGCGGACTTCACGTACGACAACTGGTTCTCGAACTCGTTGAACATGGACAAGCAGGGCAGTGCCACCGGTGACCTCAGCAATGGGTACTTCGATGCCGCGACGCCTGTTGGCTCGGGACTGACGAAGAACAACATGCAGACCACGATGGTCGCGGACGCCGGTCCGCGCTGAGGAGTTTCTCGGGGGGTAGCCCTTGAGCCGCGAGGCTGCGACCACTACGCTGCCCCGGTAGGCGTGAGGACGACGTGCCCAAACTGCGGCGCACCGCTCGAGTTTCGTTACGACGACTCGTTCGTGCGGATCTGCGGCCACTGCAACTTTGCGGTGCAGCGCACCGATCGCGGCGTCGAGTCGCTGGGCAAGGTCGCGGACCTCGCGCCGATCGAATCACCGCTGCGGTTGTTCGCCGAGGGCCACTTCGGCACCACGAGCTTCCTCCTGGTCGGCATGGCGCAGGTCAAGCACGCGGCCGGCGGTATCTGGCAGGAGTGGTACGCGAAGCTCGATGGCGGGCAGTGGGGCTGGCTCGCCGAGGCGCAGGGCCGCTACTACCTGACGTTCGAAGTACCGTGGCTCGCGGCACCGAACGCGGTCACGGTCGGCGACAAGCTCGAGGTGCCAACACCGTCCGGCCCCAAGACCATGACGGTCGGCGAAGCGACCGAGGCGACCTACGCGAGCGCCAAAGGCGAGCTGCCGTTCCGGCTGGTTCCGAACGAGACGTTCCGCTACGCGGATCTCTCGGATGGCCAAGGCGGGTTCGCGACGATCGATTTCGGCGACGACGTCGAACCTCCGAAGCTGTACGTCGGATCGCACGTCGAGCTCGCGGAGCTGCGGCTCTCCGGCGGCGAAGTCGGACCACCACCGAGCGATAACGAGATCACGGCCAAGGCGCTCGCATGCCCGGTGTGCAGCGCGCCGATCGAGCTCCGCGTTCCTGGCGAGACCCAACGCGTGGTGTGTGGTCACTGCAATACGCTGCTCGATACGGGGAGCGAAGCCCTCGCGATCCTCGGTCAGCTCGCGTCGCGTGCGTCGCCGATGATTCCCCTCGGCACCAAGGGCACGTTCAGCGAAGGCGAGCTCACCGTCATCGGCTACGTCCAGCGCAGCGCGCTCGTCGAAGGCGACTGGTACCCGTTCGAGGAGTATTTGTTGTATCGCGCGGGCCTCGGCTATCGCTGGCTCGTTCGCTCGGATGGTCATTGGAGCTACGTCCAACCGATCGCGACCGGCGCGGTCGAGACCACGGTCAAGGGCGCGCGCTACGACGGCGTCGAGTTCCTGCGGTTCCAGAACGCGGATCTGCGCGTCGACGAGGTGCTCGGCGAGTTCTACTGGAAGGTCCAGCAGGGCGAGCAGGTGAGCTCCGAGGACTGCATCGCGCCACCTGCGATGGTGTCGCGCGAGTCGAACGCGACCGAGGAGAACTGGTCGCTCAGCACGTTCATGACCGCGAAGGAGGTCATTGCGGCCTTCGCGCCGGTCGACCTCGCGATGATGGATGGCGACGGCATCGCACCGAACCAACCGGACGCGTGGAAGACCGCGGCCTCCGTGATGTCGATCGCCTACTTCGTGCTGCTGGTCCTCGGGCTGGTATTCGCGATGGCCGCAAAGGACGAGACCGTGCTCTCGACCGCCGTCAGCCTCGGCGGTGGGCCGGGCGCCGGAATAGGCGCACCTGCCGCCTCCGGGGGCAGCGACACCCCCGAGAACGAGGTCACGACGGCACCTGCGGACTCGATCTGGTTCTCCGAGCCGCTCCAGATCGCGGGCGGCCGCAACCTGGAGCTGGCGTTCGCGGCGAACAGCTTGGCGAACGATTGGGTCTTCATCTCGGCGGACCTCGTCGAGACCTCGACCGGCGGCGTGGTCAGCGGCGAGGCTTCGATCGAGCACTACTCGGGCGTCGACGATGGCGAGTCGTGGGCCGAGGGCAACTACACGTCCTCGACAGTCTTCGGGCCACAACCCGCGGGCACGTACATCCTGCGGCTCGAGGCCCAGCACGGCAGCGCCGGCCTCATGCCGATCAACGTGACACTCCAGCAAGGCGTGTTCCGCGGCAAGTGGCTCGGGTGGGCGTTGCTGATCCTCGGTATCCCGCTGCTCGTCGTCGGGTTGACCTCCTATTTTCACGAGAAGAAGCGCTGGGAGAACAGCACCGCTGGCAAGGCGCCATTCACGCCAGTCGCGATCCTCGTGGTCGCCATCGTCGGCGTCTTCATCGGCATCGGCGCGATCCTCAAGGCCCTCATGAATTCGAACAGCAGCAGCGATGACTGAGCCCAGCCAGCCTCGTGCACCGGATCATCCGGTCGTGCCGCGCCCGCAGCGCTCGCCGCTCACGATCGTGATGATCGTGATCTCGGTGATCGTGTGCGGCGGCTACACCGCGATGGCGGTCACGCAGCGTGAATTCGGCGAGCCGGATCGCGAAGAAGTTCCCAAGTCCGTGCGAGCGTCGCCCGGCGGGTATCGGTCGTACCACTTCTGGCACAGCGGTTACCACGGAGGTAAATGATGAAGCTCTCGGATATGAGCGATGCGGTCGTGTCGTCGGCGGTATTCGCGGGCATCGGGCTCGCCGTGTTTGGCATCGCGTTCTGGATCATGACGAAGGTCGCCCCGTTCTCCATGAAGAAGGAGATCGAGGAGGATCAGAACGTCGCGCTCGGTGTGATCGTCGCCGGAGTCTTGATTGGCATCGCCCTCATCATCTCAGCCGCCATCCACGGCTGAACGTCCGCCGGTCCACGCGACCGCGTTGTATCTCAACGTGTTCGTGGTCGCGATCTGTGGTCTCGTCTACGAGCTGCTCGCGGGAACGCTCGGCAGCTACTTGCTCGGCGATTCGGTCACGCAGTTCTCGCTCGTGATCGGGCTCTACCTCTCGGCGATGGGTGTCGGCGCGTGGATCTCGCGCCGGCTCGACGGCAACCTCGCGCGCCGGTTCCTCGAGATCGAGCTCGCCGTCGCGGTCGTCGGCGGGGTCTCTGCGCCGGTGCTGTTCCTGTCGTTCGGCACGGTCGTCCACTTCCAGGCCGTGCTGCTCGGGTTCGTCTCGGCGATCGGCGTGCTGGTCGGACTCGAGCTCCCGATCCTGATGCGGCTGCTCGAAGGCCAGATCGAGTTCAAGGACTTGATCTCGCGCGTCCTCACGTTCGACTACATCGGCGCGCTCGCCGCGTCGTTGCTGTTTCCGCTCGTGCTCGTGCCGAAGCTCGGCCTCGTGCGGAGCTCGCTGTTGATGGGCTGCGCGAACGCCGGCGTCGCGCTGTGGGGCACGTGGCTGCTGCGCTCGCGGCTCGAGCGCAAGGAGGTGCTCGGGCTGCGCATCCGCGCGATCCTCGTGCTGATCGGCCTCGCGGTCGGCGTCGGGGCGGCGGACTATTTCACGACCTGGGCCGAAGACGAGATGTACGCGGATCCGGTCGTGTTCACCGAGACCACGCCGTATCAGCGGATCGTCGTGACGCGGGGCCGGGCAGGGTTCCAGCTGTTCTTGAATGGCAACTTGCAGTTCTCGTCGGCCGACGAGTACCGCTATCACGAAGCACTCGTGCATCCCGCCATGGCCGCGGCCGATCGGCCGCCGAAGAAGGTGCTCGTACTCGGCGGTGGTGACGGCCTCGCTCTGCGCGAGATCCTCGAGCATCCAGGGCTCGAGCAGGTCACGCTGGTCGACCTCGATCCGGCGATGACGAACCTGTCGAAGAAGTTTCCGCCACTCGCGGAGCTCAACCATCACTCGTTCTCGGATCCCCGCGTGACGGTCGTCAACGACGATGCGATGCTGTGGCTCGACGGTCATCCCGGGCTCTTCGACGTGATCGTCGTCGACTTTCCGGACCCGAATAACTTCGCGCTCGGGAAGCTCTACACGCGGTTGTTCTATCGCCGCGTCCTCGCGCACCTCTCACCAGCTGGCGCGGCCGTGGTCCAGGCAACCTCGCCCCTGTTCGCGCGCAAGTCCTACTGGTGCATCATCGAGACGATGCGCGCGGCGGGCTTCGCGGTGCAGCCGTATCAGGTCACGGTGCCTTCGTTCGGCGTGTGGGGCTACGCGCTCGCGCGCCGCGCCGCATTCGAGCCACCGACGCATGCCCCGAAGTTGCCGTTGCGTTACCTCAATGACGAAGCACTCGTCGCGATGTTCGACATGCCGGCCGACATGAAGCCCGTGCCAGTCGAGATCAACCAGCTCGACAATCAAGCGCTCGTTCGCTACTACGAGCGCGAGTGGCGCAAGTGGGAGTAAGCAGGCGCGAGTTCGTCGCGATGTTGCTCGGTGCACCTGCGGCGCTCTCGCTCGGTTGCCGTCCGCACGATCGCTCGCCACCGCCGGGCACGTTGCTCGAGCCCGGCATGGCACGAGCGCACGCCGTGATCCGCGACCGCACAGTGCCGCAGGTCACCCAGTGGCGCGAGCATCGGGTCGTGATCGTCGGCGGCGGTGTGGCGGGCCTCGGCGCGGCGTGGGCGTTGAAGAAGCGCGGCATCGACGATGTCGTCGTCCTCGAGCTCGACGACGTCAGCGGCGGCACCGCGCGCGGTGGTGAATCCGCGGTCACGCCGTACCCGTGGGGCGCGCACTACATCGTCGCACCCCAGGTCGAGCAGACCGAGCTCGCCGCACTCCTCACCGAGATGGGCGCGATCGAGGGCTACGCGGCCGATGGCACGCCGATCGTCGACGAAGCACTGCGCTGTCGCGAGCCCGAGGAGCGCGTGTGGCATCTCGGACGCTGGTGGGAAGGCCTGTACCTCGAGGCCGGATCCAACCCGCCCGATCGCACGCAGCTCGCGCGATTTCGCGCCGAGATCGATCGCTGGTCGGGCTGGAAGGATGCGCAGGGCAGGCGCGCCTTCGCGATCCCGCGCTCGCGTGGCAGCGACGATCCGGAGGTCACCGCGCTCGATCAGATCTCGTTCGCGACCTGGCTCGCGCAGCGAGGGTTGACCTCGGAGCGGCTGCGCTGGCTCGCCGACTACGCGTGTCGCGATGACTACGCGCTGACCGCGGCCGAGACCAGCGCGTGGGCCGGCATCTTCTACTTCGCGGCGCGTCAGCGCGGTCCCGGGCTCGCCGCACAAACGGTCGTGACCTGGCCGAATGGTAACGGCGCGCTCGTCGCGCAGCTCGCGCGCGCCGCGACGATCGAGAAGGGCGTCGCGGTGGTCGACATCGCCGACGACGGCACGATCATCGCCGTCGGTCCGCAAGGCCCCTTCGGGATCCGTGCGCAGCACGTGATCGTGGCGACTCCGAGCTTCGTCGCGAATCGGATCGTCGGCACGCGGCGAGGGCAGGGGCTCGGCACCGCGGACTACGGTGCCTGGGTCGTCGCGAACGTACACCTCCACGATCGCCCACACGAGCGCGGTCACGGCGCACCGCCCGCGTGGGACAACGTCTTCCGCGAGAGCCCGAGCCTGGGCTATGTCAGTGCGACGCACCAGCGCGGCCGCGATCGCGGCCCGACGGTCTGGACCTGGTACTACCCGTTCAGCGATGCGGATCCGATCGCGGTCCGCAAGCGCCTCGCGGGTGCGGGTCACGCCGAGTGGGCCGCCACGATCGTCGCGGACCTCTCGCGCGCGCATCCCGACGTCCGCGACAAGATCGATCACATCGACGTCACGTTCTGGGGCCACGGCATGATCCGGCCCCGCGTCGGTTCGACATGCGGCGTGGAGCGGCTCGCACGGATCCAGCCGCATGGCCGCGTGCACTTCGCGCACACCGATCTGTCGGGCATCGCGCTGTTCGAAGAAGCGTTCGATCACGGCCTGCGTGCAGCTCGCGAGATCGAGCTCTAGTCGGCGCGGTCGATCGCGTGGCGTACCGCGAAGCTCGCCACCTGATACGCTCGGGCCACTCGTGAAGAAGTGGCTGTTCTCGGCGCCGATCGATCTCGCGGTCTTCGGCGGCACCGCGATCATCGCGCTGATCTTGGTCGCGCTCCTGCCGGCCCACGAGTCCGGTCCGTTCACGTTCGTCGCCGGCGTTGTACTCGTCGATGTCGCACATGTGTGGTCGACCGCGTTCATCGTGTATCTCGATCCCGCCGAGTGGCGCCGCCGTCCGGCGATCTACGCGGGCGTGCCGATCGCGTGCTTCGTCGCCGGCCTCGGGCTGTACGCGTGGGGCGAAGGCGCATTCTGGCGCGCGATCGCGTACCTCGCGGTGTTCCACTTCATGCGCCAGCAGTACGGCTGGGTGATGATGTATCGCGCGCGCAACGGCGAACGCGATCGGCTCGGCCGCGTGCTCGACGGCGCGACGATCTATCTCGCCACGCTCTATCCGATCGCGTGGTGGCACACCCAACTGCCGCGCGCCTTCAGCTGGATGAAGGACGGCGACTTCGCGACCGGGTTGCCGGCCTGGATCGCGAGCGTCCTCGGTGTCACGTACATCGCCGTGCTCGCGATCTATCTCGCGCGTGCGACGTGGCAGCTCGCGACACGCCAGGCGGTCTCGTGGGGCAAGCACCTGATCGTCGTCACCACGGCCGCGTGCTGGTATGTCGGCATCGTCGCGACGAACAACGACTACGCGTTCACGATCACGAACGTGTTCATCCACGGCATCCCTTACATGGTGCTCGTCTTCCTCTATGCACGCCGCGCCGGGCAGGAGCCCAGCTCGCAAGCGGGGCTCGCCGCGCGCATGCTGAAGAAGCGCGGGCTGATCGTGTTCGTCGCGACGCTCTGGTTCGTCGCATACGTCGAAGAAATGCTGTGGGACCGCACGCTCTGGCACGAGCACAGCGGTCTGTTCGGCACCGGACTGGAGGTCGGCTGGCTCGCGATGATCCTCGCGCCGCTCCTCGCCGTACCGCAGCTGACCCACTACGTACTCGATGGCTTCCTCTGGAAGCGCACGCGCAACCCGCGCCTCGGTCGCCTGCTCTAGATCTAGCTCGCGTGCAGGGTCCAGTTGAGGCACGCGATCAGATCGTCGGCATCTTCTAGCCCGATACCGAGCCGGATCAACCGATCGATTCCGAGCCGCTCGACGGTCTCCTTCGGCGTGAAGTACTCCGAGACCGTGCGGTGATGGTTGACCTTGGTCACCAGACCATCGAACGACAGGGCGAACCGTGGCACGCCGGTCGAGACCAGGCGATCCGCGATCGCGCGGTGCACGAGCTCGGTCGCGCCGGTGACCCGAAAGCTCAGCAGCGACGCGGTGCGCGCGTAGTCACGGGCGATCACGGCCGCATCCGGATGGTCGGGTAGGCTCGGGTGGAAGACCTGTTCGATCCGCGGATGGCGTGCGAGGAACGCCGCGATCGTCGCCGCGGTCGCGCAGCGCTGCGCGTGGTGGCGCTCGGCCACCGCGAGGTTCGCGGTGACGCGTCGCGCACGGTCGTCGTCGAGGATTCCGCCGCGCATCGCGATGGTATCCATGATCTGGTTCGCGAGCTCGGCGTGGTTGGTCGCGATGTAGCCGCCGAGCGCGGCATCCTGGCCACCGATCGCCTTGGTCAGCGAACCGACCACCACGTCGACGCCGTGCGCGAGCAGCGGTTGCTTGAGGCCCCACGGAGTCGCGATCGTAGAATCGATCACGAGCAGCGCGTTCTTGACACGGCGGGTGAGAGCGACGAGGGCCGGGATATCCTGTGCGCGGACGAGCGGGTTCGTGAAGGTCTCGGCGAACACGAACCGAGTCTCGGGTCGGAGTGCGGCCGCGAGCGCTTCGTGATCGCCATCGTCGACGAGCGTGATCGAGGCGCCGACACGCTTCGCCTGGCCCTCGAAGAACGCACGCGTCTTGTTGTAGACCTGGCGCATCACGACACCATGAACGCCGCGCATGACCAGCTGATCCGCGACGAGCGCGACCGCTTGCATCCCGCAATCCGCGACGATCGCGCAGACGGCGCCACCCTCGAGCGCGCGTAGCTTGCCGATCAGCTCGGTCGTTCCTTCGGTGCCGTAGCGGGCGTAGAGATGGGGGAGCTCCGACCACGCGCCATCGCCGCGCAGCATGAAGCCGGCCTTGCCCTCTTGCCAGGCGACGACCTCGGCCGAGCTGCCGAGGTCGCGCTGGATCGTGCGCAGCGAGGGATGAAGCCACGGCGCGTTGCGATCGATCGACGCATGGAGCTCGCGCGTCGCGGCGCCCATCTCGTCGCGCGGTGGCGGAGCCGCGGGCGAGCCTGCGGGATCGAGATAGTCGCGGATCACTCGGCGACTCCGAGCACGAGCGTATTCTCGACCCGGCCGAGGTGCGCGAGTTGCTCGACGACCGCCGCGATCGCGCCATCGTCCGAGGCGCTGATCAGGAACCCGTGATGGGTGACCTGCGGCTCGCCGCGCGCGGCGCGATTCTGCACGACCAAGCCCGCGTGGCGCACGATCGATTCGACGCGACGCACCAGGCCCGGATGAGGCTCCGCGCTGACGCGCACGTAGTGACGACGAGGCGGTCCCTTGACGACGACGGTCTCGCGCGGCACCGGCCATTGCACGGAGTTATCTTGGGCGAGATCGATCAGGTCACCGAGCACCGCCGAAGCCGTCGGCAAGGCGCCCGCGCCTTTCCCGAACAGCGACAAGTCGCCCGAGGACGAGGTCTTCATGTAGACCGCGTTGTATTCCTCCTCGACCGAGGCCAGGAGGTGCCAATCGGGCAACAGCACCGGCTCGACGCCAGCGGTGAGCCCTTCGGGCGCGCGAGCGGCGTGCGCGATCAAGCGGATCCGGAAGCCCATCGCCTCGGCGAGATCGCAATCCGCCGGCCGCAACTCGCGAATGCCACGTACCGCGAGCTGATCCGGCGGGATCCACGCCCCGAACGCGCGATACGCCAGGATCGAGAGCTTCGCCGCGGCATCGTGCCCGTCGAGATCCGCGGACGGATCTGCCTCGGCAAAGCCCAAGCGCTGCGCCTCGGCGATCGCGGCCTCGAGCGTGAGCTCGTCTTGCTCGAGCCGCGAGATCACGAAGTTACAGGTCCCGTTGACGATCGCTTGCAGCGCTTCGACTTCGTCGGCGCGATGCGAGAGATGCCGGATGATCGGCAACGCAGCAGCGGCCGCGGCTTCGCACAAGAGCGGAGTCTCCGCGCGCTGCGCTAGCGAGCCGAGTGCGGCGAGCCGCTTGGCGAGCAGCGACTTGTTCGCGGTGACCACGGGCTTGCCGGCGGCGAGCGCGGCCGTCAACGCGGGCTCGACCGCATCCCCGCCCGCGACTTCGACGACGACATCGACATCCGGGTCGCCGACCAGCTCGAGCGCACTCGCGCTGATCGGGATTCCTGCCGCGAGCGGCGACCTCGGCTTGGCTGGATCGCGCACCGCGAGCCGCGTGACCCGGAACCGCACGCCGTAGCGCTCCGCGAGCTGAGGCTCCTGACGCTTCAGGAGGTCGAGCACGCCACCGCCGACGACACCGCAGCCGATCATGCCGATCCGGATCTCGCGCAGCGGCTTCGCGCCGAGCCCGACATACGACGCGCGTGCCCGCTCTCCGCCTAGCAAGCCGCTCTCGCGGAGCAGCGTGGCGAGCTTGTCCTGATCCGCGAGGAACGCGTCGTGACCGAACTCCGAATCGAGCTTCCACAACGATGCGGAGGCGCCGGCGGCCTGGAGCTCGCGATAGAGCTCTTGCTGGAGCGCGTACGGGAACAAGAGGTCACCCGGCACACCGACGACGATCACGTCCGCGGTCACGCGCGCGAGCTCGCCGCGCATGCCGGCGCGATCGGAGCCGAAGTGGGTGCGATCGATCGCTTCGCTCAGCAACAAGAACGTGCGCACGGGAAACCGCGCCGCGAATCGCTGGCCGTGGTGATCGAGATACGCGGCGACCGGCGGCTGCTCTAGCCCCGGTGCGAGCACGCCGAACCGCGTGTCGAGCTCGTCGCGGCCGCGATACGTCAGCATGCCGAGCTGGCGCGCGCGCACCATGCCGGTGACGACATCGCCGGCACGCTGGCCATCCTTGACGAGCTCGCGCTGGAGGTGACGCGTGGCCGTGCCCCAGCCATCGGGACGCAGGCCGGCGCTGATCGTGACCAAGCGCGACACGCGCTCGGGATGGCGGACCGCGAGCGCGATGCCGACGAGCCCGCCGAGGCTCGCGCCGAGATACGTGACCGGCCGAGCGACGCCGATGCCGTCGAGCCACGCGGCGATCAGGTCCGCGAGGCCGAGCGCCGACAGCGCGGGTTGGGCACCGGTCTCGAAGTCGCGCCATGTCGAGCCGTTGCCAGGCCAGCAGGGTGCGAGGACCGCGGTGTGTTCGAGATCGAGCAGCGGCCCTAGCGAGGGCCACCACGCTTCTTGATCGTCGCCCGAGCCAAAGGGAAACGGCGAGGCGGTGATGCCGCCGACGATCACCGCGATCGGCGTGTCGGGACCGAGCTCGGCACCGACGGCAAAGCCCGCGAGCTCGACCTCGTGGAGGACGTGGCCCTCGACGAGCATCTGATCGCGACGAACGACGAGACGACGAGCAAACGGGAGGGGACGAACAGGCGCTATCGCGGACACGCGTCCGCGATGGTGGACCAGACCGGGCCCGGTGTCACGCCGAGACCGGGGCGTAGAACGACCGGCGTCGGCGCCTCCCCACTGATACGATATCGACGGATGGCCGCCAGGAGCGACACGCCGCTCGCGCACAGCCCGACGCTGCCGCAACCGGTCCCGAGCGACGCAGGCGAGCTCGGTGGCAAGCTTGCCCCCGGTACGCCGGTCGGCGAGTACGTGATCGATCATTTTCTCGGCGCCGGCGCGATGGGCGAGGTCTACGCCGGCCATCACCCCGTGATCGGCAAGAAGGTCGCGATCAAGATCCTGCGCCACGAGCTCGCGACCTCCGAGGAAGCAGCCGAGCGGTTCACCCGGGAAGCGCGCGCGGTGAATCAAGTCGATCACCCGAACGTGATCGACACGTTCGCGTACGGCAGGCTCGGCGACGGCCGCTTGTACCTGGTCATGGCGCTCGTCGCAGGCGAGTCGCTGCGCGCGCGGTTGCGCGATGGCGCACTCGACCTCACCGACGCACTGACGATCCTCGAGCAGATCTGCGAGGCGCTCGATGCCGCGCACGAGCGCGGGGTCGTGCATCGCGATCTCAAGCCCGACACCATCATGATCGCGCCGCCGCAGCGGGTGTTCGTCCTCGATTTCGGCATCGCGAAGCTGATCTGCGGCGAGGCGAAGCCAGGCAACGGCACGCTGACCGGGCAGGGCACGTGGCTCGGCACGCCGGCCTACATGGCGCCGGAGCAGTGGAGCACCGACGGCGCCGGGCCCGCATCGGACCGCTACGCCCTCGGCGTGATCTCCTTCGAGCTGCTCTCCGGTCACCTGCCATTTTCGGCGTCGAGCGTGCCGGGGATGATGGAGCAACACTTTCGCGCGAAGGTCCCCGCGCTCTCGATGCGCGGCTCGACGAGCTCCGCACTCGACGACGTGCTCGTGCGCGCGCTCGCAAAGGATCCAGATGCGCGTTATCCGAGTGCGATGGCGTTCGTCGCCGCCCTGCGTGGTGCGGCAGGGACGGCGGTCGGGAAGGGTGCGGCCAAGGGTGCTGTCGAAACCCGGGCCACCGTCGCACCACGGCGCTGGCTCTACGGTGCTCTGGGCGCCGGCACCCTCGGCCTCGGCATCGTCGGCGCGGTGATGGTTCACGGCGATCATCCTGCGCCCGCGCTCGCACTCGAAACGCCACCCGAACCGGTCGCGGGCTCGATCGCGGTCGAGGTCACCTCGACGCCCGATCACGCCGTCGTCGCGATCGGCGATCACGTGGTCGGGACCACGCCGCACACGCTGCACGTCGCGAAGAACGCGCAGCTCGAGCTGACGGTGAAGAAGCCCGGCTACCTGCCGAGCCATCGCGCGTTCTCCTCGGGCAGCTCGGACTCCCAGCTAGCGATCAACCTCGGCGCGGTGTCGCGGTTCGAGGGCGTGTGGAAGCTACCGACCGGCGAGCTCCGCGCGTTCGAGCGCGATGGCGAGCGCGTCGCGATCTCGAAACTAACGGAGGTCGATGGTCACCGCACGCTGTTCAAGAGTTATCCGTTCGTCGAAGCGGAGACGGGCATCGCGTTCGCGACCGACGACGAAGTGATCGATCCGCGCGCGCCCGACGAGAAGAGCTGCCACATCCAGGTGCACGTCGAGTATCGCTACGACGCGGCGACCGATCAGCTCGTGTTGCGGCGACCGACGGTCGCGATCGATTTCGTCGGCGGTCAGTGCGTCGCGCGCCGCCAGGAGCTCGTGCCGCAAGGCTTGGTTCGGGTCGATGCTGCGCATGACAGCGTCGAGATCTCGGCGCCCGCGGGCACGTTCGGTAAGTCGTTATCGAAGTCTCCATCGAAGCAGTTGGCGAAGCAGCTAACGAAGAAACCGCAAAAGTCGATCGTCCCGTTCGACGTGGGGTCCAAGGGTGGCCTTCCGACCAATAGTGCCGAAAATAAGATCGACCTTCCCGAGCAGCAGTACCCCCGCCAGGCCCCGCTGACGCCGTCCCAGAGCGACACCCAGGGTCTAAATGGGTCATCCCCGCAGGCTGCGCAGAAGCGGCAGTAGCAAAAAACGCCCGGATCGCGCTACGATCCAAAAGTCGTGGCTGACGAGGAAGCTCGTGCGCGTTCGGTCTTGAGTGAGATGCAACTTCGGCTCTCACAGGGGGCTCATATCGCACTCGGATTGCAAAGCGGGGCGCTGTCCCCGGAGGACGTGCGCGCGGCGTTCCTGCAGCTCACCAAGCAATTCCATCCCGCACGGTTCGGTCGGCTCTCCTCCGAGACCCAGAAGCTCTCGAACGAAGTCTTCCTCGGGATCAAGTCGGCACACGAGAGCCTGCTGCGGGCCGCGGGTGGCGTGGTGCGGGGCGGCGGTCGCACGAATCAAAGTGGCGCCATGCCCGCACTCAACAGCGAGCGCGACCCGACGCGCCCGATCGCGACGCGCGCCGTCGGCACGCAGCAACCCGTGGTGGCGCGGACGATGACGCCGACCAAGCACGGCGTCGGACCGTCCGGCACGGGCGCTCACAACTTCGGCACGCGGGTATCGATTCCAACACCGCCGCGCGGCGTTCCTGTCGTGCAGCGCCCGGCGACGCCACCGAGCACGCGCCCGTCGACGCCGAACATCTCGCCGCCCGCACCGGCCGCGACCGATCCGGCGACCCACCGCGGCACCGGTGAATGGTCGGGGGTGCCCAAGACCACGCCGGCGTTCGACGAGCGCGCCGAGCTCCAGCGGGTGCTCAATGCGCTCGCGGCAAAGAACTGGGGCCAGGCAAAGCTTCTCTTGAGTAGCCTCGCGGCGCGGGTTCCGTCGTCGAAACAATATCGCGCGCTGCTCGCGTACGCGCGCGGGCGCGAGGCCCAGACCGCGGGCCGTGGCGAGGACGCCGTGATGGAGTTCCAGCGCGCCCTCCAGTTCGACCCCGATCTCCAGCAGGCAAAATCGGCGATGGCAGAACTGCTGCGGCGCCGTTAAAGCGGGCTATCATCGATCCCAGCGATGGGCCGAGTCATCGGAATCGACCTCGGGACCACCAATTCGTGCGTTGCAGTGCTCGAAGGTGGTGAGCCGGTAGTCATTCATAATCAAGAAGGTGGACGAACCACGCCGTCGATGGCGTCGTGGAATGCGGATGGCGAGGTCGTGGTCGGCGCGGCCTCGAAACGCCAGATGGTCACCAATCCTCAGCGCACCGTGTTCGGCGCGAAGCGGCTGATCGGACGCAAGGCGACCGACAAGGAGGTCCTCGACCTCGCGAGCCGTCTGCCGTACAAGATCGTCGCCGCGAAGAACGGCGATGCGTGGGTCGACATCGCGGGGACGCCTCGCTCGCCACAAGAAATCTCCGCGCATGTCCTCGCGAAGATGAAACGTGTCGCCGAGGACTATCTCGGTCAGCCGGTCACCGAAGCGGTCGTCACGGTGCCCGCATACTTCGACGATGCGCAGCGCCAGGCGACCAAGGATGCCGGCAAGATCGCGGGGCTCACGGTCCGCCAGATCCTCAACGAGCCGACCGCGGCCGCGCTCGCGTACGGTCTGCACCACACCGCGAACCAGCGGCTCGCGGTGTTCGATCTCGGCGGTGGCACGTTCGACATCTCGATCCTCGCGATCGAGAACGGCGTGTTCGAAGTGCTCTCGACCTACGGCGACACCGCGCTCGGTGGAGATGATTTCGATCGCCTGATCATCGACATGCTCGCCGACGAGTTCGCGACCCAGAACAACCTCGATCTGCGCAGCGACTCGGTCGCGCTCCAGCGCCTCAAGGAAGCGGCCGAACGCGCGAAGATCGAGCTGTCATCGGCGATGACGACCGATATCAACCTCCCGTTCATCGCGGCAGGCCCGGCGGGCCCGGTCCACTTGATGCGGGAGCTCGAGCGCGGTCAGCTCGAACGCGCGTGTAAGGTGCTGCTCGAGAAGCTCGAGGCGCCGTGTCGCAAGGCGCTCGAAGATGCGCACTGCACGCCGGCCGATATCGACCAGGTGATCCTCGTCGGTGGCATGACTCGCATGCCCGCGGTGCAGGAGCGCGCCGAAAGGATCTTCGGGAAGCCCGGCTCGAAGGGGGTGAACCCCGACGAGATCGTCGCGATGGGCGCGGCGGTCCATTCCGGCATCATGGGCGGCGAGCTCCAAGAGGTCGTGCTGCTCGACGTCACGCCGCACAACATGGGCGTGAAGGTCGCCGGCGATCGGATGTCGGTCGTCATTCACTCCAACACGAGCATCCCGACCCGCGCGAAGAAGGTCTTCGCGACGACCGAGGACAATCAGACGTACGTCGCGATCGAGATCCATCAGGGCGAGCACGAGGCCGCCTCGAAGAACCGCCGCGTCGGTCGGTTCGTGCTCGGCGACCTCGCGCCCGGTCCGCGTGGTCGCACGAAGGTCGAGGTCAGCTTCACGATGGACGCCGACGGGATCCTCGAAGTAAGCGCGACCGAGGTAGGCACCGGCCACGAAGCGACCGTCACGATCGAGGCCTCGAGCGGGCTCACCAGCGACGAGATCCTCAGCCTCAATCGCAGCGTCGGCCGCTAGTCCTCGAGGGACTCGCGCGATTCGGCATCGCCTTCGACGTCTGAGTCGATCAAACTCCAAGGGATGAAGTGTCTCGTGCTGTTCGCGCTGCTCGGCTGTTCCCACGGCGATGCGTGGTCGAAGTATGAAGCGCCCGATCACTTGTTCGCGGTCGAGCTGCCGGGTGCGCCGAAAGTGTTCACGAAGCCGACGGCCGAGATTCCGCCGACCACCGTCCAGCGCTTTCTGGTCGAGCGCGGGGATCGCGGCAGCTTTCAAGTGGCGACCTACGTGGTCGCGATGGAGCTGACCGGCGAAACGGCCGAGGCCGGTGCGAAGCTCGATTGCCTGGGCGCGATCACCGACTCGGGCTACGCGATCGAGGACCAGCACGTGATCACGCTCGGTACCGCGCGTGGCGTCGCGATCACCGCGGCGTCTACGAAGACGTACGAGGAGCAGCGCTGCTTGATCGCCGGCAAGCGGATGTTTCACCTCGTCGCGGTCGGGCCGAACGATGCGGCGATGAGGGCCGACGCGAAGCACTTCGTCGACTCGTTCGCGATCGAGGGATCGTTCGGGTACCCTCCGCCTAACGATGCAAATCAATAAGCTCTGGATCGGGCTCGGAGCGGTCGTGTTGCTGCTCGTCGTGCTCGGTGGCTCGTGCGTGCACAGCTACAACAAGCTCAACACGCTCGATCAGGGGGTGAAGGCGCAATGGGCGAACGTCGAGAGCGCGTATCAGCACCGGCTCGACGAAATCTCGCGCATGGTCGAGATCGTAAAGGGTGCGGCGAACTTCGAGAAGAGCACGTATATCGGCGTGACCGAGGCGCGCAACCAGGCCGCGACGATCAAGCTCTCCGCCGATGACCTCGGCAACCCGGAGAAGTTCAAACAGTTCGAGGCGGCACAAGCCAACGTCTCGCAGGCGCTGTCGAAGCTGATGGTCGTCGCGGAGAACTATCCCGATCTCAAGGCGACGCAGAACTTCCGCGATCTCCAGGTCGCGCTCTCGGGCCTCGAGAACCGGATCAACGTCGAGCGCAACAACTTCAACGGGGATGCCCGCGAGTTCAACACCTATCGCGACAGCTTTCCGACGATGATCGCCGCGGGCTTCTTCGGCAGCCGGTTCGCCGAGAAGTCGTACTTCCAGGCCGACGCTGGCGCGGCCCACGCACCCGAGATCAAATTCTAAGACAATGCGCGCTGCGCTGATCCTGATCGCGCTCGCGATCACGGCGCCCGTATGGGCGGCAGAGCGGCCCGTGCCCGCGAAGCCCGCCCGCTGGGTCACCGATAGCGCAGCGCTGCTGACCGAGAGCACGAAGTCCGCGCTCGATGCGCGCCTCGAGGCCTACGAGCACCAGACCGGGCATCAGGTGATCGTGTGGATCGAACCGTCGCTCGGCGACCAGGCGCTCGAGGAGTGGACCCAGCGGGTCTTCACCGCGTGGGGCATCGGCCGCAAGGGCAACGACGACGGCGTCGCCTTGTTCGTGTTTCCAACCGATCGGACGATGCGGATCGAGGTCGGGTACGGGCTCGAAGAGAAGCTTCCGGATCTGTTTGCCGCGCGGATCCTGGACGAGGCGATGAGGCCCGAGCTCGCCGCGGGCCACGGCGATGCCGCGATCACGGCCGGTGTCGATCAGATCCTCGCGCGGATCGGGCCCGATGCCGAGGCCGCGAAGGTCGCGCCACTCGCAGCACGGGGCAACGGCATCGGCTGGTTCTGGATCGTGCTCGGCGTGATCGTCTTGATCGGGCTCGTGATCCTGGGCGCGACGCACCCGAGTGTCGCGTGGTTGCTGTTCGACATCATTCAATCACTGGGCAGCAGCTCCGGCGGTGGCGGTGGTTTCGGGAGCGGAAGTGGTGGTGGCGGCGGGTTCTCCGGGGGCGGTGGCCGATCCGGCGGCGGCGGAGCCAGCAGTTCGTGGTGACCCGCCAATTACATAAGTACGTCGATCGCGAGAAGGTCCGGGCAGCGGTCGAGGCCGCGGAGCACGGAACCGCTGGCGAGGTCGTGGTCGCGGTCGCGCCGTGGTTCTGGGGCAATGCTCGGAAGGTCGCGGACCGGACGTTCGAACGGCTCGGCATGGGCCGCACCCGGGGCCATTGCGGGGTGCTGATCTTCGTATGTCCGCGGCGCCGAACCGCGATCGTGCTGGGTGATTCCGCGATCCACGCGCGCGCCGGCCAGCGGCTCTGGGATAACGCGGTCGCAGCGATTCGGAGCGCTGCAAAGGCGGGCGATCTGACCGCGGGAATCGTGCGCGCGATCGAGCTCGTGGGCAGCGAGCTCGAGCTGCAGTTCCCACGCGGAACCAAGCTCGACAACGAGCTACCGGACGCACCGGTGTGAGGTCGTGCAGGGCCTCCCTCCCACACCATAGTCGCGTCGCAGAATCGGTATTATGTCAACTCGCAGGTATTCCAACCGCCACGATTCCGGCATCTTGGCGGTTTCGCGCCGAACCGCCTGATACCGTCCTGGCATGGGTGCTCGGTTGGAACCGCGGTCGGTCGCGCCGTACTTTGTCGTGGCCGCGCTGCTTCACGCGGCCGCGGTCGCGACCCGATTTGATCTCGTCGCCGCGAAGCTGCCGCCGGGTACAGACCTCGCGATCATGCTGTCGCAATTTCCGCTGATCGTGCTGTCGGGTTACTTCGAAGGCCGGCTCGATCACGGCACCGAAAGTTCGAGCTTGCCGACCTGGATGAGGATCAAGTCGGTCCCGGTGAAGCTCGCCTTCACTTTCGGGTTCATGTACCTGAGCTGCGTCGTCCTCCAGACCCTGCACTTCTCGATTGGCCCTATCGATCCGACCCCGCCGCTGGCATTCCCGCCGACCCAGCGCGCGCTGTGGTTCGCGATGTTCTCGGCCGGCATGTTCTTTCCCTTCTACTTGGCCGCGACCGGCCTGCTGATCCCGGTCCTACGGGTGCTCACCGCGCCGTTTCGAGCGCTCCCGGTCGCCCTCGGCGCAGTCCTCGCGCTGGGGGTCGGCGGCGGTGTTGGCGTGGTCGTGTTCGCCGTCGCGACCAAGACCAAACTGCCCGATTTTGTCAGCGCGATCCGCGCCGCGATCGCAGCGAGCCCAGCCCTCACGATCGGCGTCACGCTCGGGATGACGTTCGGGCCGATGCTGATCGGTGTCGTGGTCGGCGCGGTCCAACGCTCCGGGAATGTCGGCGCGCGCACCGCTGGTTGAGCGTTCGATGACTCGTCACGCGATCCGGCAGCGCCCCCCGATCTTTGCATCGCTGAGTCTGCTGGGTCTGCTCGGCGCCTTGACACTGCTCGCACCGCACTCCGCGACCCGCGTCGCGATGGGTCCGGCCGGCAAGTGCCCGGTTCACGGTGAGCGGTTTGGCGAGCTCTTGGTTCCCAGCGGGACCTGGGACATGCCCGTGGCATCACCGCACGGTCGGTTCAACATGCCGATCTTCGGCCAGAGAACTTCCGAGCCGATGTTCGATGTCGACGCCGTGGTGTCAGCTTTGAAGCATCTCGCGACGCCGCGTCAGACCTGAGCACGCTATAGCTTCCGCGTGAGCGTGAGCGAAAACGTTCCGTTTGGCGAGGCGACGAAGAGCTGGTTCGCCAGCAGCTTTGCCGCACCGACGCCGGTCCAGGAGCGCGGCTGGGCTTCGATCGCGAGCGGTCGCCACACGCTGATGCTCGCACCGACCGGCAGTGGCAAGACGCTCGCGGCGTTCTTGTGGTGCCTCGACCGGCTCTCGCGCGAGGTGCTGACCGAGGACACGCGGGTGGTCTACGTGTCGCCGATCAAGGCGCTCGCGTACGACGTCGAGCGCAACCTGCGCGCGCCGCTCGCGGGCCTGCAAGCGCTCGGCGCGGGTAGCCAGATCGTGGTCGACGTGCGCACCGGCGATACCTCGACCAAGGAGCGCGCGCGGCAGAAAAAGCACCCCGGCCAGATCCTGATCACGACGCCGGAGTCGCTGTACCTCTTGCTCGCCGGCCCGGCGCGCGATCGGTTGCGTTCGGTCGACACGATCATCATCGACGAGATCCATGCGCTCGCACCGACCAAGCGCGGGATTCACCTGGCGCTCACGCTCGAACGGCTCGCTCACCTGGTCACGAGCACCGGACATCCCGAGCCGCAGCGCATCGGCCTATCGGCGACGCAACGCCCACTTATAGAGGTCGCTAAATATCTGGGAGGGGACCGGCCGGTCGAGATCGTGGATGCGAGCGCGAAGCCCGCACTCGATCTCGAGGTCGTGGTCGCCGCACCCGACATGGAGAATCCGCAAACTGCCGCCGATGGCGTGGCCGGCGCGGCCGGCGCGGCCGGCGCGGCCGGCGGGATGTGGCCGCTGATCTACGGGCAGCTGCTCGATCGGATCCTCGCGCATCGTTCGACGATCGTGTTCGTCAACTCGCGGCGGCTCGCGGAGCGCGTGTCGCAGCAGCTCTCGGAGCTCGCGATCGCGCGCGGCGTGATCGAGCCCGGCGTCGAGCTCGTGCGCGCGCATCACGGTTCGATCGCGCGGCTCCAACGCCTCGAGATCGAAGAAGCACTCAAGGCCGGGCGGTTGCGGGCGATCACGGCGACCAGCTCGCTCGAGCTCGGCATCGACATGGGCGCGGTCGATCTGGTGCTCCAGGTCGAATCGCCAGGCGCGGTGTCGCGCGGCATGCAGCGCATCGGTCGCGCCGGGCACCAGGTCGGCGGGACGAGCGTCGGCAAGATCTTTCCGAAGTTCCGCGGCGACCTGCTCGAAGCGACCGTGGTCGCGCGCGGCATGCTCGATGGCGAGGTCGAATCGATCCGCGTACCGGATAGCGCGCTCGACGTGCTGTCCCAGCAGATCGTCGCGATGGTCGGCGCCGATCCGTGGCCGGTCGCGGATCTCGAGCGCGTGATCCGGCGCGCTGCGAGCTATCGCGATCTGCCGCGATCGGCGCTGCTCGGCGTGCTCGACATGCTCGCGGGCCGCTATCCGAGCGACGAGTTCGCCGAGCTCCGGCCCCGGCTCACGTGGGATCGCCAGAACGATATCCTCGTCGGTCGCAAGGGCGCGCGGCTGCTCTCGGTGGTCTCCGGTGGCACGATTCCGGACCGCGGGCTCTACGGCGTCCACCTCGGCGCGCACGGACCCAAGGTCGGTGAGCTCGACGAGGAGATGGTCGCCGAGTCGCGCAAGGGCGAGACCTTCATCCTCGGCGCGACGACGTGGCGGATCGAGGACATCACGCGCGATCGGGTGATCGTGACGCCGGCACCGGGCGAGCCCGGCAAGATGCCGTTCTGGCGCGCCGACGGACCGGGCCGCCCGATCGAGCTCGGCCGCATGCTCGGCGCGTTCTGTCGCGAGCTCGATGCCAAGCTCGCGCAGAGCACCGAGGTCGCGCATGCGTGGCTCGCGAGCGAGTACAAGCTCGATCCGTACGCGGCGCTGAACCTCGGCAAGTACCTCACGGATCAGCGCGAGCAGACCGGCGCGATGCCGACCGACCGCGCGATCACGATCGAGCGATTTCGCGACGAGCTCGGCGATATGCGGGTCTGCATCCTGACGCCGTTCGGGGGCCGGATCCACGCGCCGTGGGCGCTCGTGCTCGCGCACCAGCTCGAGGCCGCGCTCGGCTATCCGGTGCATCCGCTGTGGACCGACGACGGCATCGCGCTGCGGTTCGCCGATGGCGATCTGCTTCCCACCGACGAGCAGCTGCTGCCCGATCCCGATGACGTCGAGCGGATCCTGGTCGACGAGCTCGCGCGATCGAGCGTGTTCGCGAGCCACTTCCGCGAGAATGCGGCGCGCGCCTTGTTGCTGCCGCGCCGTCGACCCGGTCGGCGCACGCCGCTATGGGCCCAGCGGCTCAAGGCCCAGCAGCTGATGGCGGTCGCGCTGCGCTTTCCGGCGTTCCCGATCACGCTCGAGACCTATCGCGAGGTCCTCCGCGACATCTTCGATCTTCCGTCGCTGCTCCAGATCCTGCGCGATGTTCGCTCGCGCGCGATCCGGATCGAGCCCGCGATCACCGAGGCGGCCTCGCCGTTCGCGCGGTCGCTGGTGTTCGACTACGTCGCCGCGTTCCTCTACCAGGGCGATGCGCCGCTCGCCGAGCGCAAGGCGCAGGCGCTCACGCTCGATCGCGACCTCCTGCGCGAGCTGATCGGGGGCGGCGAGCTCCGCGACCTGCTCGATCTCGACGTCCTCGACGAGATCGAGGCCCAGCTCCAGCAACTCGTGCCCGAGCGCCACGCGCGATCGCTCGACGAGGTTCATGACCTCGTACGCCGGCTGGGCGAGCTCGATGCGGTCGAGATCGCGGCGCGCACCGTACCCGAGCTCGACGTGCCCGCGACGATAGCGAGCCTCGTCGAGCAGCGCCGCCTCGCACCGGTCCGGATCAACGGAGTCGCGCGTTACATCGCGGCCGAGGATGCGGCGCGCTATCGCGACGGGCTCGGCATCGCGTTGCCGCAGGGCTTACCGGCCGCGCTGCTCGAGCGCGCGGCCGATCCGCTGATCTCGCTGATCGCTCGCTACGGTCGCACCCACGCACCGTTCACCGCAGAGGGGCCAGCCTCGCGCTGGGGCCTCGCGGCACCGATGATCGAACCGGTGCTCGCGTTGCTCGAGGCGCGCAGCCAGCTCGTGCGCGGCGAGCTCCGGCCCGGCGGCACCGTGATCGATAGCTGTGACCCCGAGGTCCTGCGCCAGATCCGGCGGCGCACGCTCGCGAAGCTGCGCGCGCAGGTCGCGCCGGTCGATGCGGTCGCGTACGCCGCGTTCTTGCCGCGGTGGCATGGCCTCGATCAACCGCGGCGCGGGCCGCTCGCGCTCCGCGATACGATCGGCCGGCTCGAGGGGGTCGCGCTGCCGTTCTCGGAGCTCGAGCAACGGATCCTGCCGGCGCGCATCCTCGATTATCACCCGCAGATGCTCGACGAGCTCGGCGCCTCCGGTGACCTGGTCTGGGTCGGCGCGGGCGCGCTCGGTACCAAGGATGGTCGGGTCGTCCTCTTGCGCCGCGACCGGGCGCGCGAGCTCGCGCCAGAGCCGACCACGATCGCGAACCACAGCCCGCTTCACGATGCCCTGATCGAACACCTTCGATCATCGGGTGCCTCGTTTGTCGTCGGGCTCGAGCAAGCGACCCGGGCCTCGCGCGCGGATCTCGTCGCGGCGCTGTGGGATCTGGTGTGGGCAGGCCTCGTCACGAACGATACGTTCGCGCCGCTGCGCTCGCTCAAGGCACCGACCGCGCGCCGCGCGAATGCGCACTCGACCTTCGGCGGGCGGTGGTCGCTCGTCGAATCCCTCGGCACCACGCCGACCGGGACCGCGCGCATCCACGCGCTCGCGACGGGCCTGCTCGAACGTTGGGGCATCGCAAGCCGGCAAGGTGCGCGCGCCGATGATATCCCCGGCGGCTTCACTGCGGTCGGTGACGTGTTTCGCGCGATGGAAGATGCCGGGACCGTGCGACGCGGCTACTTCGTCGAGAGTCTCGAGGGCGCGCAGTTCGCGTGGCCCGGTGCGATCGATCGTTTGCGCGAAGCACCGCGTGGTCACGCGCAACGCATAGATGTCCTCGCCGCCGTGGATCCCGCGAATGCGTGGGGCAGCGCCCTGCCCTGGCCGCAACTGAACGATCCGGATACCAAGCCCGCGCGGCGGGTCGGCAGCACGGTCGTCCTGGTCGACGGTGCGCTCGCCTTGTGGATCGAGCCCAAGGGCAAGCGGATCACGACCGCGACGGGCACCGCGCCCGAGGCGATCGAGCTCGCGCTAGCGGTAGGGGCTCCGCAGCTCGCGTACAAGCAGCGCCGTCGCGAGCTATTGATCGAGATGATCGACGGTGTGCCTGCGGGGCAGTCGCCGTGGGGCACGGGCCTGATCGCGGGCGGTGCGCGGGTCGATTATCGCGGCCTCGTCGTGCGCGGCGTGCAGCCGACGGCACCGCAGCCCGAGCCAACACCCGACGTCCCCGAGAGCAGCGACAGCGAGGACAGCGAGGACAGCGATGCCTGAAGGCGACAGCATCCGGCGCGTCGCGAACAAGCTCGTGCCGCTCGTCGGCCAGACGATCGAGCGTGCGACGACCCAGGGCCTGTTCCGCGATCTGGTCGGCCGCACGATCCAGAAGGTCGAAGCCCACGGCAAGCACCTCACGATCGATCTCGATAATCAGACCGAGATCCACGTCCACCAAGGCATGAACGGTCGGTTCCGTTCGATGACGCGTGCGGATGGCGAGGCGAGGCTCGCGAAGACCTCACCGGGCCGCGCGAGCCTCGTGATCGCGACCGCGACCCACCTCTATCTCTGGCTCACGTGTCCGACCGTCGAGATCACGCCGCGCCGCGCACCGCGGCATGGCATGGGCACGCACAAGCTCGGCCCGGACGTGCTCGCTGGCGACTTCGATAGCCGGCTAGGCGCCGAGCGCGCGGCCGAACATCCGACGCGGCGCATCGCCGATGTCTTGCTCGATCAGCGCGTCGTCGCCGGCCTCGGAAACATCTGGAAGACCGAATCGCTGTTCATGTGTCGGATCGATCCACGCACGCAGGTCGCGGCGATTCCGATCCACGCGCTCGCGCAGATCTACGAAACGGCGCGCGAGCTGATGCAGGCGAGCGTCGACAGCAACATGCGAGACCTCGCTGCGTACTCGCGCACGAACAAACCCTGTCCGCGATGTGGCGCGCTCATCATCGCGTACCAGCTCGGTGACCCACCGCGTTGGACGTGGTCCTGCCCGCACTGCCAACCGTTCTCGGCGGGCTAGGGTCAGGACCCCGCACTCTTCAGTTAGCGGACACCGATCGCGCCGCGACCACTCGGCTAGCCGGCGCGGAACACCCGTCGCCAGATGCAACCCCCTGAAATCTCGTGATCGGGCGTTGGTACCGGGGTTGCTCTAGGGCTGGTGGTCCCCGCCGTCCTGGTCCCGCAATCTCAAGGAGCTGCCGTCATGGCTACCGCGATCGCCTTTGCCCCACCCCAGACATTCCCGCATGCGAGTGAAGTGTCGACGACGCTGTCGGTCAGTGCGGGAGCGGCGTTCGAGATCTTCGCGGACGCTGGCGAGATCCCACGCTGGCTGCCCTTGATCCAGAAGGCGCGTGTGCTGTCGCGGCACACAGACGGACGCGCAAATCAGGTCGGGTTCACGCGGAAGCTCGAGCGCGGCTCGCTCGGCTACACGCTCGAATACAGCTACGACCCGAGCACTTACACGATCAGCTGGACCACGCCACGCGACTCCAGCGTCGTGTGCTCGGGCGAGGCGCGGTTCGTGACGTTGTCCAATCGCGCATGTCTGATGATGTACCGCCTGACCATCGAGCTACCGATCGTTGACGATCTGATCGCGGCCGAGCTCGACGGCCACCCTGCCTCGCTCGTCGTGTCCGAGTTCCGCGAGCATCTTCGCCGCCTCTGCTGATACCTACATCGACTTTCCGCGGCATCACCCGTACGCTGGGAACATCGTGTCGGATCGACGCATGGATGTAGCTGCGGCTCCACACGCTCTCGCGTCGCTTGACGTGAAGACGCCAAACCGGTTTGCACACGGCACGGACAAGAACCTCCGCGTCGAGGAAACCTCGATCACCACGGAGCTCGTGGACCTCGAGAGCAAGCTCGGTAAGTGCCTCGCCGGGTTGTCGATGCACTTCCAGCCGATCGTGCACGCAGCGAATCGCGCGCGGTTTGGCTACGAGGCGCTGCTGCGCTCGCAGGACAAATCGCTACCGCATCCCGGCGCGATCCTCGATGCCGCCGAACGCCTCGAGAAGATTCCGACGCTCGGTCGGGCCGTGCGCGCGCAGAGTGCGAAGGTGATCGCGAGTGCACCACCGGAGCGCGGCGTGGTGTTCATCAACCTCCACTTGCTCGACCTGTTCGACAAGCAACTCACCTCACCGTTCTCGCCGCTCTCGAAGGTCGCGCAGCGCGTCGTCCTCGAGATCACGGAGCGCACGTCGCTCGATGGTGAAGCCGATGTTCGCTATCGCGTCGCGGAGCTCCGCGAGCTCGGGTTCAGGATCGCGATCGATGATCTCGGTGGGGGTCACGCGCGCATGGGCACGTTCACGCCACTCGACTGCGACTACGTGAAGCTCGACATGTCGCTCGTCCGCGATATCGATCAGCACGCGATGAAGCAGCGGCTCGTACGCTCGGTGATCGAGCTGTGCCGCGAGCA
>JANXOP010000200.1 GCA_025357755.1 Kofleriaceae bacterium | reverse complement strand
CCGCGCCCCGCGAAACGTCGAATGGAGGATCGTCGTACTCCACATCCGCGTACCCGAGAGGTCGGCGCGATCGAACCTGCAGTTGTCGATCGTCACGCCGAAGAGACGTAGCTCTCGCAGATCCGCGTCGGAGAAGTCGATGTCGCGCCAGACCACACCCTTGATCTGCGTGAGGCCCTCGAGGCGCACGAACCCGTTGCGGACCTCGCCGGCGACGCTCGGCTGCTGCACGCCGAACCCGCGTAGATCGATCCGTCCGTCGATCATCGGTGGCTCGAGGCCCGCCAAGGGTTGGCCGGTGACCAACCGCTCCCAGATGGCTGCTTCGTCGCCCACGGGTCTGTTGCGAGAATGCCACGAGGCAGCGCCCGCGCTCGGGAAACAGTGCCGAGAATCAGTGCCCCTCGGTTCGCTCCAGCGGCCGCTAACCGCGGCAGAGGCCGGCAGCGATCGACCGCGGCCTCGCGCTTCGCTGGGGCGTGCGTATGGTGGCGAGATGCGCTTCGCCCTTGTCGCTTCGCTCGTCGTCGCTCGCGTGGCCAGCGCGGATAATCACGTGGTCGCGGCCGAGGAGCGCGCGGACGTGACGGTCGGCGTGGGCGCGCAGCAGATCGGCAAGACCGCTGCGAGCTCGGTCTTGGCGAGCGCGCAGGCGAGCGATGTCGAGTACACGAACGATCTGGTCACCACGCTCGCCGCCGATTCGAGCACGGAGCTCCGTGGCGGCAGCGATGGCTTGAATGCATCAGGAGCGCTCGGCGCGAGGCTGGGCGGCGCGTACATCGGCGTGCCCGAGCGGCCAGTGTTTGCCGCCTTCGGCACCCTCGGATTTGGCACGCGGCCCGGGCTCGATGCGCGGCGCGATCTAGGGCGCTCGGGCTACGCGAGCGCGACCGGCGGGTTCGAGCTCGGGCTCGCGGTGCATCACGGCGACCGGGTCATCGGCATCGGCTACTTCGACATCGAAGGCGGCTTCGAGGATCAAGGCGCTGCCCAGCGCGCGACGTTCGTCTTCAACATGGAGGCGTACTACGCGTGCCGGTTGCGCGCGGGTGCACGTGCTCGCTGCCTGCACGTGGTCGACATCGAGAACACGGGGGTGAGCGGAGGGACCCAGGCGGTGGTCTCGAACATCTCGGTGGTGCGGTGGACCGGGCTCGATCTCGGGGGCGCGTGGGCCGACATCGGGTTCGGTGCGATCACCGATACCGCGAAGCTCTCGACCGAGGATGGCCACGGCAACGTGGTCTCGACGGTCCAGACCGAGGATCTGCCGGTCATCCAGGTCGGTTCGTACGATGCGCGCCTCGCGACGATGGCAGGGCCGGTCGAGCTCGATCTCCGCGCGAAGCGCACCGGCTTCGTCTCGCTCGATGGTGACATGTCGATCGAAGACCGCGCGTCGCTGACCGCGGCGTTTCCGATCGCGGCGCACGCGAAGCTGACCGCGAGTGCCTTCCTCGCGCGCACGCACTGGTGGACCTCGAAGTCGGATCCGGGCTCGGCCGCATCGACCGGCGGCGGCGAGCTCGCGCTCGATCTTCGGCTACACCAATTCGACATCCATGCTGCAGGCGGCGTGGCGCGCTCGTTCTACGCGGCGCTCGACGGCGCGACGGCGCCCGATCAACCGAGTGTTGGATTTCGCAGCGCGATCGATGTGAAGCACTCGATTCGCAACTGGACTCCGTAGCGTTCAGTTCGCGCTTCAATCGGGCACGATGATCGCGAGCTCGCGCAGCGAGACCAGCTGCCGGGCGGGCGCGCGTGGCGCCGCCGCGATGTGACCCTCGAGACCGGCCTGCACGACACCGTCGAGCTTGACCTCGGTGATCCGCTGGTCCGGAAGCTCCCCAACGTAGACACTGAGCAGCTGCGGGCGATCGGGCGCGAGCTGGATCTCGCCGCTGCCGAGCGCGTGAAACGCGAACCACGGAGAGGCAGCAAAGCGCTGGCGAGCCGCGGACGGATCCTCGCAGTCCGTGGGCGCGAAGTGGAGCACGTGATCGAAGGCATCGACGAACACTCGATAGGGCACGCCGCGCTGGACCACCACGAAGCTCGGCACGCCTTCGACGATATCGTCCGAGAGCGCGGCGCGAAGCACCGGCCCGAACGAGCACGCCCAGCCGCACGCACCGGCGACGATCGCTTCGGCGAGCGTGGGCGCGTAGCCGGTCATCGACACCTGGGTCGTCACCTCGAGCTCGTCACCACCGATGTCGAAGAGGAGCTGCGCTCGCTGCATCGTGCTGAAGGTGCCGACCGAGCCAAGTCTGCACGTCAACTTGACGAAGCCGAGGTCGACGACGTTGTCGGTGACTTCGGCCTCCGGAAAGTGACGGGCGATCGTCGCGACGAGCATCGTTTCTGGTTCGGGCGTCACCCGAGAAGTGTAGCCATAGATGCGAGCGAGCCGGGGTTGGTCGTTCGTTTCGTGCGAAATCGCTCGCTGATTCCGTGTGACCGCACACTTGTCCGCTGCCGCGCGATTTTCAAACAGTAGTGATGGCTGCGCACGACGTCGCGATCACGATCAATGGTGCTCCACTCTCTCGAGCCGCGGGTCACGCTGCTCGATCTGCTCCGCGACAAGCTCGCACTGACCGGAACGAAGAAAGGGTGCCATCACGGCCAGTGCGGCGCGTGCTCGGTCCTCGTCGATGGCATCCGCTCGAACGCATGTCTCCTGCTCGCCGTGATGCAGGATGGCAAGGAGATCACGACCGTCGAAGGGCTCGGCACGCCAGGCGCGCTGCATCCGATCCAGCAAGCGTTCATCGATTGCGATGCATTCCAGTGCGGCTACTGCACCTCGGGCCAGCTGTGCTCCGCTGTCAGCTTGATCGCAGAAGGTCACGCAGCGACGGCGAGATCCGCGAGCAGATGAGCGGCAACCTGTGCCGGTGCGGTGCGTATCCGAATATCGTCGATGCGGTGCGCCGGACGCTCGAGCTGAGATCCGGACGATGAGGCGTTCGAGTACGCGCGCGCGTCGACCGTCGTCGATGCGGTCGATCGCATGCAGGGCGCTGCGACCAAGGTCGTCGCGGGCGGCACGAACCTGATCGATCTCATGAAGGCCGACGTGATGCGGCTAACAGCGTCGATCGCTCGCCACGATGATTACTGACACTTGCCAGCGGTGCAGGTGAGGCCCGTTTCGCACTTGAGGTACGCGTTCGCGCCGGTGAATGCAGTGGCCGTACACGCGACACCCGCCGCGACCGTTCCGTTGACGTTGAGAGTGAACGCTCCACTGAGCGCCATGTAACCATCAACGAGGACCGCGTAGTTACCGGCGCCAACGTTCGTGAGGTTGAGCTTCGACGTATGAGTGGTGCTGCTTCCGCCGTCGTCGTTGCATCCAAGCACCGTCGTGGAAACACACGAGGTCGCTGCCACCGAGAGGACCGTGTCGAACGCCGACCCGATCGTGTCGACCTGCAGCGCTTTGACCGGAACCGGTAGGTACAGGCCGAGCGCGACATCGACGGCCGTCGAGCTCGTCGTGCACGTCGGGGTCTCGTCGTTAGTCTTGCCGACCGTCGTGCCCGTCGTGACGTTGCCCGTGATCAGGACCGCCGCATCGTGCTCGGTCGAACAGAAGACTTCGCTCGTGCCGGCCGCCGACGAGCAGCCAAAGTCGGCCGGGAAGTCGGTCAATCCATCCGAGTCGTCGTCTAGGGCGTTGCCGCAGACGGGGAGGGTGGTCGGGTTCGCTTCGTCATTGTCAGCGGGGCTCGCGCAGCCCGGATCGAACGGGTAGTCGGTCTTTCCGTCGTTGTCGTTGTCGATGCCGTCGCTGCATTGCGCGGGGACACACGTCTTGGCGCCCGCAGTGCCTGCGCAGGCCGCGGTCGCGGAGCACGCAAGCACACCGCTCGTGACGAGCGCGCCTTCGCACGACTCGCCGTTCTTGATCACACCGTGCGTCGTGATGGTGAACGTGCCGCTTCCGCTCGAGTAGCCATCGATGACAAGGAAGAGGTCGCCTGCGTTGATGTTCGCCAGTGCGATCGGGCCATCGAAGCTCTGGCAAGAGAGAGCCGTTCCTCCACAGCTCGGGCCGTACACCGCGGCAACATCACTGAAGCTGCTGGCCGACGTCGTGATCGCGAGCGAATCGAGCTTTTGCGTCAGCCGCAGGCGATAGGTCTTGTCCGGCGCCGTGGTCGTGGTCGTCGACCCGCATGCTTGGTGCGTGTCGTTGTGAAGACCCACGGTGGTGCCAGACGTCGTGACCGCTGTGATGTCCATGACCGCATCGGTATCTAGACATGACTCCGACGTGCCAGACGCCGAGGTGCAGTTCAGGTCGTTCGGGTAGTCGGTCTGACCATCGCCATCGTTGTCGATGCCGTCGGCGCACTGCGGACAACCGGCGCCGGGGCAGGTATCGGTCTCGTCGTTATCGTCCGGCGAGGTGCAGCCCGGATCGTTCGGGTAATCGTTCTTGCCGTCGCCGTCGTCGTCAACGCCGTCGTTGCACATCGGCTGCGAACAGACATTCATCGTGCCACCGAGCGGAATGCGGCAAACGAGGCCCGGGCCACAGCTGGTCACGGCTGGATCGCAGAGCTCGCCTTCACCGGCGAGGAGGTCGACTTGCAACTTGTACGTGCCGCTCGCGCCGCTATCGTGTGCATCGACGACGAGGTAGTAGACGCCTGGCGTCGCGACCGAGTAGGTCAAGGTCGACGCGCCGGCGATGCTGCCGCCGACCGCGTCGTCGTTGCACGTGAGCTCGGTCGAGTTGTTCGTACAGTCGCTGGGGCGCAGGTAGAGGACGGTATCGACCGTCGTCCCGCTGACATCCGTGCTCGCCACGATGACCTTCGGACTCTGGACGATGATCTCGTAGACGTTCTCGGCACCGCCGCCACCACAGGTGGGCGAGAACAAGCCAGACGGGCTACCGGCATCGAGCATGCCGGTGACTTGCCCATTGGCCGGGAGCGGCTGGATCACGACGTTCGCGCCGCAGGCGGCCGGATTGTCGGTGACCTCGACCGGGTCGGCGGCCGAGGTGCAGCCCGGATCATTCGGATAGTCGGTGACGCCGTTATTGTCGTCGTCCTTACCGTTCGAGCACTGCGGACAGTGCGGCCCACTCGGGCAATCGTCGGTCTCGCTATCTTGGTTCGCCGCCGTGCAGCCCGGGTCGTTCGGGAAGTCGATCTTGCCGTCGTTGTCGTTGTCGCGACCGTCCGAGCACTGCGGCGAGGGCAGACTGTTTTCGGTCGTGTCGGTCTCACTGGTGCAGCCCGGATCGTCGGGGAAGTCGATCAGGCCATCGCCATCGTTGTCGATGCCGTCGTTACACTGTGTCTTGTTCGCGTTGTTGTTGTCGGTTCCGCCGCAGGCGGCAACGAGTGAAACTGCGAGCGAGACGGTGAAAGATAAGTGAAGCCAACGGGTCGTGCGCATGAATAAGGCGCCTGTGTAACTGCGCCCCGTTCATCGGTCAAGTGTTGGTTTTCGCCCGGAAATCGTGGGCGCCGTCACCCGACATCGAATAACAGGAACTTCAGGTACGCGCCTTCGGAAAAGGCCGGGAGTACCGGATGATCGCTCGCTGCACCGGCGAGCAACCGGAGCCGCAGGAGTGGTCGGGCCGCGATTGTCAGGAGATCGGCCTCCGTGATGTGGCTCGAGCACGAGGCGAGGGCGAAGTAGCCGCCCGGTTCGGTGACCTCGAGCGCCGCGTCGACCAGCCGGCGGTAGGCCTTGAGCGCCGCGGGCCGCGCCTTCTCACTAGGCGCAAAGCTCGGCGGATCGACGATCACGAGGTCCCATTTACGGCGCTGCGCGATCGCCTGATCGAAGAACTCGAAGGCATCGATCGCGATCCGCTCGTGTGCCTCGACCGCGAGCTTGGACAGGATCAAGTTGCGCTCGATCGCGGCGATCGCGGGCGCGGCGAGATCGATCGAGGTCACGCGCGTGGCGCCACCGATCGCGGCGTGCAGCGAGAACCCGCCCGTGTAGCAAAACACGTTGAGCACCGAGAGGCCGGCCGCGTGGCGGCGGATGCTGCGCCGGTTGTCGCGTTGATCGAGGAAGAAGCCGGTCTTCTGACCGTGGCGCACGTCGACCGCGAACCGCGCGTCGTCTTCGGCGATCACGATCTCGGCCGGTGGATTACCGCGCACCGCTTCACCGCCGGCGCGCAGCTTGCGATCGCCGCGTAACCACACGTCCGCGAGCACCACGCCTGCGCGCTCGAGCCCCTTCAGCACGTCAGCGAGCCGCGCATGCCAGAACGTGGTCGCTGCGGGACCGTCGTATACGACGACCGCGGTGTCCGCGTACTGATCGATCACGAGCCCGGGACAGCCATCGGCCTCGCCGTGGATCAGGCGGCGCCCGGTGCACCCCACGAGCAGCGGATCGCGCACGCGCCACGACGCGGCGCGCTCGGCGCGATCGCGTGCCCACGCACCGTCGCAGATCGCATCGGGATCGCGATCGAGCACGCGCGCGCGGATCGGCGATTCAGGATCGGCGAGTGCGGTCGCCAAGGGACCGCGCTCGTCGATCAGCGTGACGACATCGCCAGCGTTCAGGCCACGCGGCGACTCGAGGGCGCGATCGTAGATCCACGGATGGCCCTCCGCGATCCGATCACGCAGTGGCTTGGTGACGCGCCAGCGCGCCCGCGTGAGGCTCACTTCAGCGTGGCGCTCTGCAGCTGATACATGTGCATGTACGGGTTCAGCGTCTGCACGACACCGGCGCCCGGTGCGATCCAGATCTGGGCGACCCAGTTCGCCGGCAGCTCCATCGGCTTGGCGTCGGGCGCTGCGCCGTCGAGCGTCACACGACCGGTGGTGATGAGGCCGAGCTTCTCGGCGACATACGCGCCGGCCTTCGTCGAGACGCCTTCTTGCGGCTGCGGCGTGAACTGGCGCTCGAGCTCGAGCTTGCCACTGCCGAGCTTGGCCTCCGAGCCTTCGGTTGCGTGGCGCGTCCACTTCGCGACGAGATCCTCGCGCCACTGGGCCTCGCCGATCGCGCCGTTCGTGAGCTGCCAGCTCGTGCCCTTGGGCCGCTCGATCGAATCGAGCGTGAGGTTGATGTAGCCACCGGGCTCGCCGGCAAAGAAGAAGCTATCGGGCGAGATCTCGAACTTCTTCGCGTTGCAGGTGATCGTCGTGTGGATCGTCTTCTCGTCGAGGACCGGCTTCTTCGGATCCTTGGTGAGATCGATCGTGATCTTCTCGTCGAGCTTGACGACCGTGTCGCCGCCCTTGGCGCCGGCATCGATCGCGGTGACCTTGACGACGATCTGGTTCGGCTCGGTCGGCGAGATGCGCTTGAGCTGGTCATCGGGCGGCAGCGGCGAAGGCACCATCACGTACGTCCACTCGTTGCCGACGGCGAGCGGGAACACCTTCACGCCGCACACGCTCGCTTTGCCGGTCGGGCCCATCGAGGCGTTCGCGGTCTCGTTCATCGGGTGAGCGCCCGCCGCGGGCTTCTTGTCCTTGGGGCCGGCGAGGGCAAGGCCCGGCAACAGCACGATCGCGAGGAGGCTCGAGAGGGTGGAACGCATGACCCCGCGTTCATACCGCCCCCCTAACCGCGGGTAAAGCGAAACGGGCTCACAGGGCGCGGTGTCGTGACCGCAGCCGTGTCCCGATCAGCGCTCGCGGCCTTCTTTTTGGCCACCGTACACGCAGTTCGCATCGTTCGTGCCTTCGCACATCTTCGAGATCAGCGAGCGGAAGCGTTCGTCGCGGCGCATGTCCGAGAAGTCGGGATCGAGGGACTGCTTGCGACCGAGCAAGTGATCGATATGGGTCTCGACCTCGGCGTGCTTGGAGTAGTGCGGCCGCATCTGGAGGATCCGGGTGAGCAAATTGATCGAGCACTGCTTGCGCCCGATGCGCGCGTACGCGGCGGCGAGCCCGTAGGTCGCCTTGACGTTGTACGGATCGGCCGCGAGGGCGGTGATGAATGCGTTCACCGCGTCGCTGATCTGCTGCTCTCGCGTGATCTTATCGATCTCGGCCGTGCGCGACGAGTTGAGCGACGCGTAGCCCTCGTCGGCGAGGCGCGTGCCTTCGGGGATCGAGCGCTGGTC
>JANXOP010000177.1 GCA_025357755.1 Kofleriaceae bacterium | reverse complement strand
GGCGTCACCGTGGGCATCGGTGCGGGCCAGATGAGCCGCGTCGACTCGGTGCGGATCAGCGAGCGCAAGGCGGGCGACAAGCTGCAGGGCTCGGTCGTCGCGTCCGATGCATTCTTCCCGTTCCGCGACGGTGTCGAGGTGCTCGCGGCCGCGGGCGCACGCGCGGTGGTGCAACCCGGCGGCTCGGTGCGCGATGAAGAAGTCATCGCCGCGGCCGACGAATCGGATCTCGCGATGCTGTTCACCGGGATGCGCCACTTCAGGCACTAGCGATGGATCCCGTCATTCCGATCCTGAGGTCCTTCGACGAAGCCCCTCCACGATGGTGCCGGTAACAAGCTCGTCTTCTACCGGAACCTCGAAACGAGCTAAGTTCGCGCCGTGAAGATCCTCGTCATCGGTAGCGGCGGGAGAGAGCACGCGTTGGTGTGGCAACTCGCGAAGTCGGGCCACACGCTCCATGCGGCCCCCGGTAATCCAGGAATCCAGGCGCTCGCGGTGTGTCATGCGGTCGCCGTCGATGCGATCGAAGGGCTCGTCAGGCTCGCGCTGGAGCTCGCGGTCGACCTCGTCGTCGTCGGGCCGGAGGCACCGCTCGTCGCGGGGCTCGCCGACAAGCTACGCGCCGTGAACATCGCGACGTTCGGCACCGGTGCCGCGGGTGCCCAGCTCGAGGGTTCCAAGGCCTTCTCGAAGCAGTTCTTCGCACGTCATCAGATTCCGACCGCGAAGTTCTTCATCGCGACGTCCGTCGCCGAAGCCGACGCCGCGATCGAGGCCCTGACCCGACCGCAGGGCGGCGGGTGTGTGGTCAAGGCCGATGGCCTCGCCGCCGGCAAGGGCGTCGTCGTCGCGGCGGATGCGGCCGAGGCGAAGGCCGCGGCGCGCGAGATGCTCGATGGCCGGTTCGGCGCTGCGGGCGCGACGCTCGTGATCGAACAGAAGATCACGGGCCGCGAGGTCTCGGTCCTCGCGCTGACCGACGGTAAGCGGCTCGAAGTGCTGCCGCCGGTCGAGGATCACAAGACGATCTTCGATGGCGATCGCGGCCCGAATACCGGCGGCATGGGCACCGTGTCGCCGGCATGGACGAGCGATGCCGTGCTCGCGCGCGTGACCCGCGAGATCCTCGAACCGACGGTGCGCGGGCTCGTGGCCGACGGCATCGACTACCGCGGTGTGCTCTACGCGGGCGTGATGGTCGATGCGCAGGGCACGCCGTGGCTGCTCGAGTACAACTGCCGGTTCGGCGACCCGGAGACCCAGCCGATCATGGCGCGCACCCTCGGTGACCTCGGAGAGGTCCTGCTGAGCGCGGCGCGCGGCGAGCTCCTGCACGGCGCGCTCGCGTGGGATGCGCGCGTCGCGGTGTGTGTGGTGATCGCCGCTGCAGGCTATCCGGCTACGCCGCGGACCGGCGATGCGATCGGGATCCCGACCGTCCCCGCCGACGTCGAGGTGTTTCACGCGGGGACCAAGACCGAGGGGGGCGTGCTGGTCAGTGCGGGCGGTCGCGTACTCGGGGTGACCGCCCTCGGCATCAGCGTCACGCAGGCGCGCGAGCGTGCGTATGCGGTCGTCGATGCGATCGAGCTCGCAGGCAAGCAGGCTCGACGCGACATCGGCGCGCGGCGCTGATAACTTCGTTCAATGCCGCAGATCGCAGGGTTCCGGGGTCTCCTCTGGGACACGTCGAAGGTCGAGCTCGCCAAGGTTGCCGCGCTGGCGATCACGGATCCACGTGGCCGCGTCGCGCGCGGCGAGCTCGTGCGCGATCCGAGCCGCTCGGTGTATCGCTATCACCAAGCGTTCACCGCGGGCACACGTACGCTCGTGCGCAAATCGTGGTTCGCCGCGGTCGCGCTGACGCCATGGAGTGAGGGCTTGATCCGACCGCACGAGGCGACCGATGCGAAGGCGCGCGCCAAGGCGGTCGCAGGGGTCGCGGCGGCGACGATCCACACCGATGCCGTGCTGGTCGGCTATCGCGACGGCGCGAACGAGGTCGACCGCTTGTTCAAGAAGTTCGAGGCCGAGCGGCCACTCGTCGACGTCACGACACTCGATGGCACGAACCACAAGTTGTGGCGGGTCCAGAGTGCGGAGGTCATCGGCAAGTTGCGGCCGCTGTTCGCACCAAAAAAGCTCCACGTACTCGACGGCCACGCGCGCTACGAGGGCATGCTCGCGTATCGCGATCAGCTCGACGCCAAGGCGTCGCTCTTGTCGTACAGCTCGGCGAACTACGGCCTCGCGTGTCTGGTCAATCTCGACGAGCCCGCGCTCGCGCTCGGTGCGAGGCATCGTATCGTGCGCGGTGCGGTCAAGCGAGACGAGGTGCTCGTCGCCGCGAAGCCGTACTTCATCATCGAAAAGCTCGCGGGTGCCGCGAAGGATCTCGGCGCACAATTCACGGCACTCTCCAACACGATCGCGCATCAGCCGGCATTCGTCGTCGTATTTTCCGGCGATGCCGATGCGTACAAGCTGACCCTGTCGCCGGAGATCAATCCGAGCGCCGAGGGCATCAAGATCCATCGCGCGATCCAGAAGTACGATCCTGTGATCGTCGACAAGTTGTTCCTCGCGAAGGTAGCTCCAGAGGCCGTGGTCGAGACGGTGCTCGATCCGACCGTGGTGGCCCTGATCGCGGAGAGCGCGGAAGGCATGGGCATCATCTGCAAGCCTCTCACGCTCGATCAGATCACGCATGTCGACGAGCTCGGCGAGCTGTTGCCGTTCGGCTCGACCGCGATCCATCCACCGGTCGCGCACCTGCTGGGCTACGTCGTCGATCCCGACGAGGACGTCGTATGAAGTCGCATCTGATCCGGATCTGGCACATCGAGGTCGACGCGAACGTCGCAGGCAATCGCGCGGCGCCGCTCCACGCGCGTACGAGTTACACGGTCGTGCCCGAGAGCTGGCGCGAGCTACCGGTCGAAGAGCTCCACCAGCGCAGCGAGGTGCTGCTCGGCGCCTCGTATCAACAGCGCGCGACCGAACGCATGGTGCCGATCGCGTTCGACCTCGAGTGGGTGAGCGAGACCGAGATGCCAGCCTTGCCGCCGCAGCGCGCCGCGCGCGTGGTGCCGAATCCCGAGGTCGCGCCCGCGTTGAACGATCGCGCCGTCGGCGAGATCGATGCGCTGCGCGGTACGGTTCGGCCGGGCGTCCTCGCGAAGGCCTGGAAGGGCGCGTTCGCGGCGTGGACGGTCTCGCCCGAAGGTGACAAGTGGTACTTGCTCGCGCCCGGCGAGGAGCGCGAGCACGAGTTCGAGGCGCGCTTCGCGGCGCCACCTCCGGACCAATCTTAGTTCGAGATGCGCGTGCCGATCACGCCGATGTCCGCGCCCACGCCCACGCCCACGCGCGGATGTCGACGTGCGTTGCGATCGGCGAGCGCTACGTGGAGCAGCACGATGACGGTTCCGACCGTGACATCCGAGACTGCTTTCACCATTCGATCAGCCAAGCTCCACATGATTTCTCTCCTCACACCCGCGTCGACACTGTCACTACAACTCTCGGTTCACAACGGGTATTCCGCTCGTTCCACACGCGTTCGTAAGTCCGTAAGCCAGCTCGCCTCGTGTCTCGTAGAATTTTCCTGCCGCTCACGAATCAGAAGGCTGAATGACACACAACGGAAACACGACGCGATGCGGCGCAACGCGATCACGAGCGATCCCCCTGCGCGTAGAAGTTGCCGCGAGTGTCGGACGCTTCTGATACTGGATCGTACGTGCCTGCCCTCGCTCTCTCAGCCAGTGTTCGTAGAGCCACCGTTGCCGATGCCGCGGCCCTCGCGGCGCTCGTCAACCAGGCCTACGCGGTCGAACACTTCTTCGTGGATGGTGACCGGACGAACCCTGCCGAGATCGAGCAGCTGATGACGAACGGCACGTTCCTCGTGCTCGACCATCACGAGCGCGTCGGCGCTACGGTCTACGTCACGATCGAGAGCTCGAAGGCATATTTCGGCATGCTCGCGGTCCACTCCGAGCTCCGCGGTCACGGGCTCGGCACGCGGCTCGTGCGGATTGCCGAGGCCGTGGCGGAGGCGGCGGGCTGCACGGCGATGACCATGAAGATCGTGAACCTCCGCGAGGAGCTGGGTCGCTGGTACCGCTCGCTCGGGTATCGCGAGGTCCGGACGGCGCCTTACACGCACCGGCCCATCAAGCAAGCCTGCCATTTCGTCGAGATGGAGCACCCGCTCGGCATGCGCGCTGTACTCGCGGCCTGAGACACGCGCTGCGCGCCGCGTTACAATGGGGGCAATTATGCGCGCGCTTAGTTTTTGCGTCCTGGCAGCCTGTGGCAGTGGTGGCGGGTTTCCGGATGCGCGCGAAATCGACGCGCCGCCGCCGACCGGGACGTTCACGCTCGACTGGGCGCTGACCGATCTCAGCAACAACACCATCACGTGCGATCAGGTCGGCGCACAGTCCGTGACCGTCCTCGCGCACAACCTGGGGGTGGAAGGCGGCCTGACCCAGGTGTTCGTGTGCTCGACCTTGATGGGCATGAGCCAGGGCCTGATCCCCGGCGTGTATGACTTCGATTTTCAGCTCGCGGCCGCGAGCGGAGTGCTTTCGTCGCCACCCGGTCAGCACAACATCACGATCGCCTCGAGCCAGAACACGCGGCTCGCGTCGCTCGCATTCCAACTCGATGCCACGGGCGGTGTCGCCCTGTCGTTGTCGACCGGTCGCACCACGAACTGCGGCACCGCCACACCCGCGAACGGCGCGATCACGGCCGAGACCATCACGCTCACGCACAACAGTGATCTGTCGTGCGAGCCGATCACCCTCACGATCAGCGCGAGCACGCTCACCCCGACCGCCGCCTCGGGCACGTACACGATCAACTGCACGACGCCGGTCGTGACCACGTGCATCGAGAAGGACTCGACGCTCACCGCGACCGGCGTGAAGGCGGACAGCTACACGATCCACATCGCCGGCAAGCAGGGTGTCTCGGGTGCCTCCGGGGTGTGCTGGAGCAATAACGATTCGATCGTGATTCCGCCGCTCGGCGCCACGTTGACGCGGCAGTTGAACCTCGGATTCGCGACCGCGACCGCGTTGTGCATGTGACATAAAACGGCAGTAGACTGCGCCGGTCATGACGACCGTCCAGCATTACAAGCCGAACCTTCGCGACGTGTTCTTCAACTTGTTCGAGGTGCTCGGCATTCAGTCGAGCGTGCTCGGCAAGGCGCCGTTCGAGGCGATGGACGAAGCGACCGCGCGGCAATCGCTCGAGGGCTTCCTCGAGGTGTTGCAGGCAAAGTGGACGCCGACGTTCGCATCGGCTGACCTCGAGGGCGGTGCGCACTTCGATGGCAAGGGTAACGTCACGCTGCCGAAGGGCTTCAAGGAAGCGCTCGCGGCGTACTACGACGGCGGCTGGAACGCGTTCGAGCTGCCCGAGCGCCTCGGTGGGTTCGGCGCACCGCCGACGATCCGCTGGGCCGCGTTCGAGATGATGGCGGGCTCGAACCCGGCGATCTGTTTCTACGTGCTCGGTTGCTTCATGACCACGATCGTCGATGCGCTCGGCACGGAGGCGCAGAAGCAGCGCTACGTCCAGAACATGGTCGACAAGCACTGGGGCGGCACGATGGTGCTGACCGAGCCAGGCGCGGGCTCGGACGTCGGTGCGGGCACCACGAAAGCGACCCACGTCAAGGACGACGAGTACCTCCTCGAAGGCGTGAAGCGGTTCATCACGAATGGCGACTTCGACGGCACCGAGAACATCGTCCACATCGTGCTCGCGCGGCCCGAGGGCAAGGGGCCTGGCACCAAGGGGCTCTCGTGCTTCATCGTGCCGAAGTTCTGGGTCGAGGAGGACGGCTCGCTCGGCGCGCGCAACGGCGCGGTCGTGACCAAGGTCGAGCACAAGATGGGGATCCGCGGCTCGGCGACCTGCGAGCTCACGCTCGGAGACGGCGCGCCGTGCCGCGCGCTGCTCCTCGGAGGCGTGCACGACGGCATCGCGCAGATGTTTCACGTCATCGAGTACGCGCGGATGGGCGTCGGCACCAAGTCGATGGCGACGCTGTCGACGGCGTACCTCAACGCGCTCGAGTACACGCGCGTGCGCAAGCAGGGCCCGGATCTCGCGAAGCAGACCGACAAGGCCGCACCTCGCGTCGAGATCCTCCGGCACCCCGATGTCCGTCGGATGTTGATGCTGCAAAAGTCCTTCGCCGAGGGCCTGCGCGCCGTCGCGCTGTGGACCGCGCACATCCAGGATCAGGTCGTCCAGCAGGGTGGGCACGGCACCGAGGGCGCAAAGCACCTCGATCGGCTCAACGATTTCATGCTGCCGCTGATCAAGGGCTACGGCTCGGAGAAGGTCTACGAGCTGCTGTCGCTGTCGCTCCAGTGCTTCGGCGGATCGGGGTACTGCCAGGACTATCCGATCGAGCAATACATCCGCGATCAGAAGATCGATTCGCTCTACGAGGGCACGACCGCGATCCAGGCCCTCGATCTGTTCTTCCGCAAGATCGGGCGCGATCAAGGAGCGACGCTGCAGGGCCTGCTCGGCCAGATCAAGGCCACGGCCGAGGCGCTGCCAGCCGCACTCACCATCGAGAAAGCGGCGCTCGCGAAGGCGCTCGGCGATGTCCAGGGCATCATGGCCGCGATGCTCGGCAAGCTCGGCGAGAGCGTCTATCACGTCGGCCTGCACGGGAACCGGATCCTGTTCTCGCTCGCCGAGCTCGTGATCGGTTGGCGGCTCGCGGTCGCGGCGCAGGTCGCGAACGACAAGCTCGCGACCGCGGTCGGCGACGACAAGGCCTTCTACGAGGGCAAGCTCGCGAGCTCGCGGTTCTACGCCCAGCAGGTGCTGCCGCAGCTCACGCTCTCACGTCAGTTGATCGAGCAGAGTGACCTGGCTCTCATGGAGCTCTCCGACGACGCCTGGTGATGTCCGCGATCGAGGTTCGCGGTTCTTGGTGATGTCCGTGGTTGACGCCGAATCGTTTGACGTCCTAGTGTCCGCTTCCGTTCCGATGACGACCACGCAGACCGAGCGAACCGAGCCGAGCGGAGAGACGCTGCAATTCATGCAGCGGATGTGGGAGCTGGTCCACGCTCTCGATGTTCGCTCCAAGCGCATGGTCAAAGCGATCGGCGTGACCGGCCCGCAACGGCTCGTGATCCGGATCATCGGCCAGAAGCCAAACCAGACCGCGAGCCAGATCGCGAACACGCTCGGCAAGCATCCCTCGACGTTGACCGGCGTGCTCGCGCGCCTTCAAGAGCGCAGCATGATCCTGCGCGAGGCCGATGCCGAGGATCGTCGTCGTGCGCGGTTCACGCTCACGCCCGCGGGCAAGAAGATCGACAAGCTCCAGAAGGGCACGGTCGAAGCCGCGGTCCGTCGCGCGATGGGCCGCACGTCTGATGCTCACGTCGATGCGATGCGCGAAACGCTGACCATCCTCGTCGAAGAGCTCGAGCGCGACGACTAGCGAGTTAGCTTCGCGTGCATCGCGGCCTCTGGATCGCTGGTGCCGTGGAGCTCGGTCGCGAGCGTGAGCAAAGCGATCCGGTTCGGTGGCAGTCGCCAGCTCTCGAGCACGTCACACGCCGCGGCTTCCTGGCTCCAGAATGCCTTGCTGCGCGCGAGGACCTCGAGGATCTCGAGGAACCGCTTCGCGTACGGTCGGTCATACGTGCCGCCGGCAGGGCCGAAAGCGAGCGCGAGCAGCCCGCGCGCGAACGCGATCGCGGAGCGCCCATCGACCTCGTCGATCAGCGCGCACAGCTGGTGGGCGAGCGAGCGCGCATCGGGCGTGCGGATCGCGCCGGCCGCGAGCGCGATCTGGGCGAGCACGTGGCTCTCCGCGAACGGCAGCTCGGCGTACCGCTTGGCGTACTCGCGCCAGTTGCGGAGCGCATCGTCGAGGCCGTGCACCGCTTCGCGGGGCGCATCGGGACCGCGGTGCAGCCCGATCGCGATCGAGGTGGTCGCCCGCACGAGCGCGTCTTTGTCGGCCAGGAGCGGCGCAGCATCGACCACGGTGAAGGTGGGGAGCTCGACGAAGCAGCGCGTGGCGAGCGCGCGGAGCGTCGCGTCGCTGTCCTTGCGCGCGATCTCCAGGATCGCGGGCTTCGCGGCCGGCGCGAGCTTCGCGAGCTCGAAGATCCGGCGACGGTCCTCGAGCGTGCACGTCGCGAACTGCGAGAACACCGCGGGCCACGAGTCATCGAGCGCATCGGCGGTCGCACGCACGGCGTTCGTATCGCCGGCCGGTGCGCCCTGTCCGCGCGCGCCGACGGCCTCCGAGAGCGAGGCGAGGGCGAGGTCGTAGAGCAGGCCGAGCACGTGCGTGCGCTCGAGCTGCGGATGCGCGAGCAGCTTCGCGAGGTACGGTACGACCCGTGCGGAGACAAAAGACACCGCGCCTTCCGCGAGTACGTCGGTGCGAATCGCGCGCAGCGCGTACTCGCGGACGAGTGGATCCTCGGCGACGAGGCCGCGCACCAGGCGAGGAACGCGCGCGACCTCAGCGGCGGGCGCGCCCGGGGCCTCGGCCCACGGCTCGCGATCGATACCTTCGAGTTGCGGCGGTGTGCCGAAGCTCTGTTCGTCGTTGCGATAGAGCGCGGCGCCGAGTGCGGCAGCGAGGCCACGCCCGGTCACGTCGTGGCTGATCGCCATCGTCGTCGTATCGACTTCGCGGCGCACCGTGCCGCGGTCGTCGAAGATCCGCCACGTCCCGAGCAGCGTGCCCTCGATCGAGCCGGTCGCGGCGAGCGTCTTGCCGTCGGCCTGATACAACACACACGCGAGCGCCTGGCCTTCGCGCTTGGCCTCGAACCTGCGCACGCCGCCCTGCGCCTTTTCGACGACGCTCTGCAACGCCTCGGCGCCGTAGACACGGATGGTCTCCTCGACGAGCGTGCCATCGGGCAGCCACACGCCGGTGTACGTCTGGCGCTGCTGCGCATCGGTGCGCATGCGGAGCGAGAGCTTGCCGGTCTCGCCGAAGAGCTCGCGTTGCTCGCCACCCTGGTCGTCTTTCGACGTCCGCTTTTCGACGCTGCCATCGGCGCGGAACTTCGCGATCGCGCGCGCCTCGCCGGCGCCATCGCGCAGCTCCTCGTGACGGAGCACACCCTCCCTCGTCCACCACCGCCACCGGCCGATCTGGACGTTCGTGCCGCGCATGATCTCACCATCGACCCAGCGCTCGATATCTGGAAACCAGCGCGCGTCGAGGCTCACCGAGGCAGGGCGGGGCGGCAGCGGCTGACCATCCGGCCCGCACTCGGTCGCATCGCGCGCGAAGTACCGGATCGTGTAGTTGGTCTTGCCGTCGCGCGTGTAGTAGCGCACCGACCACACGTCCGGATGCGCCTGCGCGAACGGCTCGGTCGTCGGCTGCGCGCTCCTGTGAAACACGCTGTCCATGATCACGCCGCCGATCCAGTCGGCCTCCGAGGCGACCGTGCCGTCGGGGTGGAAGTTGATGTTCTTGCCGTGGACGCGGCCGTGGTCGTAGTGCGATTCGCCATGCAGGACGCCTGCGCGGGTCCAGCTGCGAAAGCCGCCGTGACGCTGGTGATCGGCATCGAGCTCGCCATGCACCCACTCGAAGCCTGGTTCCTTCGGATCCCAACGCGCGTCGGCGGGGACGTTCGAGGGACGCGGCGGCACCGAGTTGTCGGGGCTGGCCATGCAGCTCGCAGCTTACAGCGATTCGAGGAACGGGATCACGGCGTCCGCGATTCGCTCGCAGCCGCCCGGCGTGTGCGTGACGCGATGCGAAGTCTCGAGTTGAATCCCCGCGTAGCTCTTACCCGCATTCTCGATCCGGAGCGCCGTGCAGATCGCGGCACCGACACCGGTGTACGGCTGATTCGCGCGCACGTCGACGCCGGCACTCCGCAGCTGGAACATCAAGCGCTCGGCGAGCTGCGCCTCGAATGGATGCGCCGGATCGTAGAGCACCCCGACCTCGAACGTGCGATTCACCGGATCGAGCGCCGGAGCGAACGTGTGCGACGAGAAGTGGAGCACCTCGCCATGCGTGACGAGGCGTGCGGCGACGTCCCGGCGGACCGCATTCCAGTACGGCGCGTGAAAGGCCTCGAGCCGTGCCGCGCGATCACCGGGCGAGAGGTGCGCATTGCCCGGCACGGGTGCGCCGTAGCAGACCGCCGGGCAGACATCCGGATGATCGGGCCCCCGGTTGAGATCGACGAACATCCGCGTGAACGAGCCGGTGTGCACGGCGATGCCGGTGTGCTCCGAGACCTTCGCGATGATGTCGTACGCCCCGTGGTCCCAGCCGGCCTGCGATTGGAGCACCTCGGTGGTGACGCCGAGGTCGACATCGAGGGGCAGCGTCCACGAGGCGTGCTCGCATGACAGAACGAGACCGGTCGTCACAGCCCGAGAGCGTAACACTAGCCGCGGTACGGACGATCGATCGCGCGCGGTACGAGCAGCGCCGACAGGCCCGCCGCGACGATCACGACACCGCCATGGATGAAGCCTATGTGCGGGCCATCCGCGATCCGGCAGTGCATGTGGAGCAACAAGCCGCCGAGACACCCACCCGCCGCGCCGATCGCCGCCGCGACCCAGCGCGAGAACACCGGCACCGCACCGCGCAGAAAGATCGCGCCGAGCACGACCGGTACGAGCGAGGTCGCGAGGCCGATCCACAAACAGCCATGACCGCGCAGGAGGTGCGGCATGCCGTAGTGCAGGCTGTGCGCGCCGTCGGGATGGACGCCGAGCCCGAGCACTACGAACGCGATGGAGGTGATCGCGGTGGTGACGATCGCGGCCCGCCAGCGAGGCGTCATTGCACCGGCTCTCGGCACGAGCGCGAAATAGGTGGCGAGCCCGAAACCGAGGAACCAGGCCGAGCCGGCGCCCATCAGCCACATCCGCGGCAATTCGCCGAGATCGGCGCGCAGCGAGAGAAAGCCGAGCAGCAGGCCCGCGTAGACCAGCGATGCGACGACGAACATCCCGAGTTGCCGGAGGGGCCGGCGGGCCGCGACGGGCGCGAGCGAACCGAGCTCGGCCTCGAGCAGCGCGCTGATCGGGGGCGCGACCGGGTCTGGCATCGCGGCGAGCGCCTCGAGAGATTGCTCGGCGCTCACGCCGCACTCTCCTTCTTGGCGCCGGTCAGGAGCTTGCGGAGCGCCTCGTAGCCGCGATGCGCGCGCACCTTCATCGCTCCGACGGTGGTGCCCGCGATCGTGGCGGCCTCGGCGACGGATTTACCCTCGAGCTTGGTCAAGACGACCGCCTCGCGCTGTTGCGGGGGCAGGGCGCCAAGCGCGTCGAGCGCGGCACGTGCGAGCTCCGGGTCCGCCCGGGGGGCGTCGCTGCGGTCGGCAGATTCGCCAGTGATCCCGGCCGGGACCTCGGGGACGTCGTCGCCGGCCGTCCGGACGATGGCGCGCTGGTTCTTGCGGGCCTCGTCGAGGAACGTGCGATGCGCGATCGAATAGAACCAGGGGAGGGGGTCCGCACCTGCCACGTACGCCCCTCGGGCGCGGTGGATCTTGAGAAAGGTGTGCTGGAGGAGGTCATCGGCGGAGGCTCGGCTCTTGGTCAGTTTCCCCAGGTAACCGAGCATCTTCGGCGCTACGAGGGCGTAGAGCTGCCGAAACGCGTCCGCGTCACCTGCTTGGTACCGCTGCATGAGGTCCCTAAGATCGGCCACTTGACCGTCCACGGGTATACGACGGCCAGGGGTACTGGTTACAGGCCCCTAACCCGGTGTATAGAGCCGCCACCATGGGTCGCCGTAGCAAGTCAGCTCTCAAGAACCGCCCGAAGTTCAAGCAGAAGCGCCGCCTGAAGGATCGCAAGATGAAGGCGAAGAAAGCCGGCTGGCACAAGCGCGGCCTCGCGCGGAACAAAGCGCGTCGCAGCAAGCGCGGCACGAAGAAGAAATAGCTCGCTCGCCGGGTCGTGCCGCCGACTGGCGGCCTAGATCGACCAAGCGATCAGTAGCTGCGCGGTGTAGTAGACCGGCAGCCCCCACGCGCGATTGAGCACTTCTTTCGCGACGAATTTGTCGCGCGCGACTGCCAGGTCACTCGCGAAGAACAGAATGGCACCGACCGCGAACAGCTCGCGGCGCTCGAGCTCCACGGTGGCTGCGTGCAGCTGCGCGATCGCCGCGACGACCATCGCGAGGATCACCGCGATGTACGCGATCACCGGGACCCGGAGCTTGCCGAGCTTCGGCCACAACCACGCGAGCGCGATCACGCCGACCGCGATCGGTGCGGTCGCGTAGATCCCGGCGTCACCGAGCCACGCACGAGGAGAGATCACGGTTCCGACCGCGACCGCGTAGGCGAGGTGGCCGAGCAAGAACGCTCCGAGCCCGGCGAGAAAGCCGTGGCGCGAGAGCAGCGCGACATCGCCGATCGCACCGAGCACGAGGCCCGCGAGGATCGCGAGCGAGCGCTCGTCGAGCTCGCCGCGCATCGCGCCCACCGCGCCGACGACGATGAACGCGGCAGAGGCGATCGGCTTGGCGATCGAGCGCAGCCGATCGTGGTTGCGAAACTCGCCGACGACGAGCGCGATGCAGGCGAGCGCACACGCGACCGTCGCGGGGATCACGACTGCCAGCCCGCGGCAAAGCGCGTGACGAGCTCGAGCCGATCGACGCCCCACACGAGGTGTCGATCGCCGATCACGAAGGTCGGCACGCCGAACACGCCGCGCACCTTCGCGGTTGCGCCCTCGGCGATCAGCGCGGCCTTGATCGCGGGCTCGGCGATCCGATCGAGGTAGCTCGTCGGCATGCCGGTCTCCTCGAGGATCGCGCGCAGCGTCGAGAGCTCCTCGATGTCGCGCTGCTCCGCCCACATCGCGCGTGCGATCGCGAGGGCGAGGGGTAAGCGCTCCTCGGTAGCGGCGACGTGGAGCAACCGTTGCGCGCTGATCGAGCGCTGCGGAAACTTCCTCGCCATCTCGAACGGCACGCCGAACCAGGCGCGCCATTGCCTCATCTCCGAGGCGATATAGCGCTGCTTTGCAGCCGAAAATGCGAACAGCGGGACGTCGGCCTGGCCGATGTCGCGGAACAACCCTCCGAGGAGGATCGGTCGCATGATCGGCGTGGCGCCGGTGACGCGTGCGAGCGCCGGGAGCTGCGTGAGCGCGTAGTAGGCGTACGGGCTCGCGACATCGAAGTAGACCTCGAGTGCGTAGGGCGAGGTGAACGGCGTGACGTCGCGACCGAAGGGCCGCGCGCCACCCGGCGGCGTGCTCTCGAGGTCCCAGCCGGCAAGCGCAGCCTCGACCCATGGGATGCGGTCCTGGCCCCAGATCAGCAGCGGCGGCTGGTTGGCCCGACGGATCACCCAGCCCGGAGCGCCGAAGATGCCGAGCGCGATCGCTTCGTCGGTGCGCTGCGCGAGCTCGGACTTGACCGCATCGCTGTCGGCGCCCACAAAAGCGGCCGTGAGCTCGGCCTCGCTCGCGATGCCTTGCAGTGCGGCGGAGAGCACGTCGTCGCGCGTGATGTCCTCGGCGCGCGCCCAGTACGCCGCATAGATCGCCGGAATCGCCCGCGGCCAAAGCCCGTGGGGCAGACCGAGCAATACGCGGAGCGCACGCACGGTCCGCATCGGGTGAGCGGCGGGCATCTGGAACGGCGCGCCAAAGATTTCGGCCCACCGGTGCATGTCGCGGAGGTTGTGCGCGGCCTTCGCGGGGCCGAGCGTGGACATCGGCCCGTCGCCCGCGCCGATCCCTCGAAACACCCCACCGAGCAGCATCGGCTTCCAAACCAGCTCCGTGCCGGCTGCGCGCGCGATACCTGGCGCCTTCTGCGATGCGAGATAGGCATAGGGGCACGAAAAATCGAACCAAAGCTCCAGCACTGCTCAACAGCGTATCCGACCTGGGCTAAACTCCTGGAGTTCTAGATGGCCAAGCTGGTCGACGGGTTCAAAGACGGCAAGCCCGAGCTCGGGCGGCGTACGTTTCTCGTGCCCGAAAATCACTCCGAAGTGCTCGCACTGCTCTATCACGAGCAGACCGGCATCGTCGGTGGCCTCCCGGTAGGCCCGGTGACGACCGACCCGTTCGGGGCCCACGGAATTCGTATGTATCCCGATCAAGATCCCGTCGTGCTAGAAGAGACGCGTCGCTACTTCGAGAAGCTCGCGGAGCGATTCTCGAATGATCTTCCCAAGGCGTAGGCGTTGTTTGGCGGGACTTGCCGCAGCTGTCGCAGCTGTCGGAGCCTGTTCGGGACCTCAGAAGCAGCCCGAAGGCGGCTGCACCAAGGACACCGACTGCCGCAACCCTCGCATCTGTGAGGCCAACGTCTGTGTCGATCCACATCCATCCTCGACTCCTCGCGCTCCCGTGACCTCCACTGCTCCTTCGACACCCGGATCGCCGCCCTTCGCGATGTTCGGCGGTGACGCTCGCCATACCGGCAAGCGCGGTGGACCTGCGCCCACCCAGCAACCGAAAGAGCTATGGAGTGTCGACGTCAAGGGCGTGGTCGCGGGCTCGCCGACGATCGGTCCCGACGGCACGATCTATGTCACCTCGCACGAAGGCTCGCTGTTCGCGATCGATGTCGCTGGCACGATCAAGTGGTCTTTCAAGACCGGCGATCGGTCGTGGTCGACGCCCGCCGTGGCGCAGGACGGCACGATCTACATCGGCTCCGACGACGATTTCTTGTACGCGGTGAAGTCCGACGGCGCGCTGAAGTGGAAGCTCCGCCTCGGCGATTGCGATCCGAAGGGCTTTGGCCCCGAGTCGTCGCGCTGCGATGTCGATGGTGGGCCGACGATCGGTCCAGACGGCACGATCTACGTTGGAGGCGACGGCATCCACGCGGTGTGGCCCGACGGGACGCTGCGCTGGAAGATCGCGACCGCCGAGCATGTCGCTTCGACACCCGCGCTCGCGCCCGATGGCACCGTGTACGCCGGCTCGCAGGACGACGCGCTCTATGCGATCGCACCGGACGGCACCAAGAAGTGGGAGGTCCGCACCGGTGGCGACATCGATGCCGCGCCCACGATCGGCGCCGACGGCACGATCTACGTCGGCAGCGACGACAAGAACCTCTACGCGATCACGCCCGCGGGCACGATCGCCTGGAAGGTCGTCACCGGCGCGGAGGTTCGCGGCGGTGCGGCGCTCGCGGCCGATGGCACGATCTACGTCGGTAGCCACGACGCCAACCTGTACGCCATCGCGCCGACCGGCAACGTGCGATGGAAGCTCGCCGCGGCCGACAAGATCCAGGGCACCCCTGCGATCGCGACCGACGGCACGATCCTGTTCGGCGCGGAAGACGAACACGTCTACGCGGTCGCACCCGACGGCACCTTGCGCTGGCATCTCCAGTTCGCAGGCGATGTCGACACCACGCCCGCACTCCGCTCCGACGGTACGTTGTACGTCGCCGGCGACGACGGGCACCTGCACGCATTTCGTTAGCAAGCGGGGACTCCCCGCGCGCGAGAAAGAAACTCACAGAACCATGTCTACGTTTGACCGGAGCACGATCCTCGATTGTCTCTCCAAAATTGTTACCCCCGGCATCAAGCTCACCGCCCTTGGCGATGAGCTCGGCGTGCGCAAGCACGAAATGTCCGAGCTCCGCGCCGAGATGTTCGATCTCGTCGAGGACGGCACGGTCGTGGTGCTCTCCGGAGGCGCGTTCGCACTCGCCCCGAGCGGTCGCACCGGCGATCCGCACGCGAAGCCCGCACCGGGTCCCGCGCAACCACCGCAGCGGGGTAAGCCGCCCGCCCAGGCCAAGCATCGCGCGGAGCCATTCCGGCCCGCGACTCAAGCGCAACGCAAGCCCGCGCCGCAGCCGCAGCGCAAGCCGACCCCACCGGTCTCGAGCAAGCGCACGCCCACCGTGCCGTGGCGACCGCCCACCCCGGTGAAGCAAGCGACGGCACCCGTCGAGGAATACGATCCGGAGACCGGCGAGACCCGCATGGTCGCGCCGACCCAGGCGGCCTCGTCCGTGCGCGCGGCGGTGTCGGCCACGGGTGCGCCGACCGCACCGTCCATCGAGACCGATCCGCGGTTCACCGGTCGCATCACGGTGCACCCTGCCGGCTACGGCTTCGTCGCCCCGGACGACAAGGGCGAGACCGTGTTCGTCCCGGCGAAGTATCGCAACCACTCGCTCGACGGCGATCGCGTCGTCGTCGAGACCTGGCCCGGCGTGCGTGGCACCGAAGGCCGCGTCACGATGGTGCTCACGCGCGGTCGCGCGCGGTTGACCGGCATCCTCCGTCGCGTCGGCCGCGCGGTGTACCTCGAGCCCGATGACCCGCGGATCGCGGCCGACTATGGTCGCGTGCACATGGACGACGCGCCGACCGGCAAGGACGGCGATGCCGTCGTCGTCGAGATCACGCGCTACCCGGATGCCGTTCGGCGCGAGCTCGCGGCGAAGCTGTTGAAGGTCCTCGGCGATCCCGATGACCCGCGGACCGAGATCGAAAAGATCCTCGCGGTGTCGATGTTGCCGCTGGAGTTCCCCGACGACGCGACCGAGCAAGCCGAGCGTACGCCGAGCGAGCTCGGCCCCGAGGACTTCGCCGACCGCATCGATCTGCGCTCGCGCCGGTTCGCGACGATCGATCCCGAAACCGCGCGCGACTTCGACGATGCCTTGTGCATCGAGACCGGGCCACATGGTGGTCCACGCGTGTGGGTCGCGGTGGCCGATGTCGCGCACTACGTGCGATGGAACGATGCGCTCGACAAGGAAGCCGCGATCCGCAGCGTGTCCGTGTACTTGCCGGACCGCGTGATTCCGATGCTGCCGCATCAGCTGTCGTCGAACATCTGCTCGCTCTTGCCGAACGTCGATCGTTGCGCGATGGTCGTGCGGCTCGACTACAACGCGGCAGGCGAGGTCTTGGACGTCGCGTACATGGCAGCGGTGATTCGCTCCAAGGGGCGCCTCGACTATCCGGGCGTCGCCGCGGCGCTCGAAGGTGACTTCCGTGGTCGCCGCGAGCACTACCGCGCGTGGTTGAGCGAGCTCCAGCAGCTCGACGCGCTCGCGAAGGTGCTGCGCGCGAACCGGATGGCGCGCGGCTCGCTCGATCTCGAGATCGCGGAGCCGAAGGTCGTGCTCGACGCAGATGACCCGCGGCTCGTCCGCGATGTCGTGCGCGCGAAGGGCGACCCGGCGGTGAAGGGTGCGTACCAGCTCGTCGAGAGCTTCATGATCGCGGCGAACGAGGCGGTCGGTGGCTTCTTCAAGAAGCGCGGCGCGACCACGGTGTGGCGCGTCCATGCGCCGCCGAATCCCGATCGCGTCGCGCAGCTCGCGGAGCTGCTCGGCTCGTACGGCATCCTCGTCGATCTCGAGCGCGCGACGACGCCGATCGGCATGAAGGAAGTGCTCGATCAGATCAACGCGAAGCCGGGCGCGCAGGCGCTCTCGTTCCTGTTGCTCCGCACGCTGACCCAGGCGGTGTGGGACGTCATCCCGATCGGCCACTTCGGCCTCGCGAGTGCGGACTACCTCCACTTCACGTCACCGATCCGGCGCTACCCGGATCTGCTCGTCCATCGCTTGCTCAAGCACTACCTCCATCGCGACGGCAACGCGTCCGGGGGTGGCTATGCCAAGCCACCCCCGCCGGCTGACACCCTCGCGCAACTCGCGGCGGGCTCCTCGCAGAACGAGCGGCGCGCGATGGAAGCGGAGCGCGAGGCGGTCGCGATGTACCGCACGTTCCTGATGCGCGATCAGGTGGGCGAGCGCTTCCCGGGCACGGTCTCGGCGGTGACCAGCTTCGGCGCGTTTGTCGAGATCGACGAGCCGTTCGTCGAGGGCCTCATCAAGCTCGACTCGCTCGGCGAGCACTTCGACTACGACAGCGTGCACATGCGGCTCTCGGCCCAGCGCTCGGGTCGATCGATCGAGCTCGGTGACAAGGTCACGATCGAGATCGTCAACGTGTCGGTCACGCGACGCCGGATCGATTTCACGCTGATCGAAGGCCAGAAGCACGAGCCGCGCCCGGCACCTGCGAAGCTCGCGACCAGCCCGCGCGCGACGGTGAAGCAGAAGAAAAAGACCGGCCGCGAGGTCGAGCGCGCGGTCGTGCACCAGACCGAGCGTGGCGCCAAGCCGCGTGCAGGTGGGGCAGGTGGCAAGCTCAAGATGGGTGTCTCGCATCGCGGCATGCGCACGCCGAGCAGCAGCGGCGCCAAGAAGAGCAAGAAGCGCTAAGCCGCGCACCTCGTCGATTTCGTCGGTCCGAAACGGCGTCGCCTGAAACGGATCGACTCGAGCGAACACTGCGTTAGCGCGCGGCGCGGCTCGCGGTGCGCGCGAAGTAGGCGTGCACGTGCGCGAGCTGGCGCTGAACTTTTTGTTCGCGCTGCTGCCGCACGGACGTATCGCTGACGATCAGGGACGCCACGCCTTTGACGTTTGCGTAGAGCCGAAGATGGACCTTCGTCGTGTGCTCGGCATCGCCGGGCGCGAACACGAGCTCGGCCCACACCTCGGCGTGGCTGTTGCCGGTGTCCTCGAAGTAGATCATCCGGGCGCCGGGCTGGTTGTGGAACTGAAGGTTGTCGCGATGACCGCCCGGAGCCACGAGCGTGACCCGCGCGTCGACGCCCTCGTGCTTGGTGACGATCACGCTCTCGATATCGGGGAACACCTGCGTCCACCTGGTGTAGTCGAGGCACATGGCGTAGATGTCGGCGGCCTCGCCATCGAGCGTGGTCTCGCCTTCGGTGATCGCCGGGTCTTTGGCCTGCCAGACCTTCACCGACGGGCCGGCGGATGCCGCCGTCGCTGCGAGCATCAGGGCCAGGATCAGAAAGCTCCGCACGAGCGGTACTTACCAGCGCTGGCGTCGAGGGCCAGCGCTGAAATCTATCGTCACCTCGTCGCGAGCGCTTCCAGCAACTTACGCCGCGTGATCGGCTTTGCGACGAGCGCTCGGACTCCGAGGTCCTTGGCGCGGCGGCGGTGCTCGGCGGACGCGCGCGAGGTGATGATCACGATCGGCGTGGTCTTGAACCGGTCGTCGGCGCGCAGCTCCTGGATGAGGTCGAAGCCGTTGAGCTCGGGCATCTCGAGGTCGGTGACGACCAGGTCGTAGCGGAGCTGACGCGTCATCTGGAGCGCGCGCGCACCATCTTCGGCGACGTCGACGATCCAGCCTTCACGACCGAGCATCGAGGTCATCGCTTCGCGGATGGCGCGCGAGTCATCGACGACGAGCGCGCGACCTGCGAGCACCATCGTAGACGACGCTAGCTCGCCGACCTCCTCCGGTGCATCGGGATGGGCACGGCGCACGAGCTGGGCAGGATCGAGGATCAGCTGGACCTTGCCCGAGCCGCTGATCGTGGCGGCCGCGTAGAGCGTGAGCGGCGCGAGCAGCGGGCCGAGTGGTTTGATGATGATCTCGCGCGGGCCGACGATCTTGTCGACGGTCCCGACGAAGCCCTTGCCGGCGAACGTGACGACGACGCCGGGCCGGCGCTCGTTCGTGGCGCCGTGACCGAGCAACGCTTCGAGGCGCAACACCGGTAACTGTTCGTGGCGCACCGTCGTCGACGTCGCGCCCGGTTCGACGAGCGTGGTGTCGATGACATGGACGGCGGGAATCGCGTAGACCTGACCACCGACCTTGAACAGCATCGCCTGCGCGAGCGAGGTCGAGAGCGGGAGCCGCAGGCTGAACGTGGTGCCGCGCCCCGGGACCGAGCTGACCTTGACCTCGCCGCCGAGCCTCGCGACGGTCTGACGCACGACATCGAGGCCGATGCCGCGACCGGCGAGCTCGTCGGCATCGCCGCGGACCGAGACGCCGGTGCCGAGCGCGTCGAGCACGTCGCCCTCGGTCGCGAGCTGCGCGCGTGCCGCCGACCAGCGATGCGTCGCGACGAGCCGATCGCGAAGCGCGTTGATATCCACGCCGCGACCGTCGTCGGAGAGCTCGAGCACGAGGAGATTTCCATCCTGGCGCGCGCGGATCGTGATCGTGGCGCTCGGTGGTTTGCCGCGCAGCAGGCGTTCGTCGGGCGGTTCGATGCCATGCGCGACGGCGTTGCGGAGCAGCTGCGTGATCGGATCTACGAGCTGCTCGGCGACCGCCTTGTCGAACTCGGTATCCTCACCGAGCGTGCGCAGCTCGACCACGAGGCCGGTCGCACGGCGTAGCGCACGCAACGTGCGCGCGGCGTGGAGGAACAAGTTGCGCGCGGTATCCATGCGGATCCGCGTGAGCCCGCGCTGGAGCTCGCCGATCGTGCGGCGCAACGCTTCGATCTCGTCGAGCAAGGCAGCCGTCGTCTGCGAGAGCAGGGCGGCTTGTCCCGCGAGCTCGCTCTCGGCCTCGACGAGCCCGCGGTTCGCGTTGCCCGGACCGATCGCATCGCGCAAGTTCTGGCGCGTGCGCGCGAGATCGCGAGCGAGCGTGCGCAGCAACTGCACCCGGCGCTCGATGCGCGTGCGGTCGAAGAGCAGCTCGCCCGCCGACGACATCAAGTTGTCGATGCGTTCGGGCTCGATCCGGAGATGTCGAGCCTCGGGGCTGACCGACAACGTACCGGTCCGGGTGCCGGTCGGCACGCGCGGCTCGACGATGACGCCCTCGGAGGCCATGTCGGGCAGCGGCTCGAGGTCACCCGCGGTGATGACGGTCGGGATCGACATCGATTCGCCCGCGTCGAGTCCGCCGTAGGGTCCGCTGAACGTCCCGCTGAACGTCCCGCTGAATGACGGCGGCTCGGGCGGCTCCGGCTCGGGTTCGGCGCGCATGAGGTTCGCGATCTGCGTGCGCAGCAACGCGGCGGTGTGCTCGGCACCCGCGGTCCCCGCGACGAGCTGGTCGACATAGCCACGCATCCCATCGACGACCTCGACGACGAGGTCCGCGGTGTGCGAGCCCCAGACCGATCCGTCGCGCACGATCACCGCGAACGCACTCTCGAGCCGATGCGCGAGATCGACCATCGTGTCGAGGCCGACGGTGCCGGCGCTACCCTTGATCGTATGGGTCACGCGCATCATCTCGGCGAGGCCTTCGCCGGAGGGCCGCGTCGAGCCATTCGAGAGGACGCGCGCGGTCACGATCTCGAGCGCGTCGTGCGCCTCGGACCGAAACAGCATGCGCAGCATCGCGAGCTCGTCGGCGTCGAAATCGAGGTCGCCGTCGCTCATCGGGTCCTCGCCCTCATACGGCGATCAGCTCCAGCGCCCGGCGCGTCAGCTTTACCGGATCGAGCAGCGTGAGCGGACGACCGTTCGCATCGATGACGGCACCATCGATCTCGACGAGCGACGCGACGTGATCGACTTGATCTACCCGCAGCGCACACACGGTCGCTTCCGCCTCGAGGACGAGCGCGCCATCGCCTTGGCGCGGCGGTGGACCCGCAGGTAGGTCGAGCAACGACGCGACGTCCAGCACGGGTAGGATCGCCCCGTGGAGATTGCACAGGCCTCCGAGCACGGTCGGTGCGGTCGGTACAGCAGTGACAAAGCCGAGCGTCACGACCTCGCGGACCCACCTCAGCTCGATCGCGTAACGGGCCGCACCAATCGCGAAGACGATGACGTTGCGGAGCTCCGCCATCACGCGAGTATACGCACCCGTGACGCCGGCCACGCACCCGTGGGCGAAAACGTCTGCGCGGCACGGCGATGCGCTTATACTGGGGACGATGATCATGAGGTTTGCTGCGGTGCTCGCGGTGGTCTCGAGCGTGGCGTGTCACAGCACCTCTCCGGATAGCGCGCTCGGCGCCGACGCGGCCATCCCGCCCGGCTACCAGATGTTGATCTCGCGGCCTTGGACGATGGCGTCCGACAACGAGGGCTACAAGTGCGTTCGCACGCAGGTCGCGAACGACATGTGGATCTCGGCGTTCCGTTCATTGTCGCCGGTCGGCACGCACCACTCGGTGCTCACGATCTCGGATACCGCGAACACGACCGGCGAGTACGATTGCAGCTCGGGCTCGCTCGATGCGCAGATGCTCTACGCCGCCGGGGTCCAGACCGACGACAACCAGTTCCCTGCGGGCGTCGCGATCCACATCGCGGCGGGCACGTACATCAACCTCAACCTGCACCTCTACAACACGACGGATAACTCGCTCAGCGATACTTCGGGCGTGCTGGTCAAGACCGTCGCGCAGGCCGAGGTCATCAACGAGGCCGACATGCAGTTCTCCGGCGCGGTCGGCTTCAACATCCCGGCGAACTCGAGCGGTGACACGACGACGACGCACGATGTCGTCGGCCACTGCTCGGCCGCGCACGACTTCCACATCTTCACGTTGTGGCCACACATGCATCAGATCGCGGTGCACCAGAAGTTCATGCTCAACGGCACGGCGCTGCTCGACACCGACTACAACTTCAACGAGCAGAAGAACTACCAGATGGCCGATACGATCGTTCACGGGCCGTCGGCTGCGCTCCCAGATGGGGACAGGCTCGAGACGACGTGCTCGTATGTCAACACCACCGGTTCGGTGGTCCCATACGGCGAGAGCTCGAACGACGAGATGTGCTTCACCGGCATCTACCGGTACCCGGCCGGCGGCAACCTGCTCGCCTGTGCGTACGGCCAACCGATCTAGTCGGTAGCCCTGGGTCGCCGAGCCCGTCGGCTCGAAGCGGTTAACCGACGGCTTTGGTTTCGAGCACGAGCTCCGGGCGGGCCCGGTGCTCGACCACTTCTTTGGTGACGACGCATTCCTTGACGCCGGTCAGCGACGGAATCTCGTACATCACGTCGAGCATCACTTCTTCGAGGATCGCGCGCAGGCCGCGAGCGCCGGAGTTGCGGCGCGAGGCCTCCTGCGCGATCGCGCGGAGCGCATCGGGGCGGAAGTTGAGCTTCACGCCTTCGAGCTCGAACAGCCGGTGATACTGCTTCGCGAGCGCGTTCTTCGGCTTCCAGAGGACCTCGGTGAGCGCATCGACATCGAGCGCATCGCACGAGACGATCACGGGCAAGCGGCCCATGAACTCCGGGATCATGCCGAACTTGATCAGATCCTCGGTGCCCGCCTCGCGACGGAGCGCGTCCTTGTCGTCGAGCGCGGTCGAGACCGCCGCACCGAAGCCGAGCCCACGCTGGCCGGTGCGCCGACGCACGATATCTTCGAGGCCGTTGAAGGCACCGCAGCAGATGAACAAGATGTCGGTCGTGTCGATCTGGATGAGCTCTTGCTGAGGCCGATTGCGCGCACCATCGGGGGTGATGGTGGCGGTCTTACCCTCGAGGATCTTGAGCAGCGCTTGCTGCACACCCTCGCCAGAGACGTCGCGGGTCGGTGAGGGAGAGCCGCCCTTGCGCGCGATCTTGTCGATCTCGTCGATACAGATGATGCCGCGGGCGGTCTTCTCGACATCGCCGCCGGCCGCGCGAAACAGCGCCTTGACGACGCTCTCGACATCTTCGCCGACGTAACCTGCCTCGGTCAGGGTGGTGGCGTCGGCGATCGCGAACGGAACATCGAGCTTCTTCGCGAGTGACTGCGCGAGCAAGGTCTTGCCCGAGCCCGTGGGCCCGACGAGGAGGATGTTGCCCGTCTGGAGCTCGACATCGCTGGCCTTGCCGCGCTGGCCGATGCGTTTGTAGTGGTTGTAGACGGCGACCGAGAGAGCGCGCTTGGCCTCTTTCTGACCGACGACGTACTTATCGAGC
>JANXOP010000169.1 GCA_025357755.1 Kofleriaceae bacterium | reverse complement strand
CACGTTCTTGAGCTGATGGAACAATACCCGCCAAGCGGACACGAGGTCTTTCTTCAGAGTTTCGATTCGAAGACGTCGCTCTACAATGCGTGGCCTGAGCTGTTGCCCCCGAAAGGGCTGGCGTGAGCGAACTGCAAGACGCTTGGCTAGCTGCGTGGGAGTTCGCGGGATGCGCCCACAAGATCCAGACGATTCCCGGTCGCGACCTTCCTTACATCGTGCACCTCGGTGCCGTATCGATGGAAGTTCTCGTGGCGCACTCACGCTCCCCGTTCGCCCGACCTACGCTCGCAGTGCAGTGCGCCCTGCTCCACGACACGTTGGAGGACACGGAAACCGACGAATCGGAGTTGGTGACTGCGTTTGGAATGGACGTCGCGGCCGGCGTTCGGGCATTGACGAAGGACTCGGCGATGTCGAAAAAGGACGCGATGGCCGACAGCCTGCAGCGGATTCGAAGTCAGCCCAAAGAGATCTGGGCCGTGAAGATGGCCGATCGGATCAGCAATCTTGGTCCGCCACCGGCGCATTGGACCGTCGAGAGGATCGAAGCGTACCGCGCCGAGGCGCAGTCGATTCTCGATGCGCTCGGCGAGGCCCACGATCCGTTAGCGACCCGGTTGGCCGATCGCATTGCAACTTACCCGCGAGAAGTTGGGCCGCCAACACACGGTCGCTGACCTACTGAACAGTGCCGAGAATCAAACGGTCGTCGCGTCAGTTCACGCGCTGCCGACCGCCGCTTCGCTGCCGTTCATCAGCACGGCTTACTGGTTCGGGTAGCAAATCTTCGTCGTGCCGGACGCAACCACGCAGCCTTCGTTCGCAGGGCACTGCGAGACATCGGTGCAGATGATCGCGCACCCCGTCGGTGTCGAACCAGAACCCACCGTTAGTGCGCATGCTTCGGTCGCGCCTGCAGGACCGGTGTACCCGTTCATGCAAACGGCGTTGCTGCCGGCGCAGTTCGGCGTGCAGTAACCCTTGTTGGAACCGAGCGCGGCAATCAGCACGCAGTCGTTCCCAGTCGCGCACGCGACATTCCCGGAACCGCCACAGATGTCTCCGAGATGCGCTGCGTTCGCGCTGCCAGTTCCCGAGCCAGAACCCGACCCCGAACCCGAGCCCGAGCCCGAGCCGGCCGGGGCATCTTTGAACACCTTCGCGTCGGGCGTGCTGTTGCTGCCACCACTGCTGCCGCACGCGATGATCGTGGCAACGCACGAGACTCCGACGACGAACAACGAGCTGGTGATTCGCTTCAACTGCATGCGTGGACACTATCCGGCGCACCTCGGTTCTCCTCGATCTGCTACCTCGCATCGCCTCACCGATCGTGCGACTCGGCGTAGCGAGGCAATGCGGTACAATCACGCGCATGGCCATCCGCAAGATCGCGCAGATCGGACATCCGGTGCTTCGGCAGACCGCGCGTCACCTCACGCGTGAAGAGCTCGCGTCGTCGGAGACTCAGCAGTTCATCGACGATCTCGTCGAGACGATGCACGACGCCGACGGCGCCGGGCTCGCGGCCACGCAGGTCTACGAACCGATCGCGATCTGCGCGATCGAAGTGCGCAACAACCCGCGGTATCCGTACAAGCCGAACATTCCTCTCACGATCCTCGTGAACCCGGTGTTGACGCCGGTCGACGACGAACAGTTCGACAACTACGAAGGCTGCCTATCCGTGCCGAACTTGCGCGGCCTCGTAAAGCGTCACCTGCACGTCCGTGTTCAAGCGTGGGATCGCCACGGCACCGCGATCGACGAGGTCGTGCACGGCCTCAAGGCCGGGACCTACCAGCACGAGGTCGACCACCTGCTGGGCAAGATCTTTGTCGACCGCGTGACCGATCCGACCACCTTCACCACGTGGACCGAGTTCGACCGCCACCACAAGCCGGCTTTCGTCGAACGCATCACCCGCCTCGTCGCCAGGGTAGGATCCTGACTACTTTGCGACCAGGGTTGCGGTCGTCGCGACGGCGGAAAGTAACGTGTTTGAGGTGGAGGAATAGGTTCCGTCGGCAGTGCGGACCAGGGCGCGACCAACAGCTCCGCCGCCGCTTGCGCCGACACCATTGCCGGATGCATCGCCCGCGGTCATTCCAATGGTGCCTCCGTATCCACCGTAGGAAAGTACCTGACCACTACCTCCTGGTGCTTGCACTGAGTCCGCCGTTGCATCTGCACCTCCACCGGAGGTGGCACCGCCACCACCACCATTCGCAGCAATCCCACCAAAGAGGTTAATGGTCGGAGCTTCCAGAATAATCGTCCCGCCAGACCCGCCTCCGAGCGAAGCGCTAGCACCGCCGCCACCTCCAACGTGGATAATTCCTTTCTTTGTGCCGGCGGTCAGCTCGATCCGCTGCAGCGAATCGATCTGGATTGCGCCGCCGCCTGCACCACCACCAGAACCGCCACGACAGCCACCGCCAAATGGCTCGAATCCAACCTGCGGCGCACCGCCGTCGATCCTCGTTGCTTTGTCGCCAGCGCCGCCGGCTGTGCCGTTGCCGCCGCCGCCAGATGCGCCGTCACCCGTCGTCCCCACGCACGCCCCCGTTTCGTATGCGCCTGGCCCCGACGTGCTTCCATTGGCACTCGCATCAACGAGCCCATGAAGTTCGATCGCCCCGGGCGCCACAAACGCAACCGCCTTGGTTCCGGTGACAACCGCATCCGAGATATCGAACGCTCCTGCATAGAACACCCGAATATCGGGTCCGTTGCTTTGCGTGATCAATAGCGAATCGACTTGGACCGTCACGTTGGTCGAATCGAGCACCATACCGGTATCCGTGTTGATGCGAATCTTGTCAGGAAAGATCACCGACGGTTGATTCGAAGCCGCAAGAAAAACGGTAGCAAGCCCGTTCGTCGGCTCGAAGGAATTACATCGATCGTTGGTGGCGGCACATCCCAACGCACACGTCGTCTCCACATTCGACCGCCCGTCTTGCGCGCAGACAGCGAGGGCACTTCCTTGGCACGACGTAGCTCCGGGACTGCATCCACAGCGTTCAACCGGACAATCAGGCGGAACAATCGTGCAGACGTTCTTGACTCCGCCGGACGACGAGAACTCCCCGTCAACGTCGCAGAACGGGTAGACGACATCGCTGCAGTCGGCGTCGGTGTTGCATTGATTCACCGTCTTGGTGCAACCGGCATAAAGTACGACCGTAAAGGTGAGATTTCCGACGAATTTGATCGCGTTCATGGCCCCTCTATCGGCAGCACACCACAGGGTTGCTAGAAAAAGCGACAAGCCCTTGGACGCGCGGTGGTTTTGTCACGTGGGCCGCTTGCTGGTTCCCGTGAGGTACGTTCTTCTCACGGGCGATGGCGCGTTCGCGTAGTCCACGGAAGACCGCCGCTCCTGCGTCGAAGCCGGCAGCCAAACCGGTTGCGAAAACGGCTGCAGGGTCCAAGAAGCCGGCGAAGGGCAAGAAGGCGGCGAAGCCGACCGGTCCGCAGATCGTCGTCCGGCACATGACCCGCCGCGATATCGGCGACGTCTGGGACTTCTTGAAGATCAGCTTCCGCGACGTCAACGCGGAGACCGTCGAGTACCAGCGCCCGCGCTCGCGCCGCCGGTTCGAAGAGATCTTCGAAGAAGAAGGCATCGAGCAGCTGCTGTTCGAGGTCGGCAACGAGATCGTGGCGTACGCCGAGTGCAGCTACGAAGTGACCGGCTCGGATAACTGGATCAACCCGCGCTACTTCGAGAAGCGCGACATGCGCCCGCTGTTTATCGACGAGCTCGCGGTCCATCCCGACTATCACGGCAAGGGCGTCGGTTCGTTCGCACTCGAACAGCTCCACCACCTCGCGCGCGTCCACGGCCTCAATCACCTCGTACTCGAGGTCGCCGAGAACAACGAGCGGGCACTCAGCTGGTACAAGAAGCGAACGTTCAAGAAGCTCGACGCCGCGATCTTCATGGCCGCGCCGGTCGAGATCGAAGCCGAGCTGCTGCCGCCGCGCGAGCTGCCCCCGGCCCGCAAGTCCGAAGCGACGCCGGTCAAATCCAGCGACAACTAGCGTTTCGCGCGCAGCCCGACCACGCAGATCTCGCGGCGGTTCGAAGGCAGGTGCCGCATCTGCACGTCGGTGAACCCCATCTGCCGGATCCGCTCGGCGAGCTTGGGCAGCTCGTCGACGAACGCCCAGTCATTGAGCTTGAGCGTGAACACGACCCCGCGCAGGTGGTCTCGCAGCTTCGGCACGAGCCGCGCCACTTCGTGCAGCGCGACTTGCGGCGCGAGGTTGACGTCGAGCAACAGCCAGTCGACTCGCTCGGGCAATTCTTCCCAGCGTAGAGCGCCCACTTTCGTGCGCAGGTGGTGGACGTTCGGTAGCGCCAGAACCTGGGGCGCGATATCGGCCGTATCGACCGCGTAGACCTCGAGACCTCGGCGCGCCAGCGCGAGCACGGCCCCACCCGGTGCCGCACCGATCTCGAGCGCCACGTGGCCCGCCGCAACCGGCAGCCCGCGCCACGCGATGGCCTCCTCGATCTTGGCGTACGCGCGCGACGGCGATTCGCTCGGCATATCGACGGGAATCCACCCACCGGGATACGGCAGGTGGTACGCGTCGGCGCGGTGCAGCCCGAGCCACGCCGGCTCTCCAGGCGCGACGATGACGTCGGCCACGAGGTCGCCCAGTTGCGATGCGCCCGCCTCGATCGGAATCGCAGCTGCCCAGGCGGCTAGATCAGTAGCCACCTCGGAATCGCGCGCGAACACGTGCAGGCGCTGCGCACCGACGGCCGCGAGCTGGTGCGCCGCGTCCTCGGGATCGCGGGCCGCGCCGAGTGACCGCCCCCACACCCGCGCAAACCCCGACGACGATTTGTCTTCTGGCGTGATCGTCCCGTCGGTGCGAAAGGTCACGAGCCCGGGTCGCGAATAGGCGAAGCGTAAGCTCGCGCGATCACGAGCGACCTCGCGTTTGAGCGCGGGCTCCATGCCCACGAGACAGGTCGCAAACGCGAAGTCAGTCACGGTGTGCGGATAGTGCGACGTTCACGCGGCACATTTGGTCAGCATTTGACCATTCCATCTCAGTTTCGTTTTGCGTATGGTCCGCGAACTTCAACAGAGGTTTAACCATGCGCAAGAACATCTCGCTTGTCTCGTTCGTTTGCCTGCCGCTCCTTGCTTGCGGTGGCTCTGACTCTAACTCCAAGTCGGTCAAGGTCGTCGACGCGAAGGTCTACCTCGACGGCTCGGGTGGTGGCTCCGCTGCCTGCAAGGCGCAAGCGACCTACGCGAACCTTGGTTCTGGCGGACGCGGCGCGGACCACCCGGGTGCCAACACCGGAAGCGCCCATGTGCACTACCAGACTTATCAGTCGCTCCTCAACTCGACCGATTACTTCTTCATGATCCTCCAGGCCGACGGTTCGGGCGGCGCCTGGGCGGGCTCGGCAATTGGACCGGTTACAGCGGACCTCTCGGCACTGCCGGGCAACCTGCTGCTCCCCGAGTTGGACCTATTCCCGATGGCGAAGTTTGGTAGCGACGGTTCGCTCGATCAAAACTACTACGCGAGCGAGAGCTACGTAGCCTTCTCAGGCACGGTGAACTACACCGCAGCTGGCGGTAGCGGTGGAACTATGCTTACCGGCTCGCTGACGAACGTCGTGTTCCAGCACGTCGGCATCACGGGCACCGGCTTCACTGACCCCGGCGACATGTGCACGGCGACGATCGCTTCGGCGGCTTTCGGGATCACGCTCGGCAGCGGAACGGCTGCGTTCCAAGACGGCCAGACTGGATCCTTCGAAATCAAGCCGCCCGCAGGCCTCGGCGGTCCGCATCTTGCGGATCGTCACTTCTAAGCTGAAGTAACAGCGTAGAGATTAGCTACGGTCCGCAAGCACTAGTCGCGGACCGTTTTTCGTTTCGGGCAAGTTGCGATAAAGGTTTGTAGCGGAGCGCGCGCGCGCGCGCGCGCGAGTTGATGCCGTCGAACCTCTGCCTGCGAGCATCGCTGTGGCCAACACATCAGCCTCGACTTCATCAGCGCAGCGGCGCTACCGTCACCACTGTTGACGGTTTGGGGTAGGTTTGCGCGCCCCGATGTACCGCTTCGTCTATTGGCTCGTGCTCTCTCGGCTTCCGGTCGAGGGCACGCACCGGGTCTCCTTCGCTCTCTTGCGAGCCCTGACTGCTGTGCCTGGAGTCCTCGCGCTTGTCACGTGGGTGCTCGCACCGCGTGATCCCATTTTGCGCGTGCGCGTGTTCGGCCGCGACCTGCCCGGTCCCCTCGGTCTCGCCGCGGGCTTCGACAAAAACGCCGCCGGCATCGGCCCGCTGCTCGCGCTCGGCTTCGGCTTTGTCGAGATCGGAACGGTCACCGCCGAAGCACAGCCGGGCAATCCGAAGCCGCGGATGTTCAGACTCGCTCGCGATCGCGCGCTGATCAATCGCCTCGGCTTCAACAATCGCGGTGCAGCAGCCGCGGCCGCCAAGCTCACGCGTCGTCCGAGCACAACCGCGACGATCGGCGTCAACATCGGCAAGACCAAGCGAGTCTCGGAAAGCGATGCGATCGGCGACTTCGTCAACAGCGCGACTATGCTCGCACCGCTCGCCCACTACATGGTCGTCAACGTGAGTTCGCCGAACACGCCGGGATTACGCGATCTGCAAGCGGTCGAGAAGCTCCGCCCACTATTGTCGGCTGTGCGCGTGGCGTGTGATGTCGCGTCGCCAATTCGTCGGGTTCCGCTGCTCGTGAAGATCGCGCCGGATCTCGCCGATGCCGACATCGATGCGGTCGCCGATCTCGCGCTCGAGCTCGGGCTTGACGGCATCATCGCCACGAACACTACGATCTCTCGCGCGAATCTAGCGACGCCAAATGTCGATGCGTTCGGTAGTGGCGGACTATCTGGCGCGCCACTCAAGCAGCGCTCGCTCGACGTGTTGCGTCGCATCCGCGCACGCACCGGCACCCGTCTCGTGCTGATCGCTGTGGGCGGCATCGAGACTGGCGAAGATGCATGGGCCAGAATCCGCGCGGGGGCGACGCTCGTGCAGGCGTACACCGGTTTCATCTACGGCGGCCCGACGTGGCCGCGTCGCGTTCAGCGCGAGCTCGCGGCACTCGCCCGTGCGGCGGGCTTCGAATCGATCGACCAGGCGATCGGCAGCGATGCGACGACAACACCGGCTAAAGCTGAACGATCGGGCCGACCGTAACGTAGGAGCCGTCGAGCGTATTCACGAACATCACGCCGACCGAGTCGCCACGCCAAAACGACCACCGCCATCGGTGGGCGTTTGACCGACCGCGCCTCCCGAGCTGTCGAATGGATGAAGAGGGTTGTCGGGACAGCTTGCGCTGCTGCAAGTCTCGACGTCAGAGCGGAACGATCGTACCCTGAGTTACATAGGCACTCACGGTAGCGCCCGCGACGCTGGTGTACATGCCATCGATCGTGTTCACGAACATCGTGCCGACCGCGCCACCACCACCCCCACCACTAAAGGGTCCGCCACCCGACGTTGGGACGTGATCGATAGTTCCACCAGCTCCGCTATAGCCCTTTTCTGGCGAGCTACTACAGGTAGAAGTCACTCCAGCGGCGGCGGCAAGACTTGGAGTGGCATCGTTTCCGTCCACACCGCAGGCATTACCGGACCCGCCATTGGTCGTGACACCGCCGAGATCAACTTCCGGTGCCTCGAGCACGACCACGCCGCCGGCGCCACCGCCGCTCGAGATCGAGGATGCTTGTTTTGCGCCGCCACCCCCGACGTCGACAAAGCCTCGTTTCGGCGTACTCGCAAATTCGATCTTTGTTAGCGAGACGACCTGGACTGCACCGCCACCGCCGCCATCGCTGGCTCCCCCGCCTCCAATGCAACCACCGACTAACCCCGACGCCGTCACCACGCTTCCGCCAACGGCACTTACGACAACACCACCCCCCTGTTGGATGGGCTTGGTCTCGACGCCCGATCCTCCAACGGTAGCGTGACCACCGCCACCACCCACGGTGGCAGAGTTACTGTCGGTCGCGGCTTGTCCAATACAGCCGATGGCGGAGGCGCCCGGACCACTCACATTCTTGTTCGCGCTCGCGTCGATCATGCCGCGGATCGTGACGGCCCGTGGTGAAACAAAGGCAACAGCTTTAGTTCCAGTGATCACCACGTCGTCGATATCGAACGAGCCACCGAGGAACACCCGGATATCCGTTGGTCCAGTCACGACAAGCGTCGACACGTTGATCTTCGCGTTCGCGCTGTTGCGGATGACCCCCGAATCGGTGTCGATGGTCGAGCCGGCGGTGATCACGATGTCGGGCTCGGTCGTCGCTGCGTTCAGCGCCGGTCCCAACCCATTCAACGGCGTGAACGAGAGACAGCGATCTTTCGTGCTCGCGCAGCCAAGTGCGCACGTATCGGTCGTCGTGGATTTGCCATCGAGGTTGCACGTCGTTTCCTGATCACCGGCGCACGTCGTTGCACCCGGGCTGCAACCGCATCGTTCGACAGAGCAATCAGGCGGGATGATCGTGCAGACGTTCTTCACTCCACCCGAGGTCGAGAACTCGCCGTTCACATCGCAAAACGGGTACGCGAGGTTTTTGCAGTCCGAATCAGCGCTGCATTCCGAGATGGTTTTTGACCCACACCCCACCAAACCCACACCGACAAAAACCATCGCCACGAATCTGTTCATGCTCATGCGTATCATGTCGGATCTCCGTGCTGAGAGTTGCGTGCGATTTTGAGGGCCATGCCTCGACGAAGCGAAGTCCTTGGCATCGCATGTGATTTTCGCCGGACCGCTGGGTACGAGCCCGTCGATGAGTTCCGAAGGAAGGGGATGATGCCCTTCAACAATTCCGGTACCTACGAGAATGCTCGCGTCATCACGATGATTGGGCCGCTCTGCGTACGGCAACGCCGCGACGTTGCTCGTCAGTACGTTCGCAGTGACCGATGTCGCCGCGAAGGGTGGGGATCCGACGGTTGCTTCTTGCTTTGGAGGGAAGTGCTCGAACTTCCACGAGCGGTGAGCGTACGAACCGGATTTCGCGAAGGGGTCGCCTTTAGGGGACTCGCGACGTGGTACGCGGAGCCCTGTTCCAAGAACCCGGCAGGTGCGATCGCGCGAGCAACGGTCGGGTTCAGGAACACGATCGCTCGCGCCCGGTGCCCACGCCCAGCGTTCGTTGTTTTGCGTGCACGAGAAATCACGCGATCACACGCAACCGGCAGCGCAGGATGCCGATAGGATCGCCATGATGACCAAGATGATGTTCGGTGGGTTGGTGGTGTTCGCGAGCCTGACTGCATGCACGAAGACGGTGCATCAGTGCTCGAAAGACTCGGATTGCACCAATCTTGCCTACCCGTTCTGCGACGTGGATGGTCAATACGCAGCCTCTGGCGGCGAACACGACATCTGCACCATCGTGCCGCCTGACTGTCCGGTCGAGCGCTGTGGGTGTCAGCCCGGTGCGGCGACATGCGTGAGCGGAACGCTTGCCGTGTGCAACAGCGATGGTCAAACCACCACGAGCACGGCGTGCGAGCTCGGCTGCTCGGCGAGCAACGTGACGTGTCAGACGTTCGAACCGTTCTTCGGAACCGGCGTCGTGTTACCGGATGCGCTGGTGGCTGCGGATGTGACCATATCGAGCGGCAGCACGATCGATTCGGATACGGGCAACGTTCGCGACTCGAACAACAACGCGGTACCGATCTCTCATCGTCTCGTGGCTCAGGGCACCGGCAATGACATTCAAGTGTTCTACGCACACGCTTTGACGATCGATGACGTTCGAGTCACGGGCACTCATCCAGTTTCGTTCGTGAGCGCGGGACCTCTGCTCGTTCGAGGCAAGCTCGATGTGGGAGCTCGTTCGTCGCTACCAGGCCCGGGCGCCACGCTTACGGGCGCGTGCGCCGGCAAATTCGGCGGAGATAGCGGCATCGGATTTGTCGGCGGAGGCGCGGGAAATTCGACGCCGGGCGGATCTGGAGACACGATTCTTCATAACTCGGGTGTCCCAGGTCCGACGGGATTGCCGGGAGACACCGAGACGGGCTTTGCCAGCCTGATCGGGGGATGTCCCGGCGGCTCGGACGGCACCAGTGGCGGTGGCGGTGGCGGCGCGATCCAGCTGGTCTCGTTCGCCAACATCTCGATCGTCGGTGGCGTCAGCGTCGGTGGTGGTGGTGGTAACTCGCAAGGGGGTGGGGGCTCGGGCGGGAATCTCGTCATCGAAGCGCCGACCGTTTCCGTTGCGGGCGTGGTCGCGGCGAACGGTGGTGGTGGTGGCGCGTGCGCGTCGCTTGCAGCGGACGGTGGTTTCGGAGGATCGCCAGCTCTCGGTCCATCGTGCATGGGCTTACATGGCGGCGCAGGCGCAGCCGGAACGACAGCCCCTGGAGCCGGGCAACCTATCAAGAACGGCAACTCCGGCGGGGGCCCCGCAGGCGGAGGCGGAGCGCTCGGTAGAATGTTGGTCCGAACCGCGGCCGGAACATTCACCCCAGGAAGTGGTTCGACGATCAGCGTGGCGTCTTCGGTCGACACTCTGAACATTCACTAGACCGTGAACGGTTCGCAGGCTGGACTACGGGTCGCAGTCCTTTGGGAGGCGCGAACTTCGTACCGAGCTCGGCCAGCGCGCCGCGAACACGGCGAGCTGATCGGCGACCGGCTGGTGCGCTCGACAGCGCGCATCGATCTCGAGCGCAGCGGCATCCTCGGCCAGCTGGCCGTGATCCGCGGTCTCGCGGTCGTAGATCGCGAGCGTCGCGAGCGCGGCGATTGGATCGTTCGCGCGGATCGACGCGAGCGCCGCATCGATCAATGCGACTTCACGGGCGAGCGTCGGCGGTGATACGGCGACCGGCACAGCGACGGCTGTCGCCACCGTCGGAGCGGCGGCAGCCACCATCGGTTTGATTCTCGGCACGGTCGCTGGCACCACGATCGCGGCGACCCTCTCGTCGTGGGTGATCGACGTGACGTGTGCGCGGGCCGCGGGCGCGACATCGAGCGACGGTGCCGGCAAGGAGATCGCCGGCGCCGCTTGATCGACCGGCGCGTGGCGCAGCGCGAACCAGCCACCTATGACGAGTGCACCGCTCGCCGCAAGGATCGCGGCGAGCTTGCCGATCGCGAGCTTGCCGGCGACCGCAGGCGCTGGCGCCGCACCCGTGCTCGCCGCACCGCCGACTGCGAGCGCCACGCGCGCTCGTACGCGCGCCGCCATCTCGGCAGATGGATCGAGTCCGCTGCGCGCGGCAGCGACGAGGTTTCGCGCGAGCGGTCCGAGCGGCGTGGTCATGGCTCGCCCTCCGGAGGCATGAGGCGTGTGCGGACGCGCGCCTCGAAGTGCTGGCGCGCACTGCGCAGGCGCGAGTAGGTGGTGTTGAGGTTGAGGTCGAGCAGCTTCGCGACCTCGGGGACCGAGAGTTGCTCGAGCTCGACGAGCGCGAACACCGCGCGCTTGTCCTCATCCATGGTGTCGAGGATCACGAGGACGGTCGTGGTGGCTTGCGCACGCGACATCGCTGCGAACGTGTCGGTCGTGGCGACGAAGTCGGCGTCGCCGATCGGCTCGGAGCGCGCATCGCGACCGACCTTGCGGCGATAGCCGCAGGCGACGCGGCGCGCGATCGCGAACAGCCACGTGGTGATCGCAGCGCGGCCCTCGAACTCACCGAGCCGGCGATGAACGACGACGAACGCATCTTGCGCGGCATCTTCGAGCGCCGTTTCGGGCACGCCGAACGTGCGAAGGAGGCGCCAGACGAACGCGAAGTGGGTGTCGTAGATACCCTCGAATGTGAGCGCTTCGCTGGTAGGTCGTTCCACGTGCGCCACGGCCGGCATGGAGGTTGGTGCCGGCAACACGGCGGATCCGTCACGACCGATGATCATTGCCATCCGATCTCGATCCCGAAGGTGGCGCGCGCCGACATCGGGGACGGGGCGTAGAGGACGGCGCCGTTGCTCTCGGTGAACTTCACGCGTTCGATCGCGACGAGGAGCTCGGTCGAGCCGACCGCGCGCAGCCACGGCGTGAGCGGCCAGCCGACGCCGAACCCACCGCCGGCCGCGAACCAGCGGCCGGAGTTGGGTTGCGAGGTAGAGAGGTTCGTGCCAGTGCCATCCATCGAGCCGACCTCGGCGCCGAGCCAGGCGCGGAGCGGGTGGTTTTCGGGGCGCCAGCCGATCCGCATCGAGGTCACACCGAGCCCGACATCGACGTGCGAGTCGTGACCATCGGCGCCGGACGCGAGCCACTTGGTGGCCGCGAGCTCGCCCATCCAAACGTTGTAGCGCGCGCTGATCGCGACCTCGGCACCGAGGCCGACCTCGGGCACGATGCCGATACCGCTGACGCCGGAGAGCCGGACGTCAAGCGTCCAGGGGTGCGAGGTCGCGCTCGCGCCGAGGTCGCGATGGACGAACACCGGCGCCACGATCGAGCGCGCCGCGAGGATGCGCATCGGCGCGAGATGCACGGGTGCGTGATCCTCGGCGAGTCGCGAGACGATGATCGCGATCGCATCGGCGAGCGCTTCACAAGAGTCGGCGGTCAGCGAGCGCGTAGCGAGCGCGAGGCCGAGTTGCGCGGTGTAGTGACCACGATCGGCACTCACGATGATCGTGGTGGTGGCCGAGAGCGCGGGATCGAGCGCGTGGCCGAGGCGCTGCTCGACGCGCGCTTCGACGCTCGACACACTCGGACAACTCTCGGGCGCGTCCCAGTGGAACTGAGCGTGCGCGGGGACGGCGGAGCCGAGCACGACCAGCAGAACGAGTGCGCGCATAGGGCACCGACACCTGCGCTCGGCGACAGTTGCAACGCCGCTTTGCGAAACTTGCGCGAGCACGCGGTCTGTTAGTGCGCGAACCGTGCCCGATCCGTTAGCCTCGATTTGCGGTAACTCTGCGAGATCAGGCGGCCTGGCGATGGTGACGGTTGTCACCGCGCCAATCAGGTTGGCAGCCGAGTCGCCAATAAGTCGAGGATCACCTGCGGCGCGTCGACGTGTAGCCAGTGGCCGGCTTCGACCAGCTCGACGTGGATGTGCGGTGGTGGCTGCGCGACGCGCGCGCGATCGGCGGCGTTCACGACATCGGAGTTGGTCGCGATCACGAGCTCGAGATCCCCGAGTGCCGGATCGAGTGCACTCGCCCACATGTCCTGTGCGAGGTAGTCGTCGATGAGCGATCGAATCTGCGCGAGATCGAGGCGGAGCTTGTACGTTCCACCATCCGGCTCGACGTTCATCGCGAGCCACTGCGCGAGGGAGTTGGCGTGGCCATCGGCGACGATCGCTTGCACGAAGTCATCGCGCTTGGCCCAGGTCCTGGGCAGGCGCTCCATCGCGGAGATCAAGCGCGCGACGGTGTCGGTCGAATCGTGGGCGCGATCGGGGCGCGTGCCCGGGCTGCTATCGAACATCCAGGTCTGGACGAGCCCGGGTGGAGCGAGTGCGCGGGTCGCGAGCGCGACCTTGCCGCCGAACGAATGGCCGGCGATGGCGTGGACGTTGCCGAGCTCCGCGAGTAGCGCCGCGACATCGTCGGCACACGCCGCGAGCGTGTTCGGCGGCGCGCCGTGCTCGCTGCGACCGTGGCCACGTAGATCGACGAGGATCACGCCCCATTCGGGCCGGCGCTCGACGAGCCTGCGCGCGATGCTCCGCCAGTTGCCGCCGCTGCCGAGGATCCCGTGCATCGCGACGAGCCAGCGTTCGGGCGAGCCCATCGCGATCGGTTCGTGGTGAAGGGTTGCGACCACGCGGCGATGATACCGTTGCCGGCGTGCTTGGCGATGCCGGTTTCGATCTCGTTCACGAGCTCGATCTCGCGTGCCTCGCACACGAGCCCGGCACCGAAGCGATTTCATCGACCGGATCGAGGCGCGGCCTCCTGATCGCGAACACCCGCGCGCTTTGGCCGATCTTCGTCGCGAACGCGCCGGTGGGGACCGACCCGCTCGATCGCTACACCGAAGCCGTCATCACGACCGCGTTCCCGGGAGCGCACGTGTGGTTCGCGCACCGAGCGCCGTACCTGCCGTTCCAACGCATCGCGGTCGCGGCGGGCTTCGCGGCGATGGGGCCGACCCACCTCGCGATCCATCCGACGTACGGCCCGTGGTTCGGCCTTCGTGCACTGGTCGGCCTGCCCGGCGAGCCTCGGGCCGCGCCGCCGAGGCTGCCCGCCTACAGCTGTACGGGAGATTGCGCAGCGGTGTTCGCGCGGACCACCGACGCTTGGCGCAGCTGGCTCGCGGTGCGCGATGCGTGCTGCATCGGCCGCGACCATCGCTACAGCGAGGCGCAGCTCGCGTATCACTACACCAAGGATCCCGCGCTACTGCTGCCTGCTCAGTAGATGAGGCAGTGCTGGACTGTAGGCACCCCATGGGGTGGCCTCGGTCCGACGACGTTTCAGCGATCTACGCGTGGCATGCCGGCTGCTCTAAGTGAGTGCGATGTACAAGCCGCTCGTGGTGCTCGGGGTGCTCGGGGTGCTCGGGGCAGCGTGTGGCTTTTCACCGGCGCAGAATGCGCAGCCGGATGCACAGCCGGATCACGACAGGACGCCGAACCCGACGACCGCGTGCCGCGTCAGCGATCCGTCGTTGCGGCTGTGCCTCGACTTCGAAGACGCCTCGCTCGCGACCACGGCGCGCGACCTCTCGCCGTTCGGCAATGACGCCCACACGCACGTGGTGACGCCGACGCCGCGAGGTGTGGAGCAGGCAGCAAAGCTCGGCCAGACCTCGAGCATTCACATCGCGGACGTCGCCGCGCTCGATCTTCCAGGTGCGTTCGCGTTCGAGATGTTCGTGGATCCGGCGGACCTCACGTCCGATAGCGTGCTGTTCCACAACTCGCGCGAGTACGGGATCGGGCTCGTCGGAGGCCAGGTCTATTGCAACCTCGGCGAGATGTACACCACCGCCCCCGATGCCTCGGAGAACCTCGTAGCGGGCCGATTCCAGCATGTCGCGTGCAGCTACGACGGGACGGTGTTGCGGACGTATGTCGAAGGTGCGGAGGTCGGCTGTCGCAACCTGACGAACGCCAATCCCGTCAACACGTTCGAAGGCGTAGAGATTGGATCCGGGTTCATGGGCGGCCTCGATGACCTCCACCTCTATGCCCGCGCGCTCTCGAACCTCGAAATCGCGACGCTGGCGGGTAGATCCGGAGCGCTACCCGAGCCCATCGACTGCTTGTAGTAAGTGATCTCCGAGCTGCGGTAGTGTGATCGGCTCGATGGTGGACGTGCTCGAAGCGTTCCATCCGCTGATCAGCGGATGGTTCCGCGATCGCTTTGGTGCTCCGACGGAGCCCCAACGCATCGGGTGGCCGCGCATCGCCGCGGGCGAAGATGTGCTGATCGCCGCGCCGACCGGCTCCGGGAAGACGCTCGCCGCGTTCTTGATGTGCCTCGACCAGCTCGTGCGTCGTGGGCTCGAGCGGCCGCTCGCTGCGGGGACCGAGATTCTCTACATCTCGCCGCTCAAGGCGCTCTCGAACGATGTCCATCGCAACCTCGAGGCACCGCTCGCCGAGCTCGCGGCACGCGCCGCGAAAGAGGGCGTCGAGTTTCCCCAGATCAAGGTCGCCACGCGCACCGGCGATACGCCGGTCGGCGAGCGCGCAAAGCTCGCGAAGCATCCGCCGCACATCCTGGTCACCACGCCGGAGTCGCTCTTCATCTTGCTCACGAGCGTGAAGGGGCGCGAGGCGCTCGCGCGGGTCAAGACCATCATCGTCGACGAGATCCACGCGATCGCGGGCGACAAGCGCGGCGCCCATCTCTCGCTCACGCTCGAGCGCCTGGATCGCCTGGTGTTTCACACCACCGGGCGCGCGCCGGTGCGCGTCGGGCTGTCGGCGACGCAGCGCCCGATCGAGATGATCGCGCGGCTGCTGGTGGGCACGCGCCGGCCGCTGCCGACCATCGTCGACGCGGGCCACCGCCGCGAGATCGATCTGTCGATCGAGATCACCGATGACGAGCTCTGCGCGGTCGCGAGCAACGAGCAGCTGAGCCGGGTCTACGATCGGATCGCGGAGCTCGTCACGCAGCATCGCTCCACGATCGTGTTCGTGAATACCCGGCGCTTGGTCGAGCGGATCGCGGCCGCGCTCGAGCAGCGGCTCGGCGAGGAGCATGTCGTCGCGCACCACGGCTCGATGTCGCGCGCGTTGCGGCTCGCCGCCGAGCAGAAGCTCAAGCTCGGGCAGGTCAAGTGCGCGGTGGCGACGGCATCCCTCGAGCTCGGTATCGATGTCGGCACCGTCGATCTGGTCGTCCAGCTCGGCTCGCCCCGCTCGATCGCGACGCTGCTCCAGCGCGTCGGCCGTTCCGGCCACACCCTGGGAGCGACGCCGAAGGGCCGGTTGTTCGCGTTGACCCGCGATCAGCTCGTCGAGTGCGCGGCGCTCGTGCGCGGCGTGAAGTGCGGCAACCTCGACAAGATCGTCCTTCGCGAGGCGCCGCTCGATATCCTGGCGCAGCAGATCGTCGCGATGTGCGCCGCCGAGGAACTGCAAGAGGTCGAGCTCGTCGCGATGATCCGCGGCGCGGCGACCTACGCGGACCTCGGCGACGAGCGGCTCGAGCAGCTGATGCAGATGCTCGCCGAGGGCGTCTCCGATCGGCGCGGGCGCGCCGGTGCGTACCTCCATCGCGATCGGATCGGCGGGTTGGTGCGCGCGCGGCGTGGTGCGCGGCTCGCCGCGATCACCTCCGGTGGCGCGATTCCCGATAACAACAACTACGTCGTGGTGCAGTTCCCGGACGAGACGCCGGTCGGATCGGTCGATGAAGACTTCGCGATCGATAGCTCGGCCGGCGATATCTTCCAGCTCGGCAACACCTCGTGGCGGATCCGCAAGATCGAGATGGGCCGCGTCATCGTCGAGGATGCAAAGGGCCAGCCGCCGAGCATTCCGTTCTGGTTTGGTGAAGCCCCCGCGCGTACCCGGGAGCTCTCCGACGAGGTGAGCCACCTGCGCGGCGAGCTTTGCGGCAAGCTCGGCGCGGGCGAGAGCGTCGACGTGATCGCGGCCTGGCTCGCGGACTCGGCCTCGATGCCGCTGCGCGCCGCGCAACAGATGATCGCGTATTTGGCGGCGGCGCGCGTGGCGCTCGGTGCCTTGCCGCGTCGCGACCTGATCATCGCCGAGCGGTTCTTCGACGAGGCCGGCGGCATGCAGCTCGTGATTCATTCGCCGCTCGGCGGTCGGATCAACCGCGCGTGGGGCCTCGCGCTGCGCAAGAAGTTCTGCGTGTCGTTCGATTTCGAGCTCCAGGCCTCCGCGACCGACGACGGCATCGTGATCTCGCTCGGCCAGCCGCACAGCTTCCCGCTCGATTCGGTATTCGCGTACGTGCCGTCGCACCAGACCCGCGAGGTCTTGATCCAGGCGCTGCTCGATCGGCCGATGTTCGAGATTCGCTGGCGCTGGAATGTCACGCGCTCGCTGACCGTGCTGCGCCGGCGCAACGGCAAGCGGATTCCGCCGCACCTGATCAAGATGCGCGCCGCCGATACGCTGTCGGTCGTGTTCCCGCAGGCGCTCGCGTGCGGCGAGAACGTCGTCGGGCCGCGCGAAATCCCCGATCATCCGCTCGTGTTCGAGACCGTGCGCGATTGCCTCACCGAGGCGATGGATTGCGAAGGGCTGCAGCACGTGCTCGAGCAGCTCGAGCGTGGCGAGATCCAGGTCCTCGCGCGCGATACCGTCGAGCCGAGCCCGCTGTCGCACGAGCTGATCAATGCGAACCCGTACGCCTACCTCGACGACGCGCCGCTCGAGGAGCGCCGGACCCGCGCGGTCCAGATGCGCCGCGGCTTGCCGGTCGAGCCCGGAGATATCTCAACCGCGCTCGATCCGAGCGCGATCCAGCTCGCCGGTGAAGAGGTCGCGCCGGTCGTGCGCGATGTCGACGAGCTCCACGATGCGCTGCTCGCGCTGTGGTTGGTGCCGGAGATGCTGGGTGCCTCGTTCGCGCCCGAAGCGCGCAGCTGGTTCGATGCGCTGCGCGATCGCGGGCGCGCGACACGCGTGACGTGGGATGGCCACGCGGCATGGGTCGCGACCGAGCGGCTCGGCACGATGCGCGGTGTGCTCGGAGAGCAGGTCGCCTGCGAGCCGATGATCGCGACCCCCGCGTGGTCGGGGGTGCTCGACCGCGAGGCCGGGATCCTGAAGATCGTCGGTGCGCACCTCGATCATCGTGGTCCGGTGAGCACGCGCGAGCTCGCGTTCGAGCTCGGGCTGTCCGTGGCCGACGCGCTCGGTGCCCTGATCGCACTCGAGGGCGATGGCGCGATCCTGCGCGGCTCGTTCCGCGAACCCGATCCGATCGGCCTGCGCACCGTGCGCGAGGCAAGGTCGCTCGCCGACGACAAGCTCTCCGAGATCGAGTGGTGCAATCGCCGCGTGCTCGCACGGATCCATCGGCTCACGCTCGCCAGGCTGCGCCGCGAGATCGAACCGGTCAGCGCATCGGCGTTGATGCGGTTCTTGTTGCGGTGGCAGCGGATCTCACGCGGTTCGCAATTGATCGGCGCCGACGGGCTCGGGCGCGTGCTGGAGCAGCTGCAAGGGTTCGAGACTGCGGCGGGTGCGTGGGAGCGCGAGGTCTTGCCGTCACGCTTGCACGGCTACGATCCGCAGTGGCTCGATCAACTGTGCTTGAACGGTGAGATCGTGTGGTGCCGGCTCTCGCCGCGCAAGAGCGACGCCGAGGCCCCGCCGCCAGTCACGCCCGAGGAGCAAGCGGTGATCGTGGCCGCGATCGATCAGGTCTCGCGCGCCGTGCCGCCGCTCGAACAATTTCCGCCCGCGCTGCGCGAGGCGATCGCCGCCGGCGCGAAGGCGGGCCGCACCGTGCGCGCAGCGAATACGAACTTCGATCCCGCGCCGTTGCAGCGCTCGTTCGGGCCGCGCGGGGAAGCGCGCGCGATGCACGCGGAGCGGCGAAAGCTGCGCGGCACCCTCGATCCGGTCGTGGCGGCCGCGATAGCGGATCAGACCCCGCAGCTCGAAGCGGCGATCGCGGCGCTCGAAGCGACGTTGCTCCACGCGCGGACCGCGGGCGCCACACCGCTCGAGGCAGCCGTCGCGGCGACCGCCGCGCTCACCGGCACGTACGGGCTCACGCCGATCGGCGTGGTCGCGCTCGTCGGCAATGCGGTCGCGCCCGCCAGTCGTACGCCGCGCAATGCACCTTCGCGCTCGGCGCCGCTCGCGCTGATGCTCCGCCGCGATGTCGGTTGGCTCCGCGCGGGTGCCGCGGTCGCGCAGCAAGAAGCGCCGCTGCTCTCGACGGTCGCCGCGGCGGTGCGCGACCACCTCGTCGCGCGCGGTGCCTCGTTCCTCGGCGATCTGGTCGATGCGCTCGATACCGGACCCGATCAGCTCGAAGATGCGCTGTGGGAGCTCGTCGGCACCGGGCTCGCGACGGCCGATGGATTCGCGAGTCTGCGCGTGCTCGTCGATCGCAAGCGCGGCGAGGTCAAGAGCCCGTTCGATCGCGTCGGTGCGAGCGCGGGTGTGCCGCCGGTGCGCAAGTGGCAAGAAGCAATTCGCCGGGCTCGCACGCGCGATCGCGAACGCCCGGCGCACGCGCTGCGATCGCTGCCGACGGGCGCGGGCCGGTGGTCGCTGTTGCCGCAGATCGCGGTGACTGCGGCCGATGCGGAGGCCTGCGCGCGCCAGTTGCTCGCGCGGTATGGTGTGGTGTTTCGCGACCTCTTGCAGCGCGAATCGAGCTTGCCGCCGTGGCGCGATTTGCTCGTCGCGTTGCGCCGGCTCGAGGCGCGTGGCGAGATTCGTGGCGGCCGCTTCGTCACCGGGTTCGTCGGCGAGCAGTTCGCGCTCAACGAAGCACTCGACGAGCTGCGCGGCGTGCGGGCGCCCGGCCCCTATCCCGAAGTCTGCCGGGTCGCGGCGACCGATCCCTTGAACCTCGTCGGCATCCTGACGGTCGGCGCGCGCGTGCCCGCGATCCTTGGCAACGCGGTGCTGTTCCTCGACGGCCAGCCGGTCGCCTCGCTCGAGGCCGGCGATCTCGTGTTGCGCCATCCCGTACCGCTCGGCGCATCGATCGACGACGATCTGACCTATCACGCGCCGCCCAGGCCTATCGCGGTCGCGGTCCAAGCCGCGCTGCCGCTCTAGATGCCGGGCCTCCTCCGAACCTGGCGCGGCCGATTCATCCTCGGGTTCCTGCTCGTCCAACTGCTGCTGCCGCTGCGCTACTACCTTCATCACCGCGATCCGCACGACGAGCGCTTCGCGTGGCGGATGTTCTCGCCGATGCGTATGGTCCAGTGCTCGCCGCGGTTCATCGTCGGTGGCAAGCTCGTCGATTCGCGCAGCGAGTTTCACGAGGCGTGGAGCGAGATCGCGGGTCGCGGCCGGTTCGTCGTGATCGAGGCGATGGGCAAGGAGCTGTGCGCGCGGCATCCGAACACGTCGGTGCGGGTCGAGCTCGAGTGCCTGTATCTCGACCAGAGCAAGCAGAACTACGGCGGCTACGACATGTGTCAGGTGCCGCAGCTATGAAGTTCTGGTTCGGTTTCGAGGTGCCGTACGCGAAGCTGGCGTTTGGCCGCGTGGTGCTGTTCGGCCTGCTAGCGCTCGATGCCCTGATCCAACTCCGGCACGCGCCGCGCTACGGCTCGGGTTTCAACGTCGCGCAACTGCCGTTCCTCGATACGCTCGGTCCCGGACGCGTCGGCTACGGCCTCGGTCAGCTGCTCCTCGCGTACGTGTTCGTGTGGATCGCGTGTGGCGTCGCGACGCGGTGGCTGGTCCCGATCGGCGCGACGGTCTATGCGTGGCTGTACTTCGGCAGCCAGCTCGACTCGTATCAACACCACTACTTGATCGCGATGATCTTGGTGCTCGCGTGTTTCGTGCCGTGGCAGCGCCAGGCCTTCGCGACCCCGGTCAAGACCTGGGCGCTGCGGCTGATCCTCGTCGAGCTCGCGATCGTGTACCTGTGGGCTGCGATCTCGAAGCTCGATGCCCACTGGCTCGACGGGCTCGCTCTCTCGACCCAGATCCACGGCCCCTTGCGCTCGCTGATCGATGCGACGATCGGGATGAAGGCGGTCGCGATCCTCGTCCCGCTGACCGAGCTCGCGCTCGCCTTCGTGTGGCTGCGCCCGGCCTGGCGCGTACTCGCGCCGCTCGGCATCGCGTTTCACCTCGGGATCGTGTGGTCCGGGCTCGAGATCGGCCTGTTCGCGTGGCTGATGATCGGGCTCTACGCGTTCGTGATCCCCGACGGGGTCTACCTGTGGATCGGCAAGCGCCTGCCGCAACTCTCGTGGCCGGTGCCTGGGGTCATAGCGTATGTGGGATCGCTGGTTGCCGCGCTCGTGCTCGCGATCGTCTGCCGGTTTCCCGGCGCGCTCGCGGTCGTGATCGTCGCGAGCGTCATCTCGATCGGTACACTGATCCTCGGCGGGCGCCGCGCCACGCTTGTCGCGTTGCCCCACCTCCTCGCGATCGTCCTGTGGGTGGTCGTCGATCGTGGCAGCACGATCACGCGCGACTACTACAAATTCTGGGCGGGCACGTCGCGCCGGTTGAAGGACCCGCGCGCGCTGGAGGCCGCGCGTGGCTATGCGGAGGTCGCATCGGACGACGCCAGCGCGCGCTACGCCTACGGCAAGGCGCTGCTCGATCAGGACAACCCCGCCGGCCTCGACGAGCTCCACGCCTCCGAGCAGCTCGACACCAAGCGCGCGCGTGCTTATATCTCGGAGGCGCGCTGGCTCGCCGCGAAGGGCCGCCAACTCGAAGCGCTCGCTGCTGCACGCGCTGGCGTGGCGGCGGATCCCGATGATACCGAAGCACACTCGTTGCTCACCACGTTAAGCAAATGACCGAGCTCGCCAAACGCGCCGCGCGCATCCACCAGATCCTCGACGAGCTTCACCCCGAGACCAGCTCGCCGCTCGATCACGCCACGCCGTACCAGCTGCTCGTCGCCACGATCCTATCGGCGCAGTGCACCGATGCGCGCGTCAACATGGTGACCCCTGCCCTGTTCGCCGCCGCACCCGATGCGCAACGCATGGCGAAGCTCGCGCCGAAACAGGTCCTCAAGTTTATCAAGACCCTCGGCCTGGCGAAGGGTAAAGCGAAGAACCTCGTCGCGATGAGCAAGGACCTCGTCGCGAAGCATGGCGGCAACGTGCCGCAAGACTTCGCCGCGCTCGAAGAGCTCGCCGGGGTCGGCCACAAGACCGCCGGCGTCGTGATGGCCCAAGCGTTCGGCGTGCCGGCATTTCCGGTCGACACCCACATCCATCGCCTCGCCCATCGCTGGGGCCTTTCGCGCGCGCGCAATGTCGTCGAGGTCGAGCGCGATCTGAAGGCGCTGTTCCCCGAGGATCGGTGGAATGCGCTGCATCTCCAGATCATCTACTTCGGCCGCGCGCAGTGTCCTGCGCGCGCGCACGATCCCGAGACCTGTCCGATCTGCAGCTGGGCGATGTCAGGTGCGAAGCGCAACGCCGAAGATCGCCAGCGCGCGGCCGAGTTGCGTGCGCGCAAGAAGACCGTGAAGGCCAACAAAGCAGCGGCGGCGAAGGCGAAGCGCTAACCACTCGCGCAGCTCGTGCGCATCACGATGCTCCGCGTGCGCTGGGCCCGATCACCAGGCGCCGCGTAGGTAATCGCGCAGCCGCCAGGTCGTCCCCGTCACGTGATCGACGACGCTGTCGTCTTGTGCGCGGATCGTCCTGCGCTTGTCGCCGCGCATGCCACTACCAACTTGATCGCGCCTCGTGGCCGCGCGCTCGGCGGTTGCTTTGCTTCGCGCGTCGCTCGTGAGCCGCGCGCGCAACTTCGCCATCGCCTCGGCGCGGTTCGCGTATTGCGAACGACCCTCGTGGCAACGCACCTGGATCCCGGTCGGCAGGTGCGTCAGCTGAACCGCCGAATCGGTCTTCTGCACGGCCTGGCCGCCGTTGCCGGGTGCGCGGCACGTCGCCCACTCGAGATCCTCATCTCGGATCACGAGCGCAGCAAACGCTTCTTCGCCGAGCACCGCGATGGTGATCGTGCTCGATTGCACTCGGCCCTTCTTCTCGGTCGGCGGGATGCGCTGCCAGCGATGACCACCGACTTCGCCTGCAAACAACGCACGCGCACCCTTGCCGGTCACCCGCAGGATCGCGATGCCCGCGCGGGCTTCGACCACGACGACGCTAAAGTGACCTCCGGCCTCCGAGCCGCACATAGATCGCGAGCTGTTCTTCGACCAGGAGCTTTGCGTCCGCACCACCTTCGGCAGCGCGGATCTCGACGATGACGGATTCCAATGACGACATGACAATCTCCTTCTCTGTTACTCGACGCGTAGGTTGACCATTCCGAATCTCGAGGATTCGGTGGCGCTAACCTTCGCGGAGCAGAGAAGCGATCACGGATCGAAGATATAGCATCGCGCTCCATCTGTCGATGCCGCCGTAAATCGTCGCAGTGCCGGCGGGTTACGCTCCTAGCCCTTCTTCGCGAGCTGCTTCATCAGCGCCGAATAGAGGACCGGCTTCATCACGAGCGGATCGGTAGGCTCGAGCCCGAGGTAGGACTGGGTCGCGAACACCACCGGTGCGTCGTTGCCCTTCGCCTTGGTGAGATCGAGGTACAGCGTGCCATCGACACCGATCTCTTCGAAGCTATCGAACGAGCCCGTCATCCCGACAACCCCGAACGGGATCCAACGCTCGGCCTTCACGTGAGCGGGAGCTTTACCGGTGATGTGATACTCGTGAATCTGACCGACGTACTCGTGCTCGTCGTCGGCCGCCTCTTCGTTCATCGCGAACCAATCGAACAGAGCGACCGGCTCGAGCGTGCCAGCGACCGGTAGATAAGCGTTCTTGAAGAACAGCTTGGCGAGCTTGCCACCGGTGATCGCGTCGAAGGTCTGCTTGGCCGAGCTAGCGACAGGCTTGGCCGGTTTCTTCGCTTTGCCCTTCGCCGCCTGGTCAGCGTACTTGTCGGCCTTCGCCTTCAGCCATGCCACGATGTACTTGGTGTTCTCGCTCGGGACCTTGTCGGCGACGAGCTTGCTCAGCATGCGGTAGTAGCCCTTCTTATCGTTGACCTCGCTGAACCGCTCGGTGCTCTCCCACATCTTGTCGAGCACGGTGTGCTTTCCGTGGTCGACGTGTTTCGGATTGGCGCCCGCGGCCACGAGGTGATCGTAGAGCTCGATCTGCTGGTCGTACTTGTAGAAGCTCGTGACCTCCCAGAACGGCGGAGCTCCCCAGTTGTCCTTCGCATTCGGATCCGCGCCGAGCTCGATCAACCGATCGACAAGCTCGAACCGCGCCGGTCCTTGCGCGAGCCGCAGGCAGACATGCAACGGCGTCGCGCCGCGGTCGTCGCGAACATCGATCGCGAGCTTCGGCTGCGCGAGCACGGTATCGACGAGCTCACGGTCGACATCGCGCGCGAAGATCGCGTGCAGCGCGGTCGTGGCCTCGTCGCCCTTGATCTCGAGCCCCATCGGATCACCACCCGCTGCGAGCGCCTTGGTGACGGCCTTGAGGTTGTTGGCGCGGATGCCCGCGAGCAGCGCGACCGTCGCCTTCGAGAGTGGCGGGTTCTGCTTCGACAGCAGGAACGTCTTCGAATCCCCCGTGGCAACATCGAGAGCGCGCTTGCCCGCCTTGTTCTTGGCCTCGAGGTTCGCGCCTTGCGCGACGAGCAACTTCACGAACGCGAGAGAATCCCAGTAACTCGCTTGCACGGCGTGATGCAGCGGCGTGTTGCCGGTGCGATCCGCAATATCGATCGGCAGCTTGCCGAGCAAGAACTTCGCGATCTTCAGCTCGCTGCCGCCGTCGGCGAGAACGTGCAGCACGTTCTTGCCTTCCTTGTCCTGCTCTTTCAGATCCGCGCCTCCTGCGATCAACGCCTCGTAGAGCTTGGTATCACTCATACCTTGCGACGCGAGGAAGTGCAGCGCCGGCAGCCCACCGACGCGGACGGCCTTCACGTTCGCGCCTGCGGCCAGTAGCTTCTTGGCATTCTTGACGATGTCGTCGTCGGTCCAATTGGAGATGACCTTCGCGAGCAGCGCGTCCTTGTCCTTCTGCGGCAAGTCCTTCTGCTCGACGTACTTCACCTTCGCGCCGCGGCTCGCGAAGTACTCGATCAGGTCTTTGCGATCGCGCGTCTGAGCGACCGTGATCGGCGTCTCGTTGCGCTGGCTCTTGACCGTGAGGCTCGCGCCGAACTGCTCGACGAGCAGCTTCACGAGCTCGAGCGATGCAGCATTGTTGATCGCGCCCATCAGGAGGCTGTCCCCGTACGAGTTGTACGGCTCCGCATCGGCCTTCACCTTGCCGATCAACTTCGTCACCGCCGCCAAGTTCTTCTCGTAGACCGCCGTACTCAGCGCATCGAATTGGTTCTTCTTCCCCATCGCCCGATGCTACGCGATCAGAGCACCGTGCGAACGACGAGCACGTTGCGGTCGGCGTGGTTGACGACCTTGGCAGCCGTCGTACCGAGCAACCGATCGAGACCGCCATAGCCGTGGGAGCCGATCACGATGAGGTCGACATCGTGCTCCTTCGCGGTACTGCAGATGCCATCGGCGGCCACCGCGAATTGAGTGGTGATCTGCTCGATGATCGCTTGCGGCAGATCGGCGGCGAGCCGCTCGAGGTCGCAGCGCGCATCGCGGATCAGGAGGTCTTCGGCCTCGGTTTCGACGAGGAGCTCGACCGGAATCGACGCGACTGGATTGACCGCGCGATAGAGGACGAGCTGCGCTCCTGAGAGCTCGGCCATCCGCCGCGCGGCCGTGAGCACGACAGGCGCGCGGTTGGAGTGATCGAGTGCGACGAGGATCCGCTTCATGGCGGCCAATGGTTCACGAACCGAGCCACGGTCCACCGGCTGCGCGCGCAACACTGGCGCAACACGCGCGCGCAGGCACGCAACCCATGCGCATCGGAGCGCACCGCTTGCGCTCCTCTCGGGCGTTGCGGGCGAAGCGCATCGGGTCCGACCGTCCGCTCGGCCGCGCGCAATGCGATGCCCGCCGGAGCCTGATCACAAGCAATTACATAGGTTTGCTGAATTTGCCAAAAATAGGGCTTGCGTAAACCGTTAGGAATGAATATTCATTCTTCGCGATGGCAACGACGGCAAAGTCAACGAGCAAGCCCGAAGCGGTGATGGCCGCCGCGCTGGGGTTGTTCGTGGAGCGCGGCTTCTACGGGACCGCGGTTCCGGAGATCGCACAGAAGGCCGGGGTTGGCGCGGGCACGATCTATCGCTACTTCGCTTCGAAGGAAGTCTTGGTCAACGAGATCTTTCGGAACGAGAAGATGCGGTGGGGGCAGGTGCTCATGGCGGCATCGCCGGTCACCACGGCGCGCGACTTGTTTCGGTCGCTGTGGATGCGGATGGCGAAGTTTGCCGTCGAGAATCTGCAGTCCTTCGTGTTCATGGAGCTCCACCACCACGCGCGCTATCTCGATGACGAGAGCCGAGCGCTCGAGCAACGGATGCTCGCGCTGTTCGAGGACATCATCAAGGCCGCGCAGTCGCGTGGCGAGCTCAAAGCCGCCCCACCACGGCTCTTGATGGCGATCATCATGGGCATGTTCGTCGGCCTGATTCGCGACAGCATCGAACAGGACCTCATGCTCAGCGATGCCGAGTGGAAGCTCGCCGAGCAATGTGGATGGGAAGCCATTCGCGCGTAGCCGCTAGATCCGTCTCTTACCGAGGGCGAAATCCCTCGGTTTTTTAAGCAGTTCAACAGGAATGAATGTTCATTCCAAACTACGGAGATTACCATGTCGAAGACCATTCTCATCACGGGCGCCACCGCAGGCATCGGCCGCTTCACCGCTCTCCACCTCGCGAAGCTCGGCCACTACGTGATCGCGAGTGGTCGCAAGCTCGACGAGCTCGCGAAGCTCGAAGCGGAGGCGCGCGTCGCGAACGTCCGGATCGATACGGTCGCACTCGATGTCACGTCGACGACCTCGATCGCCGCGGCCGTCGCGGCTGTCGACGCGCTCACCGAGGGCAAGGGCCCCGACGTGCTCGTCAACAACGCGGGCTTCGGCATCCTCGGTCCGACCTCGGAGATCAGCGATAGCGAGATGCGGCGACAGTACGAGACGAACGTGTTCGGCTTGATGAATGTCACGCGGGCGTTCTTGCCGAAGATGATGGCGCGCCGCTCCGGCCGCGTGATCAACGTGTCGAGCGTCGGCGGTCGCATGACGCTGCCCTACTTCGGTGTCTACAACTCGACCAAGTACGCGGTCGAGTCACTCTCCGATGCACTTCGCTACGAGCTGCGCCCGTTCGACATCGATGTCGCGCTGATCGAGCCCGGCATCATTCGTACGAACTTCGAAGCGACCGCCGTGGCTGGAATGGCGCAATTCGCGACGAGCCCGTACGGCAAGGCGATCGGCAAGTACGAGGAGATGTCCAAGCTCGCCGACAAGTTTGCCTCCGATCCGATCGTCATCGCGAAGGCGATCACGCGGGCGGTCACGGCGCGGCGGGCCTCGGCTCGCTATGTCGCCCCACGTAGCCAGAACGCGATCTTCCTCGCGAGCACGTTCCTACCGCGGGTGATGTGGGACTGGGCGATGCGCAAGGTCGGCCACCTCAGCGTCAAGAACATCGACTTCACCGCCCGCAGCGCCCCCGTGCCGCCGCCGTGGGAAGTCCCTGTTGCGCGCAGCAAGCACACACCGGTCGCGAGCGCGTAAGCTCGTGTGGTGCGTCTCGCGCTGGTGTGTTTGATCCTCGGCTGCCATCGCGACAGCCACTCGATCCTCGAGGTCGCGCGTCGCGACTGGCAGGTCCACGAGCTCGTCCTGATTGCGGGCGAACAAGCGGCCGATTGCCCGACCGCTGGCACCGCGATGCAGGCTCTCATCCAGCAGCACCAGTCCGAGCTCGTCGCGGCGGTCGCCACGACCACGCCCGAAAACATCAAGGCGGTGACGTCCTTTATCGAGGCCCATCCGACGGAGTTCCCCGATTTCGATGACCGCTGGGACGCCCTCCGCGACCGCTGTCCCCATGACCCGGCCGTCCAGCGGGCGTTTCGCGATCTGGGCCTCACCGGGCTCGATCAGAGCCCTGCCCCGGCCTTGCCGAAACCGGGTGGTTCCGAGTAGTTTGCGGTCCCCATGGCCGACGACGATACCGATTTTGCATCCATGTTTGCCGAGTCCGAAAAGGACAAGCCGCGTGGCGCCAAGCGTCCGCGCGTCGGCGACACGGTCAAAGGCAAGATCGTCTCGATCAGCAAAGACGCGGTCTTCGTCGACCTCGGTGGCAAAGCCGAAGGTCAGATCGAGCGCTCGCAAGTCACCGACAACGAGGACAAGCTCCTCGTCAAGATCGGCGACACGCTCGAGGCCCGCGTCTCGTCCGACACCGGTGGTCAGCTCATGCTGCGCACGCGGCTCGGCAAGGGCCCGCAAGCCTCCGCCGAGCTCCAGCAGGCAGCCGACCTGGGCTTCCCGGTCGAGGGTCTCGTCACCGAGGTCGTCAAGGGTGGTCTCTCGGTCGATGTCGGCGGGATGCGCGGCTTCGTCCCCGCCTCGCAGGTCGATGCCCGCTTCGTCGAAGATCTCTCGACCTATGTCGGTCAGCGCCTCCAGTTCCGGATCTCGCGCTACGAGCCGCGCAACCTCGTGCTCTCCCGCCGCGCCTTGGTCGAAGAAGAGAACGAGAAGCGCGCCGCCGAGATCCGCGGCACGCTCGTTCCCGGCCTCGTCGTGCATGGCAAGGTCGTCGGCTTCAAGCCGTTCGGCGCGTTCATCGACATCGGCGGCATCGAAGGCATGCTCCACATCTCGGAGCTCAGCCACTCGCGCGTCGCGAAGCCCGAAGACATCCTCACGCTCGGCCAGGGCGTCGACGTGGTCGTGCTCAAGATCGAGCCGCCGCAGGGCAAAGAGAAGGAGCGCATCAGCCTCTCGCTCAAGGCCCTCGGCAACGATCCGTGGAGCGACACCGTCGCGAAGCTCACCGAAGGCCAGCGCGTGAAGGGCAAGATCGTCCGCCTCCAGCCGTTCGGTGCGTTCGTCGAGATCGCGCCGGGCGTCGAAGGCCTCGTGCACATCAGCGAGCTCGGCGCGGGCCGCCGCGTGAACCACCCGAAGGAAGTCGTCGAAGAAGGCCAGGAGGTCGAAGCGACCATCCTCAGCATCGACGCCGAGCGCCGTCGCCTCTCGCTCACGCTCTCGACCGAGCGCGCGAACGATGCAACCCCCGCCGAGATGGCGCAGGAATCTTCGCGCGCGCCCGACAAATTCGGCACGTTCGGCGACCTGCTCGCGAAGATCCAAAAGAAGCAGTGACGTTCACGATCCGCGAGCTGGATCGCATCGCCGACAAGCGCGGCGTCGAAGCGCTCGATACGTCGTTCGAGACCTCCTCGGTCTTCGATCTCGTGACGGGTGCGCGCTCGATCGAGCTCGTCGAGCGTCCGCTCGCCCAACCGCTCTCGAAGACCTACGCGATCGACGAAGTGTTCGCGCACTGGGCGAGCTGGGAGCACGGCTGGGTCGCCGACGATGGCGGTGTCCGCGGGTTTGCATGCGTCGAGAACGAGCCATGGAACCAGCGCTTGAACCTGTGGTTCCTATACATCTCGCCAGAATGGCGGCGCCGTGGCGTCGGGCGCGCGTTGCTCGAGCGCGTCGAGGCGCACGGTAGAAGCGTTGGCGCGAGTCACGTCTGGCTCGAGACCAGCAACGTCAACGTCCCCGGCGTCAACGCATACAACCGGCTCGGCTATCACCTGTGTGGCGCCGACACGCTGATCTACGGGGAGTACGCGCCCGGCGAGACCGCGATCTATCTCGCGAAGATGCTCTAGCTGAGTTTTGCTCGCCACGCCGCGAGCTGCTCGCCAGGAATGGTCTCGGCGCGCGCGAGGTACCGGCGGAGAAGCGGCGGATCGTTCACCCAGGTGGTGAGCGCGTGGAGACAGCCGATCTTCGCGTACTCGTCATCGAGCTCCCACGCTCGCGCGATCAGGTCGCGAATCGCCGGATAGCCGAGCGATGCGAGGCTGTAGAGCGCCAGCCGCTTCGTGTACTCGTGCGGAAACTCGTAGAGCCCCAAGAGCAGCTCCGTGACTTCTGCGCGGTGGATGAGTGGGAGCACCGCGGCGAGTTGGTACCTCGCATCGTCGAGCGCGGGATCTGGATCTGCGAGCGCTGCGCGTGCGAGGAACAGGATGTCGGCCTCGCCGAACATCCCGAGCGCCGGCGGTTTAGTGAACCAGCGAACGATCGTGCCAAGATCCCAGCTCCGCGAGATCAAGAACAGCGCCGCGCGAACCTCGGCGCCGTCGAGCGAGGTGAAGCCGCGGGCGGTCGCGCATGTGGCGAACGCCTTCTCGACGACGCTCCAGCCGGGATAGCCGGCCTCGTCGTAGGTCTGGGTTCGGAGCTGGTCTTCGGTCGCGAAGGATCGCGCCCAGGCTTCGTACCGAAGCTGCTCTTCGACGAAGCCCACGCGATCACGATACCAGCGAAGGGGCGCGAGTCCCCGATCGTTTTTTTCAACCAAGCCGCGACTCGGCGTATCGTCCCGGTCGATGATGAGGACAATCGCGATCGCGGCGCTCTGCGCAGCGTGTGGCCCCGCGCCACGCGACGGCGACAACTTCGGGACCGCCGATGGCGGCGCGGACTCCAGTACGGGCTCGAATACCGGCAGCGGTAGCGACACCACCCAGACCGTCTATGTCTACGCCCACACCGACTCGGTGCTGTATCGGGTCGATCCGGACACGCTCGCGATCACGCAGATCGGTCCGTTCGTGTGGTCGAACGGCTCCGACACGATGACCGACATCGCGATCGACAAGAACGGCCAGATGATCGGCGTGTCGTTCAGCTCGGTCTACAAGGTCGACACGACGAATGCGCATGCGACGCAGATGACGAATAACCTCGGCGGCACGTTCAACGGTTTGTCGTTCGTGCCGGCCGAGCAGCTTGGCCAGACCGGCGATGACGTGCTGGTCGGCACGCGCAACAGCGATGGCTTGGTGTTCAAGATCAATCAGATGGACGGAACGATCACGCAGGTCGGCAACATGGGCGGCTCGTTCGCATCGAGCGGCGACCTGGTCGCGGTCGCGAACTTCGGCATCGTGCAGACCGTGATGACCTCGGGCAACGATCGCCTCGTGTGGCTCGCGCTGTTGACGTTTGCCGCGACGGGCATCGGAACGGATACGGGGTTCGGCCAGATCTGGGGCATCGCGTACTGGAAGAACAAGATCTACGGCTTCACCAATGGTGGCGCTTTCATCTTGATCGATCCGACGACCGGCGTGGCGACGCTAGTGAGCCAGACCAGCCAGGCGTGGTACGGCGCCGCCGTGACGACGCTCGCGCCGGTGATTCAGTAATAGTTCGCAACGACGAACTGGCGTACAGCGAAGCGACACTGCCGGACGGGCTGGACACGCTGGGTTGGCCCGATGACGTACTAGCCGTTGCACGGATCGTTCGAGGTCTTCGGGTCTGACGGCTGGGTCTTGTCGTCGGGCTTCGCGTTGTCCTTCGAGTCGGTATCGTTCTTCATGTCCTGCTTGTTCGCAGGCGTTTGAGGTGCCGGCTTCTTGGCGCAGCCGGCCGTGACACCGAGGACGAGGACCAGACCCAGGAGAATTCGCATCCTCCTAGTCTATACGAACGTACTCGAACTTTTCGGGCAGACCGTTGAGGCCCTTGATCGGCGGGGCGATCCAGCTCGCCATCTTGCCAGGCTCGTAGACCGGCGTCATCAGCGACTTGACGAACTGCTCGTCGGCCTCCGTCGGCAGCCAGTCGCCCGAGCGCTTTGCCCACTCCTCGCTCGTGATCATCTCGCCCTCGGGAGAGAACTTCAGCGTGCTCCACATGCCGATCTGGCGATGGAACTTGTGGCTCGGCAGCTTCATCTGGAAGTCGCAGCCCTCGAGCTGCAGCGTCTTGTTCCAGCGATCGACGCCGCGCTGACAATCCTTGATGTACTCGGTACGGAGCACCTCGTTGAGAGCGGTGCGCATCGGCACGTCCTCGTGGACGACCTTGCCATCGCGCAGCACGTCCATCGCGAACGTCGAGCCGATCAACTTGTGCTCGGCGTAGCGGTCTTCTTTGTAGCGACCCTTGAGGCCCGATGCGAACGCATCGGCCGCGTTCGACGACACTTCGCCACCGAACAGATCGAGCGACAGCGTGTACCAGAGGTTCAGGTACTTCTGGATCGTCGGGAGGTCCACGCCACCTTGCGCGCGCACGTCACCGGTCTTCATCAATTCGGCGGCACGCTTGCACACGCGCTGGACACCGGACTCGCCGACGAACATGTGGTGCGCTTCTTCGGTCAGCATGAACCGGCAGGTGCGCGCGAGCGGATCGAAGCCACTCTCGGCGAGCGCCGCGAGCTGATACTTGCCGTCGCGATCCGTGAACATCGTGAACATGAAGAACGAGAGCCAGTGCGAGGTCGGCTCGTTGAACGCGCCGAGGATGCGCGGCTTGTCCGCATCGCCCGAGCGGCGTTGCAGGAGCTCCTCGGCTTCGTCGCGACCATCGCGACCGAAGTACGTGTGAAGCAAGTAGACCATCGCCCACAGGTGACGGCCCTCTTCCACGTTGACCTGAAACAGGTTGCGCAGATCGTAGAGCGACGGTGCGGTGCCGCCGAGGGCGCGCTGCTGCTCGACGCTCGCCGGCTCGGTATCACCTTGGGTGACGACGAGGCGGCGCAAGCTGTTGCGGAACTCGCCCGGAATTTCATCCCACACAGGTTGGCCGGCAAAATCGCCGAACCCGTGGACGCGGCCCTCGACCTTCGGCTCCAGGAAGATGCCCCAGCGATAGTCGGGCATCTTCACGTAGTCGAAGTGCGCCCAACCGTCGGTCTCGACGGAGACCGCGGTGCGCAGGTAGATGTCCTTGGCCATCCAACCTTCAGGGCCCATCTCCTTCCACCATTCGATGAACTTGGGCTGCCACGCCTCGAGCGCGCGCTGCAGGCGCTTGTCGCCCGAGAGGTCGACGTTGTTCGGAATCTTGTCGTCGGTGATCACTGCGGACATGGCTTAGGTCCTCTTCCACTGGAATTGGGGGCGTTCCGGTTTGCCGTAGAGAGTGAGTGCGCCTTGCGGGCCGGTCGAGTTGGCGCGAGTAAAGATCCAGTTCTGCCAGGCGCTGAGGCGACCGAAGATCTTGGTCTCGAGGGTCTCGGGGCCGACCCAGCGCAGCGAAGCTTCCATGCCGGTGAGCGCATCCGGCGACAGCGACGCGCGCTCTTCGATCGCGATGCGCAGCTCGTCTTCGAAATCGATCTCGTCGGCCGCGATCGTGGCGAGACCGAGCTTTTCAGCTTCCTCCGAGGACACGAGGCCTTCGACACCGCGAGCGAGGATCTGCTGGACCTTACCCGGCTCGCCGTAGAACCGCGCCTCGATGCGCGACAGCCCGGAGCTCGTCGTGTACGAGCCGGCGTTCGCGACCGAGGTCTCGACGCCGATCTTCTCGTCCTTGTCGATCAGCATGTAAAACCGATCGGAGCCGAGTGCGAGCTCGAGCAACACGCCGGAGAAGCACGAGTCGGTATTGTCGGCGACCGCATAGAGGCTGCGCGCCGTGTTGTCGAAGCGCTTGAGCACACGGCGCTGAAGGTGACGGACCTCGCGCGCGAGGCCGGTCTGAGATTTGTGGAGGTGCGCGTCCGACGCTTTGACAAACTCCGCGTTGCCGCTCGTGCGCACCGCGACGACGTTGATCTCCGGGTAGTCGAAGCGCAGGTGGAGCAGGCAATCGTCGAGCTCGCGGAATGCACGGAGCGCCCACGGCTGCGTGCCGGCCTTCACGAGCGAATCGAAGTCTTCGACGGCTTCCGGACCGCGCACCATCAAGCTCGCGGTGCGTTGCGCGTGGTCGAACGTGATCTCGACGTACTTGTACGCCAGCTTGTCGTCCGTGATCTTGGCATCGAGCGCCGGCAGCGTGAACGCCGGGCCACGCGTGATCGTTTGCTTCGCGGCGAGCGCCTTGGCGGCCTCGGTCACCGCGGCGTCCCACTTCGTGCGTGACACGAGGTGATCGACGAGCCCCCACTCCTTGGCGCGCTTGCCCTTGATGCCCTCGGCGGTCGTACAGAACACGTCGGCGCGGTCGCGACGGACCTTGCGCTTGTCGACGAGCCGCGTGAGCCCGCCCGTGCCCGGCAACACCGCGAGGAGCGGCGTCTCGGGAAAGCTGACCGCGGAGTTGCCATCGTCGACCAGCATCGTCTCGGTGCACGCGAGCGCGAGCTCGTAGCCGCCGCCCGCCGTCGTGCCTTTGCACGCCGCGAGCGACGCGAGGCCGGAGTGCTCGGCCGCATCCTCGAGATACAGGCGGGTCTCGTTCGTGAACTTGCAGAAGTTCACCTTGAACGAGTGGGTCGAGAGTCCGAGCATGTAGATGTTCGCGCCCGAACAGAACACGCGATCGAGGTCAGCGCCGAACACCACACACTTGACCTCGGGGTGCTCGAAACGCAGGCGCTGGATCGCATCCGCGAGCTCGATGTCGACCGAGAGGTCGTACGAGTTCAGCTTGAGCTCGTACCCCGGCTTGTGGGGATGAGCATCGTCGACCGCCATGGTGAGGCGGGCGATGTCGCCCTCGATGGCCAGCTTCCAGTGGTGGTAGCGGCTCGGATGAGTCTCGAAGGACGTCGGATCCATGACGTGAGTTCTATCAGGCACTTTATTGCTTGTCACGCCGATTGATCATGCACTATATTGCAGATGTGACATTCCTCGAATCGGTCGGGTCCGCGGTCCGCGCACAGCGCGAACGGCGCGGCTGGTCACGCCGAGAACTGGCCGAAACCAGTGGCCTCTCCGAACGGTTCTTGGCGCAGCTCGAGACCGGCGATGGGAATATCTCGCTCAGGCGATTCGCCGAGGTCGCGCACGCGCTCGGCACCACGCCCGCGGCGCTGCTCTCCTTGCCCGCTGCTGCCGCACACAAACCGATCGCCCTGCTCGGCGTGCGTGGCGCCGGCAAATCGACGATCGGTGCGGCGCTCGCCAAGAAGCTCGACCGAAGGTTCGTCGAGCTAGATCAGGAGATCGAAGCCGCCACCGGCCTCTCGCTCGGCGACGTGTTCACGCTGCACGGCGAGGCTTACTACCGTCGCGTCGAACGCGAGGTCCTCACGCGGATCCTCGCGGAAGCCACGCCGACGGTGCTCGCGACCGGCGGCTCGATCGTCAATGACCCGATCACGTTCGCGCTCCTCCGCTCTCGCGCGGAGACGATCTTCTTGCACGCGAAGCCGGAGGACCACTGGAACCGCGTCGTCGCGCAAGGCGATCAGCGCCCGATGGCAGAGAACCCGCACGCGTTCGAGGAGCTGCGCGGCTTGATCGCGGCGCGCGCGAAGCTCTACGCGCGCGCCGATCGCACGATCGAGACCAGCGGTCGCACGATCAAGCAGGTCGTCGCAGACGTCGCCGGCGCGCTCTCAGAGCGATGACATCCGCTGCACCCGCGGCGCGACGATCTTGCCCATACCTTCGTATTCGAGGCGCGCTGCATGTTCGAGGTCCGCATCCATGATGGCGGTACCCCTCCTCCGCCGCGAGGAACGCCGCGCGCAACGCGGCGTTGCGAATATAGCCGCCGGACATCTCGAACCGGCGCGCGAGCCCCGCGATGTCGAGATTTGGAGCCACCGGTGCTGCCGCCGGCAGCATCGCGCACCACAACCTCTGGCGCTCGTCTTCATCGGGAAGCTGGAAACGAAGATGAAGTGAAAGCCGGCGCTGAAACGCCGGGTCGATGTTCGATTCGTGGTTCGAGGTGAGAAGGCAGATGCCCGTGAAGCTCTCGAGCCGTTGCAAGACGTAGTTGGTCTCGAGGTTCGCGTAGCGATCGTTCGAGGACTTCACCTCTGTTCGCTTGCCGAACAGCGAGTCGGCCTCGTCGAACAACAAGATCGCATGGCTGGCTTCGGCCGCGTCGAAAAGCTCGCCAAGTTGCTTCTCCGTCTCTCCGATGAACTTCGAGGTGATCTTCGCCATATCGACTTGATAGAGCTCGAGCCTCAGCTCTTTCGCGATCAGCGCCGCGACCATCGTCTTGCCGGTACCCGGCGGCCCGGAGAACAACGCCGAGACGCCGAGCCCCTTGCCAACCTTATCGGCAAAGCCCCACTGTTCGTAGACCGTTGTCCGTCGTCGGATCCGTGCGATCAGTTCGGTGATCGATTGCGCGAGGTCCTCATCGATCACGAAGTCGGTCCATTCCTGGGTAGCGTCGATACGCTTTGCAAAGTTCGCGAGCTTGTCGTCGAGCACGGAACGGATTCCGTGCTCGATGTCCTCCTGACTCACCGTGTGCTCGCCCGCGCGTGCGAGCGAGGCAACTGCGGCTTCGTGCATCAACGCTGGTGCGAGTGGATATTGCGAGGCGAGATGCTCGGCATCCGAATCACCTGCCGCCGTGAAAAGCTCTTTCCACAGTGCCGTTCGCTGCAGCGAGCTCGGAGCTTTGACCTCGACGGCGATCACGGGACGATTCCAGCGCAGTTGCATGCGCTGCACGCCGCAAGTGACAAATACGTTGGTATCGAGAGCCGCGACGAGGTGCCGTCCGATCAGATCGATACGCTCTGACTCGAGCGCGTCGAGATTGCAAAGCAGTGGCGCGACACCCAGCAGTTTTAGCTCGCGCGCGATCGCACGCAGCTGACGCTCGAGGTCCTTGGGGTTGGTCGATAACAGCTTCGTATCGAGCTCGAGAAGTCCGACGGCCGAGTCAGCTGCCGCGTCTGCGATGAGGCTGCGGCGTCCAAACCCGCGCTTTCCATAAGCGATTACGACTGCGCAGGACGACTTCATCGCCGCGGCAGCTTCTTTCACCGTCGCGTCGCTCATAGTGAGGGTCGTCGTCGCACGCATCACCGGGCGAAGCAGCGTCGCTAGTGAAGGGTCGATCGACTCGTCGCCATAGAGCCACGCCAGTACGCGATCCGCCACGGTCCAGGTCTGCCGGCTCTCGTGCAGCTCGTCCGAGCCGCCATCGTTGCGCGTCAGGAGGCCAAGCGCGCGAAGCTTTCCAGACGCGCTCAGCTCGCGGAATGCGCGAACGTTACCGGTGTCGCCGAACGCGAGCTTGCGGAGTGCCTCGATCGTCATGCCGTTGACGGCGAAGCGCGAGATCAACTCCGCCGTCTCGCTGCTCTCTGCTGCAGCCGCGAGAAACGTGAGGACGTTCATCTCCGATTTCGATAACCCGAGCCGTTTCTCGAGCTTCGATTCGGCAAGGTCTCTGGTCTGGTCGAGGACCGACTTCGCGCGAGCGAGCTCGTCGATCAAGGCGGTATAATGAGCGTCCGAGAGGTTTGGCAGACGAGCTGCCAGCGACGCATTGACCACCTGCTGGTGTTGAAGGAATCGGTTCATGACGGTGCGTATCGGATCAGCGGGCGAAAGGTTTCGTGTGGCCTAACCTGGCGATACATCGGCGTAATTGGGGACGCAACCCGCGGCCGTGGCTGCCGATACGACGTGGATGGCATTCGAAGACGCGAAGAAATACCTCCCCACACCCGAAAAGCCCGTAGCCCAACCCAAGGAAAAACCGCAGCCACTCGAGCTCGGCAGGAGCATGACCTTCAACGGCGTGGTCGGCAGGCCCTCGCTCTACATTCCGACCAAACTTACGAATCCGAACAGCAAGGCGATCTCGGTCCACCTGCGAAGCACGAATCCAGATTTTCACGTGAGGTCGAGCAGCGAAGACATCGAGTCAACGCACGACGGCGACAACACGGCAGATGCATTCGTTAGTTACGATCCGCGCCACGCAGGCACGAGCCGCGGTGTGCTGGAGATCGAGACCGGCTTTACAGGCGAAGCCGGTCCGCAGACCCATCAGGTCCTGGAGCTCGAAGGTACGGCCACAGCGCTGGAACACCTGACCACAGCGCCTGCCGACGGCTCACCGCGAGCGATTCCGGATCTCGACAAGCAACCGAAAGGAATGTCACCGCGCGACCAAGCCACGCGTGATCTAGATGCGGCGAGTGGGCTTGCGGACACGTATCGAGCTGTCGTGGGTGCTGGAGATGCCGCCACCACCGACATGTTTCGTAAGATCGGCGACCTCACGACCGAGTTCGGTCATCGAGTCGAAGAATGGGTCCATGGCGAGCTTCCGAAGGAAGAGGAAGCCGAACGTTCGCCCGCATGGAAGGCGCTCGGCAAACTGGTTGGCTTGGGCGTAGACAAGGGTCTCGAGCTCCTCGAGGTGGGTACGATCGCGACCGCGGTCGTTGGCTTCGTTGCAGACCAGGCGTTTGACGCGATCGTCGACCATGGTCTCGAGGACCACGGGGCAAAGGCCAAGAAGGCGCATGGTGCCGCGGCCATGGAGAATGGCGCTGAGGCCGTGGCGGCGGTGAGCTCGCGAGTGACGAATCGGATCACGCCGCTCGCGGTCCGGCTCGCGACCACGAGGGCGGTTGCGCGAAGGCTTGCGACAGCAGATGCGATGCAACGAGAGGGCGTCGCGCAAGCGAAGTTACACACGGGTAGCTCCTACGAACACGTGACCACAGCGGTGCTGATGAACGACTTCCGAGACGCGCTGGACCGCTACAACGATGCAGTACGCGCGATCGCCTCGACATTTACCCAACTGCCCTCCAGTCTCGAGAAGTCATTCGATGACCTGCGAATGAACTACCTCAAGATGCGAGCTCACAAATCGAGCGACATGACGTATCGCATCCAGTACTTCGGAACGTGGGATCTCGGATCGGAAGCGAGCAACGGCCGAGAGACCGTACGGATGTTCGATCCGGTTATCAGTGGCTATTCCGGCCTCTCCGAGGAGATGCGCGAATTTGTCGTGCACCGAAAGTTGTCGAGCTTCGCCGACGACGCTGACATCTCGGTTCAGCTAGAGTGCAAACAAGGTGGTGGCGTCATGATCGAGAAGAAGGTCGGGAAGGAGCCCACGTTCAATGAACTCGTAGGTAATGCGGCGATCCAGGCCGCGATCCGAAGCCCGCAGGCCGTCTGGAAGTTCCTCGAGGAGCACGTCGGATGATCACTCGCATCCTCCAACTCTCCGCCCTGATGCTCGTCGGCTGTAGCCATCACGACGCATCGTCAGACGAGCTCCAACCGGAGCGCGCGTCCAAAACGCAGGTGATCCGCGTCCCGGTGCCGATGGACGCCCCAACGCCGCTCCTCATTCAAAAGATCGAACCGGGGGACCCGCCAGCATCGATGGTTGTCGTTTCTGGCAAGCAGAAGTTCTACATCGATCGAACCGAAGTGACCGCGGCGGACTATCAGGAGTGTGTCGCGGCCACCGTGTGTGTCCCTTCACACTCCGTGAGACAGAAGACGTGGAGTGCGAAGCGGGCCGTCACGCTGGTGAAACCAGAAGAGGCCTGGGACTACTGTGCATATCGAGGAAAACGTCTGCCAACCCAGGACGAATGGATGCGGGCTGCAGTCGGGGACGATGGCCGCAAATTTCCGTGGGGAAACACAGCACCGTCCTGCGAGCTCGCCGTGGTGCGCGATTGTGTAAAGGACATCGCAGATGTCGGGTCCAGACCAAAAGGCGCGAGCCCCTATGGAGCGTTGGACATGGCCGGCAACGTCGCGGAGTTTGTGAACCTCGACACGTCAGGCGACCGTGCTCGGCTTGATCCCGCGGTCCTAGGTGGTGACATCTTGGTCGCGGCGGACCACCTCGGGAAGTATTTCGAACCCGTTCCATCAGCAGGCTACGCAACTTATAGCGAGGTAACCGGCTTCCGTTGTGCGCTGACTCCTCCGCCGTGACGGCCGTGGTCGATAAGACACGCGAGGAGAACATCGGCCAGTAGTTGGCGCACGAGCGTTCGCCATTCTGATCGGATGCTGTCGACTCGTGAGCATGAGGGTTCGCGGCGAGTGCAGGCGTCGTCTTAGAACGCGAACGTCGTCGAGCGGTTCTTTTTCTCCGGTCCGACAATGGACCGTGACTAACCCGTCCTCGCGCCGACGCTCGCGATCTCGCTCGGCGTGCGCTACTCGTCCCCGAGTCCGGGTATCTCGTTCAGATCGACCGACTACGCAACATATGGCGAGACGACGGTTCCGTTGTGCGCTGTAACCGGACTTGCTTTGAATGCGACCAGCCTCACGCCCTCGTTCGACGTGGGCGTAGATGCGTAGATTCAGCACGCACGTGAGCGTCCGGTCAACCGCACCCAAGACCAAGCGCGATCGACCGCGGAGATTTCGGAGCGTGCGGCGAAAGCGGCCAACGCTGTGCGAGGGCGCGCAACCTGTCTCGAACCACCTTTGCGTAGATCGCCGTCGTCGCGAACTGCCGATGGCTAATGGACCGCCACCTTGATCGCAACGATCAACGCGCCGATGCCTACGAGCACCAAGCCGCTTACCAGCTGACGTAGCCAGTGCACGTGGAGCGCGCGACCCACGTTCCAACCGTAGCCGAATAGGATCAGGAACGAGAGCACCTGTGAAACCTCGACTGCATGCTCGAGGGTAAACACCCCGAGCGCGGCGGCTAGCATCACGAGCGTGGGTGCCTGCGCACCGATCAGCACCGGCGAGACCTCGTGCCAGATCTCGCGCAGATCGGGGCGTGAGCCCTTCAGCACCACCGCGATCGATTCGGCGTAGACATCGATCAGCGCGACGGCGAACGTCGTGCCGAACAGGATCACCGCGGCCCGCCAGGCACTCGGTGGATGATCGGCCATCACGTCGAGGACCGCGAGCACCGTGATCACGCCGTAGATCGCCTTCGCCGAGTAGGAGGTATTTGCGTGGCCAATCGTCGTCGTGGAGCTCATGTGGCGATGTTACATCGCCGAGCGAGGTGGACCGACCGGTGCTAGAGCGCGAGCATCGTCCCGAAGGTCACGAGCTCGCGTCTACATCTCGCTCGACCACGGCGAGATCTAGCCTGGTGCCACACCACAGCGCCATGCTGCCTTCTTCGTAGCGCAGCTCGACACCGGCGAAACCTGCACGCTCCAGCGATCGAGGCTGGTCTTCGCGCTCCAGCATGAGTGTCCGCAGTTTTGTATCTGGATCCAGATAGTGATCGGCGTAGAGCAGTGTGCCTCCTGGTTCCAGCAGCGTTCGAGCGCGTGTCAGGAGAGGCACCAGATGGCGTCTGTGCCGTGTCTCGTGCGCCGCCTGCAGCGTGACGACCGCGTCAAAGGTGCCGAGACCTTCGGTCCACCCGGGCTCGCGAAAATCGCGCGTCACGAACGTGACCTGGTGTGCAAGCTCGCCGAGATGCTCGGCAGCGATCGCGTGCATCGCTGGAGAGAAGTCGAGCGCGACGTAGTGCTGGACGTCGCAGTGGACGAGGATCTCGCGGGCAAGCTGGCCGGGTCCGGAGCCGAGCTCGAGGATCCTGAGCTTCGGGCTCGCGACCAAGGCTTCGCAGAAGGCCGCGAAGAAGCGCGGGCGAAACGGGCGTTTGATGCGCGTCTCTTCGACCCACGCTCTCGCGGTCGCGGCATCGCGAAAATCCACCCGGATCGGAACGTCTTCGTCGTCGCTCATAGACGTCGATGATATACGGCGGCCGAGCACGAGCTCGCCCAGGGCGAGTTGTTGGCGGACTACGTCTATAGGTGCGAGCCATGCGCCGCGCGCTTCGCCGAGACTGGCAAACGGAGCCAGCGTAAGAACGGGATCCGGCTGGTCTTCGTGATCGTGTACGTCACGAAGACCGATCTCGACGGCGATCTCCACCCGGACGACCCGTTCAGTCTCGCGCTGATGAACGGGTACGTCGCGATCGCCTGCGTCGCGACCCGACTTCCGATGATCGGCCTCAGCTTCCGGCCCACGCTGCGCCTGTGATCAGTTCAACGCGCGGGCTTCGGGCGACTCGCGCTGCAGGCGCTTGCGCTGCACGAGATAGCCAGCGGCCGCTGCAACCACACCCGCAATACCGACCGCGCGGGTGAGCTCGTCGGCGCGGGTGAACGGTGTCTCGTGGTTCATGCTGAGCACCGAGACGATCATGACGCCGATCGCGACGACAACGGCGAAGGCAGCGAGGGCGAGGTTGCGCGGCGAGAGTGCAGTGCTCTGCATGACGAGTGAGACAACCCAGGACGCGCGCGGTTTCGACGATCGAGCGAGCGCTGGAGTTACATATAAAATCAGTCGCTTACGAGGTGCAGGGTGAGAAATTAGATCAGTGGGCGAAGCACTGTGGGTCGGTCGCGCACAGGTTGATCGCACCACTGCCGTTCAACGTGAAGGTACCCGCACCGCCGGCACTCGCGCGCATCGGGGTATGCAGGGCGAACGTGAAGATCTGGCCATCGACGTGACCGACTACCAGACCCTGCGAGCCGTCGTTGCGCCATTCGGCGGACTGTGGAGTGGCGTTGTTTTCGGTGTACGAGAACGCGCTCGGGCCGAGCGGGATGACCAACCCGTCGACCAGAGGACTCGATGTCATGAGCGGGATGGTGAGCTCACGGGTTGGCGTGTGATTGGAATCGCCATACGAAATAGCGACTCCGTTGGCGAGGTCCGTGCCCAACACCACGTGGGTGGGTTCGTCGGTCATCGGATCGGTCGCGCCCGAGTAGCCTACGGGTGAATCGAAGGTGAACGTCGCGAGGATCCGCCCTGGTGACGGCACGCCGGCGGCAGTGCTGTCCGTGGTGACGAAACCCGCATCGGTGGCGGTCCCAGACGAACCACAGGCCGCGAGCAGCAGAGCGATCGAGATGCGCACCGAGTCATCGTAGGCCATCGCGATCGAAACAAGGTCGGGAAATCGGGATCAGCTCTGGAACAGGGCCTCGAGTTCTTCTTCGGTGATGACCTTCACGCCGTTCTTCTCGGCGGCCTCGAGCTTGGTCTTGCCGGTGTCGGCACCAGCGACGAGGTAGGTGGTCTTCTTCGTCACCGAGCCTGCGACCTTGCCACCTGCGGCTTCGATCCGCTTTTGGACGTCAGCGCGCGGTTGCGTGAGGGTGCCGGTGACGACAAGTAGCTTGCCGGTGAGCGGGCCTTCGGTGACGACAGTGATCGGCTCCTCCGGATCGAGGCCATGCGCGGCGAGCTTGTCGAGGACCTTCGCGACGTGGGGGTCGCGCAAGAACTTGTCGACGTGGGTCGCGATGGTGTTGCCGACCTTGTCGATGTCGTTGAGCTCGGCGATCAGCGCCTCGGAGGACTTGTCGGCCGCGGCAGCGCGCAGCGTCGACAGCTTGCGATATTTGTTCGCAATCACCTGGGCGAGGGTCGAGCCGACGTTCGTGATGCCGAGCGAGCCGAGGAGCTTCGAGAAGGTGGCTGCGGATTTCGCCTTCGCGATCGCCTTGATCAAGTTCTCGGCCGAGAGCTTGCCGAACCGATCGAGGCCGAGGAGCTTGTTGACGGTGAGGGTGAACAGATCGCCGATGTCGGAGATCAGGCCCGCCTCGACGAGCTGCTCGACGAGCTTCTCGCCGAGGCCGTCGATGTTCATCTGGCCTCGGCCCGCGAAGAATTCGATCGCGCCGAGGCGTTGGGCCGGGCAGCCGATCCGGTTCGGACACAGAAGGACGACCCTGCCCTCTTCTCGCTCGAGCTCGGATTTGCAGAACGGGCACACGGTCGGCGGCACGATCAGCTCGCCCTCTGCGGACACGGTGACGTTCAGGATCTCCGGAATGATCTCGCCGGCTTTTTGGATCGTGACGCGATCGCCGATCCGCAGGCCGAGGCGCGCGACCTGATCCCAGTTGTGGAGCGAGGCGCGCGCGACGGTAGTGCCCGAGACATCGACCGGATCGAGGATCGCGACCGGAGTGACCGCACCGGTGCGGCCGATGTTGATCTCGATCTCGCGCAGGATCGTGGTGACCTGGCGCGCCGGGAACTTGTACGCGATCGCCCACTTGGGAAACTTCGAGGTCGTTCCTAGGGCCGTGCGCATCGCGAAGTCGTCGACCTTGACGACGAGGCCATCGACCTCGTACGGCAACGAATCGCGTCGGTCGGCCCACGAGTGAACCTGCGCGATCAGCTCCTCCCAGCTCTGCGCCCGGGAGTTGTGCGCCGAGGTCGGGATGCCGAGCTGCTTGAGGAGGGCGAGCGATGCGAAGTGACCGCTCGCGTAGCGCTCGCCATCGACCACTTCGTAGAGGATCGTGCGCATCGGCCGCTTCGCGACCTCGCGTGGATCTTGCTGCTTGATCGAGCCCGCGGCGGTGTTGCGCGGGTTCTTGAACAGTTCCTCGCCGTGCTTTGCACGCTCGGCGTTGATCGCATCGAACTCCGCTTTCGTCATGTAGATCTCGCCGCGCACGACGAGATCGATCGGCTCGCGCAACTTGAGCGCGACGCCCTTCACGCTCTTGACGTTCGCGGTGACGTCCTCGCCGATCCGGCCATCGCCGCGCGTGGCGCCGAGCGTGAGCTGACCCTTCTTGTACGTGAGCTCGATGCCGAAGCCATCGATCTTCGGCTCGACCGAGAACACCGGGACGTCGCCGTCGAGGCCCTTGACCACGCGATCGTAGAACGCGCGTAAGTCGTCTTCGTTGTAGGTGTTGTCGAGCGACAGCATCGCGACGGGCCGCGTGACCTTCGCGAACTCGGAGACGGGCGCATGGCCGATGCGCTGGGTCGGCGACCACTCGACGATCCAGTCCGGGTGGTGCTTCTCGATTTCGAGCAGCTGCTTGTTGAGCTTGTCGTACTCGCCATCGCTGATCGTGGGGTCTGCTTCGACGTAGTAGCGCCGGTCGTGCTCGGTCAGCTCGTCGACCAGCGCGAGGTAGTCCTGCCTCGTCATGTTGCGCGCGAGCGTACTACGGCCTGCTGGTCAACCACGCGTGCAGCGATGGTTCCAAGACCTTCTTTCGCGCGATGCAGTTGTCCATTGCTTCGATCGCCTGCGCGATCGGACGCGCACTCGCGGGCAGCGGCCCGTAGTTCTTCGTGACGTAGGCCGCGATCTCGTCGCGCCGATCCGGGTCACACGCCTCGGTGAACGTATCGATCGTCGACAGCGGGAGCGAGAACACCGTCTCCGCGCGTGGCAGCCGCTTCATGACCTCGGCGAAGTGCTCGCGCAGGAACGCCTCGCTGTCGGCGCGCGCGTCTTGATCGAAGTGCATCGTCCACACACCGGCGAGCTCGTCGGCTGTCAGACTCGGCTCGGCGAGCAAGGCCTCGAGCATCGCGTGATGCAGCTTGGGGTCGCGCACCGCGGTCAGCGCCTCGATCAGCCCGCCTCGCATCACCGGATCGTGCTCCTGCGCGAGGTCGGTGCGGATCGTATCGAGCAGCCTCGGATCGCTGTTGCTCGCGAGCGCGAGCACGACCCACATCTCCTCGGCGGGCAGCTCGCGAGCCCGCGGCACGAGCCTCTTGGCTTCGGCATCGAGCACGGTCGAGTGGGTCCAGATGACGGCCTTCAGTAAGGCCGCGCGGAGGATCGCGGTCGCCTGGTCCTCGTTCGGACGCGCGGCGAGCCCGTAGGTCTTCGCGATGGGCTCGACGAGCGCCCGCATCTTCGTGCGCGCCATGGCGAGCAGATCGGCCGGGATCGCGATGGCGATATCGCGCGGCATGCCAGTCGCGTCGAGCTGGCCGGACGCCGTGAGGTCACCGAGCGCCACCGTGACCTCGAGCTTCGTGCCTTTGGCGAGCTTCTGGGCGAGCGAGCCGAGCAGCGCGAGCGAAGGTCCGTTACCCCGCGCGAACGTCGCCGCGTCGTCGTAGATCGAGATGTGCTCGTCGGGCGTGAGCTGGCTCCAGCCATGATCGCGCACGGCCTCCAGCGCTCTCGGCTCGAGCTTCGCGTGGTAGTAGCCGTAGTCGGTCGCGGGCGCGAACCAGGTCGGGCAGACCGGCAGCTCGAGCTCGGCCTCGGCAGTGCTCAGCACCGTGCACTGTTCGAGGCGCTCGTGCTTGGCGCCATCGAATGCGACACAGACCGGAATCGGCCACATCTGATCACCCTGCACCATCGGGTCTTCGAGGTCCGGCAGGTACCGGGTCTGGCTCAGAGCGAGCCGCGCTTTGCCGACGCTGTCGCACGTCAGCTCCATCGCGACCTGAGGAACGCCGGCTTGTTCGAACCAGCCGGTCGCCGCGGTCTCGAGCGCCGCGAACAGATCGGCCGCGGTCGCGGACCCATCGGCGTGCGCCGCGATGTAGCGCTGGATCGCGGTCTGGAACGCGGTGTCGCCCAGCTGATGCTCGATCATCCGCAACACGGTCGCGCCCTTGGGATAGGTGATGTCGTCGAACGCGTTCTGGATATCCGCAGACGTCACGATCGGTTGATGGATCTTCCGCGCGCTGATCAATTCATCGGCGTGAAACGCGCGCTGGCGATAGCCGATGGCCTCGGTCGGCCAGCTCGGATCGAATGCGAGCAGCACCTTGTCTTCGATCCAGCTCGCGAAGCTCTCGTTGAGCCAGATGTCATCCCACCATTTCGCCGTGACCAGATCGCCGAACCATTGATGTGCGGTCTCGTGCCCGATCGTCGAGACCAGGAGGTAGAGGTCGCGCGGGTCGGGACGATCGAACATCACGACCTTCGCATCGGTCGTGATCATCGCGACGTTCTCCATCGCGCCAGCCATCGTCGGCACGACGACGATGTCGAGCTTCGGGTACGGGAACGGCGAGCCGAACCAGGTCTCGAGTGACGTGACGATCTTCGGCAACGCGCTGACCAGGTACGCGACCTTCTTGCCGGTACCACGCGGCGTGACGACGCGCAGCGGGATGCCACTCTTGGTGTGACCGGCGTCGATCACGTCGAACGGTCCGACGGCGAACGCCACGAGATAACTCGAGATCGCGCGGGTCGCCGCGAAGTGCACGCGCTCGTGCGTCGCATCGAGATCACGCGTGTCGGTCGGCAACGTATTCGAGGTCGCGACCAGGCCCTTCGGCACATCGAGCGTCAGCTGCCACTCGGCCTTGCGATCTGGTTCGTCGAAGCACGGGAACACGGTGCGCGCCGCGGTCGCCTCGAACTGGCTCGCGATGTAGCCCTCGTTCGCGTACTTGGTCATGAACGCGCCGTCGTACCCGTCCTGTGCGACCGCGCCGCGATACGTGAGGTGCAGCGTCCACCTGCCAGGGTCGAGCGGTCGCGCCGCTCGGACTTCGAGGAGATCGCCCTTCGGTGTCACCCTCAACGCGACCTCGTGCGCGCCATCGGTCGCCTTCGCCGTCGCGATCACGAGATCCTTGCCGTGCATCCAGATCACCGGCGCGGTCTCGTCGAGCGTGCCCTCGATCTCGATCTCACCATCGAACATCGTCTTCGCGGGATCGAGCGCTAGCCGCGCCGTGTAGCGCAGTGGCGTGAAGTTGCGTCCGAGCCGCAGCACGGGCATCGGCTCCTCCGCGAGCACCACGGGAGGAACAACGACCTGGTGATCGGGCAGCTTGGCCGAGCCACATCCGACGACGACCACCAACAAGAAGGCGCGCCACATGGCGCGTACGTTAATCGAGATCGTCGTCTAGATCGGCGTCGAGCTCGTTGATTCCATCGGAGCCATCGAGGTGGGACGGGCGGCGCTTGCCTTCGATGAAGGCATCGAGCGCCTGCTCCTCCGGAGAAGCTTCATCGATGACGATATCGTCATCGTCGTGCGCGCTGACCTCTTCGACCTCGAGATGATCGGCGTCGTCGAGGCGAACGGATCCAGCGGCGATGAGCTCGGGTGGGCGCGGCAGACCGGTGTCGACCTCGTCGTCGTGGTCCAGGTCCACGTCGCGTAGCACCGATTCGTTGTGCTCTTCGCGCGAGTCTTCATCGCGCAGCATCTCGTACGGCATCTCTTCGATCTCGACTTCGAGATGCGGATCCGTCGGAGCTTCGAGCTTGGTGCCGATGATGCAGCCGGCCTTGACCGTGACCTGGAACGGCCGGCCATCGAAGTAAGCGTCGATCGCTTCCTTGATGTACCAGAACACGTCCTGCATCTCCTGGCCGTTGCCGGCGATCTCTTTCCACTCGGCGAGGGGGCCGTACTCGATCACCGGTGCGAAGAAGAACTCGCGCGAGCTCTTGAACAGCAGCGTGAACTCTTCGATCTCGACGTGACCATCGAGGTTCGAGCTCTTGATCGCCTTCTCGAGCTGCTCGATCGCGGGATAGCGCGCGATGTGCTTCTCGAGCCGCTCGAGCGCCTCGTGCTTGTCGTGCTTGATCAGCACTTCGCGATAGAGGTCGTGGAACTCCTGGAACGTGCCCGCGAGCGGCAACGTGCAGCGAACCTCGCCACCGCGTTTTGCGACGCGCGTGAAATCGCGCAGCGCGGTATCGAGCGACGGCATCTCGTCGAGCCCGAGGTTGCAGACGACGAGATCGTAGACATCGTCGGTGAACGACAGCTTCGGAACCGCGCTCTCGGTGCGAAAGAACACGCCCTTCTTGCCGAGCGGTCCGAGGTCCGCGACCTTGCGACGCGCGACATCGAGCATCGCGCTCGAGGCATCGATCGCGATCAAGCGCGAGCCATCGGTCATCCGGCGAAGGATCTCGATCGTCGGCCAGCCCGTGCCGCACGACACGTCGAGCACCTGGCCGCGCTCCGGCACGCGGAGGTTTCGGAGCAGCATCTTGCCGAAACGAGTGCCCCACACCGGCGCGATCTCTTCGTCATAGATGCGCGCGAGCTTCTCGACCTTGAGGCTTCGTTTTTGCTGGACGGTCACCGGATGGCTACCCTCCGGTAATGATACGGATTCTGCCAGGGATGTCCATAAACAACATCCGAGTCCGTATCACTGCAGGATCGTGTCGATCTGGTAGGCGCCGGAGGGTGTTGTCGGGTCGGCACCGTCGACGATGAGCCAGAAGATGTGGGGTCCGGAGGCCGTCACCACGGGCAGCGTCGACTCCACGGTGCCCTGCCCCAGGCCGCAATTATTGTCGTCGTCCGCACAGCGATTACTCGTGCCCGGGCCGCGCACGTAGAGCACCGTATCGAAGTTCGTGTTGGCGTTGCACGTGCTCGCGACGAAGCTCTGCGCCTGGTTCGGGCACTCGGTGAAGTGGTAGCCAATATCGGGCGCTGGCGTCACCGAGCACGACCCGATGCTCTGGTCGGTGCCCGCGCTGGTGTTGCCGGTCACCGGCATCCCGAGCGCGATCGGCTTGCCGGATCGATTGCCGTGCTCGACGTGCAAGGTGAGCGAGCCCAGGGTCTCCGCATCGGAGCTCTGGTCGATCACGATGCAGTTGTCGCCCGCGAAGAGGTCCCAGACCGCCTGGGTCTGCTTGGTGTTGCACATGTTGTCGTGGCACGTCGTGGCGCTCGGCTCGACACCGTCGATGCAGCTACCGTGAAACACGCGGATCACCGAATCGAAGTTCGAGCCGAACGTGTCGAGATAGATCGCCTCGTTGGAGCCGAGGTGGATCTTGTAGTAGAGGTCGCGCCCGTGATCGTTACCGCACGGTTGGTTCACGGAGTCGAGCGGCTTCATCGAGTCGTCGGTCGCGAACGTGAGGTCGCCCGTGAACGTGCCGCCCGCACCGACATCGATCGCACCCGCGGCCTTGTCATTCGGTGGGCACACGGGATCGACGCCGTCACAATCCTGGTCGACGCCGTCGCCACAGATCTCTGGAGCCGGGGTGCAGCCATCGCGCAACGGCGCGTCCCTCCCGACCGACGCGTCGAGGTCGCTCGCGAGGAGCTCGCACGTGCCCGCCGAGCACACGAGCGTGCCGGGGCACGGCTGCGATTCGTCGCACGGGCTCCCGGAGCGTAGCGTCGGGTTGTAACAACCCGCGATCCACAGAGCTAACGCCCAACCACGCACGCTCCCATGGTCGATGGTTCGCGCGGCGGACGCAACCCTAGATCACGCGCCAGGGGTGCGGGGAACGTAGATCTCGCTGCCGGCCTGCTTGAACTCTTCGGACTTTGCCGCCATGCCCCGGGCCATCTCGCGAACTTCCTCGGTGATCTTCATCGAGCAGAACTTCGGGCCGCACATCGAGCAAAAGTGCGCGACCTTGGCGCCATCGGCCGGCAGCGTCTCGTCGTGATACTGGAGCGCCGTATCCGGATCGAGCGACAGGTGGAACTGATCCTGCCAGCGGAACTCGAAGCGGGCCTTGGAGAGCGCATCGTCGCGCAGGTTCGCGCCGGGGTGACCCTTCGCGAGATCCGCCGCGTGAGCCGCGATCTTGTAGGCAATCACGCCGGCCTTCACGTCGTCGCGATCGGGCAGGCCGAGGTGCTCCTTCGGCGTGACGTAGCAGAGCATCGCGGTGCCGAACCAACCGATCATCGCGGCGCCGATCGCCGAGGTGATGTGGTCGTAGCCAGGCGCGATATCGGTGACCAGCGGTCCCAGCGTGTAGAACGGTGCTTCGCCGCACAGCTTCATCTGGAGCTCGACGTTCTCCTTGATCTTGTGCATCGCTACGTGGCCCGGGCCTTCGATCATCGTCTGGATGTCGTGCTTCCACGCGATCTGCGTGAGCTCACCGAGCGTCTCGAGCTCCGCGAGCTGCGCGCGATCATTCGCGTCCGCCGTCGAGCCCGGGCGCAGGCCATCGCCGAGCGAGAAGGCGACGTCGTACTTCTTCATCACCTCGCAGATTCGCTCGAACTCGGTGTAGAGGAAGTTCTCCTTGTGGTGCGAGAGGCACCACTTCGCCATGATCGAGCCGCCGCGCGACACGATGCCGGTCATGCGCTTCGCGGTCAGCGGGATGTACGCGAGCCGCACGCCCGCGTGGATCGTGAAGTAGTCGACGCCTTGCTCGGCCTGCTCGATCAGGGTCTCGATGAACAGGTCGATGGTGAGCTTCGTCGGATCGCCGTCGACCTTCTCGAGGCACTGATAGATCGGCACCGTGCCGATCGGCACCGGCGAATTGCGGACGATCCAGTCGCGGATGTTATGAATGTTGCGGCCCGTGGACAGATCCATGACGGTGTCGGAACCCCAGCGGATCGACCACACGAGCTTCTCGACTTCTTCGGCGACCGACGACGTCACGGCTGAATTGCCGATGTTGGCGTTGACCTTCACGAGGAAGTTGCGGCCGATGATCATCGGCTCAAGCTCGGGATGGTT